>JANLPK010000083.1:0-44132 GCA_031367205.1 Alphaproteobacteria bacterium
ACCTGACTCCGGCGCGGCGCTCGAGACGATCTACAACCCCTTCATGAAGTCTATGCGGGATTATCCGTTCCCTATCGTCACAGCGGTCAATGGCGTCGCAGCGGGTGTTGGCTGCTCTCTGGCCTTGATGGGCGACATCATTGTGGCCGCAGATAGCGCCTATTTCATGCAAGCCTTCCGCCGTATTGGCTTGGTCCCCGATGGTGGATCCACCTATCTCTTGCCTCGAATGATCGGCAAAGCTCGGGCCATGGAGATGGCTCTGTTCGGCGAACGCGTCCCGGCCAAAATTGCCCTGGAATGGGGTCTGGTCAATCGCTGCGTCCCGGATGATCAACTGATGGCCACAGCCATGGAACTTGCGAAATCACTCGCTACCGGCCCTTGGTCCCTGGGCTCCATCCGTAAACTGATCTGGGAAAGCCTCGACACCGGATTCTCAGAACAGCTCCATGCCGAACGCATGGCGCAAAAGGTCGCCGGGCGCACAAAAGACAGCCGAGAGGGTGTGTTGGCCTTCCTGCAAAAACGTGTCGCGGTGTTTATGGGGCAGTAGGGGTGCCTCCCCGGCTCACCCTCTTCGACCTGCTCGAATCATCTGGATCTGGCCGCGCTCTTCGATCTCCAGTGCGGTCTCAAAGCTAATCCCTTCCAGCGTCGCGTCGAAGGTGCGTTTGGAGATGCGCAGGGCGTCCGGGGCGGCCTTGAGCATGTCTTCGGCTAGACGCGCACCTTCAGCGGCCAGTTGATCATCGGGGAGAACTTGGGAGACTAGCCCGCAGCTGAGTACGTCGACGGCGAGCATTGGACGGCCGGTCAGCAGCATTTCGCGGGCCCGAGCTACGCCGATGGTGCGTTGCAGTCGCCAGCTGACGGCCAGCTCAGAGCCAGACAGGCCGATTTTGATGAAGGCCGGATGGAAGGCCGCGCTCTCGCCGGCAACAATGATGTCAGCACAAAGAGCGATGGCCATGCCGCCCCCAGCCGCTGCGCCTTGGACCAAGGCGACGATGGGCTGCGGACAGGCCCGCATGGCGCGCAGGGTATCACGCAACATCCAGTCCCCGTTGGGGCCGTCCTGCAAAGCGTCCGGCTGACCGCCGGCTTTGAGATCGGCTCCGGAGCAGAAGGCCCGACCCGCCCCGGCCAACACAATCACGCGGATGTCGGTCCTGCGTCGCCGGGACTCAAAATAAGCCAACAAAGCCTCAGACAGAGGCTGGTTGAGCGCATTGAGTCGCTCGGGCCGATTGAGGGTAACAAAGTCTACGGCGTCGCGGTTTTCGACAGTCAGGATGTCGGTCATGTTGTCCCCAATGATGCTCAGGACAGTATGGCGGCAGGCGGGCCTATGCGTCCAGGGCCCTACCCGGCTCAATAGTCACGCTCTCGCCACAGCCGCAGGCGTCCGTCTCATTTGGATTGCGGAACACAAACTTAGCCGAGAGCTTGTTGACCTCATAGTCAATCACCGTGCCGATCAGGAATAGCACAGCCTTGGGTTCGATCAGGATGGTGACGCCCTGATCCTCGACGATCTCGTCCAGGGGGCCGACGGTGCTGGCATATTCAACGATATACTCCGAACCCGCGCAGCCGCCGTTTTTCACGCCCACCCGCAGTCCAGCATAGGGCTCTGCAGCACGGCCCATGATCTCGCGGACGCGCTCAGCCGCTAACGGTGTCAGGCTAACCACTTTAGGGCGGGGGCGTCGAGCGCGTGGTGGAGCGGTGATGAGGTCGGTCATGGTCTCTATATGGGGCTGAAAACCTAAATCAGAACATATTGAGTTGAAGTTTTGCTTCGTCCGACATTCGCGAGGGGTCCCAGGGCGGATCGAACACTAGGTCGACCTTAACGTTGCGCACGCCAGGAACCTCGCGCACGGCGTCCTCGACCCAGCCTGGCATCTCGCCGGCCACCGGACAGCCGGGGGCGGTCAACGTCATGTCGATGGCGATGTCCTTGTCGTCAGACACATCGACCTTATAGATTAGGCCGAGCTAATAAATGTCGACCGGGATTTCCGGATCGAACACGGTCTTGAGGGCCTCGATCAGTTGATCGGTGATGGCGTCCAGCTCGGTTTGGCTGAGCGGGGCGGTCACGATGGGGGCGGCATCATCCATGGCGGTCATCTTCTAGGCAAAAAAGGCTTGAGTACGGTAGAGAGCTTCGACGAAGGCGTCAGCCTCCGCATCGGTATTATAGAGCGCGAAGCTGGCTCGGGCAGTTGAGGTCACGCCGAACCGGGTCATCAGGGGTTCGGCGCAATGGGTGCCGGCGCGGACAGCGACGCCGTAGCGATCAAGGATTTGGGCTACATCGTGCGCGTGAGCTCCCTCAACACTGAAGGTCAGGATCGCGCCCTTGCCAGGTGCCTCACCGAAAACGCGTAACCAGTTGGCACCGTTCAATCCCTCGCGAACCCGCTCATAGAGCGCGTGCTCATGGGTCGCGATCGCGGCACGATCGAAGCTTGCAAGCCAGTCTATGGCCGCGCCTAGGCCGATGGCCTCCAGGATCGGCGGAGTGCCGGCCTCAAACCTGTGCGGTGGGTCGGCATAGGTAATGGCGTCCAGCGTCACCGACGCGATCATCTCACCGCCCCCTTGATAGGGCGGTAGAGCCGCCAAACGCTCTGCCTTGCCATAGAGCACGCCAATGCCGGTGGGGCCGTAGAGCTTGTGGCCGGAGAAGACGTAGAAATCAGCGTCCGACGCCTTCACATCGACGGCTTGGTGGACGATGGCTTGGCAGCCATCGATTAAGGTGATGGCCCCAACGGCGCGGGCTTGGACGATCATCTCAGCCACGGGGTTTACCGTACCCAGCACATTGGACATATGGCTCAAGCCCACGACCTTGGTCTTGGGTCCCAGCAGAGAGGTATAGGTGGCCATGTCGAGGCGACCGTCGTCCAGCACGGGTACGAACTTCAAGACCACGCCCTGACGCTCGCGCAGGAAATGCCAGGGCACGATATTGGCATGGTGCTCCATTTGCGTGAGCAGGACTTCATCGCCGGGGTTGAGTGTTTGGCCTAACCCGGCAGCAACCAAATTAATCGCCTCGGTCGCGCCCTTCGTGAAGACAATTTCAGAGAGGTCGGCATTGATCAGGTCGGCAACACTCTTCCGCGCCTTTTCATAGGCTTCGGTGGTTTCGTTGGCCAATGTATGAAGGCCACGATGCACGTTGGAATAGGAATGCTCCATGGCATGGACCATCGAGTCGATGACCGCGCGGGGCTTTTGAGCCGACGCAGCGCTATCCAGATAGATCAGCGGTTTGCCGTTCACCTGTCGTGACAGAATCGGAAACTGGCTGCGTGCGGTCTGGACATCGAAGGCCATGGCTAGACCCTCAGCCTTTGCGTCGCCCAAGCGCGGGCGATTTCGCGGGCCGGCTCATAGGTTATGCGGTCGATAACCTCGCCGACGAAGGCCTCGATCAGCAGTGCGCGGGCCTCAATCTCCGGCAGGCCCCGCTGGCGCATGTAGAACAGGGCCTGTTCGTCCAGGGCACCGATGGTGTTGCCGTGGGCGCAGACCACTTCGTCGGCATGGATCAGCAGTTCGGGCTTGGCGTCGATCTCGGCTCGATCGGAGAGGATGAGCGCGTGGTGACCCATTCGGGCGTCGGTGCGGTCAGCGCCCTCCTCTACCACAATGCGGCCTTGGAAAACGCCGCGCGCTTGATCGCGGACCACGCCCTTGGTGAGCTGGCTGGTGACGCCGTCGGCACCCATGTGACTAACCACACTCGTCTGGTCAGCATGGCGTTGACCGCTCAGCAGATAAGCACCGTCCAGCCGCACGGCAGCACCCGCGCCGGGGTGGATGACACGAGTTTCGATGCGCTGACGCCGCGCGCCGTCGCTGAGCACCGTCTGTGAGAACTGCGCCTTCGGCTCCAGCGTCACCTCGGTGCTGGATACGCTAACGCCCTCACTATCATCCGCAGCCAAGACGATGCGTTCCACCTGTGCTTCGGGGCCCAGGCTGATAGACATGTCAAGATTGGCGAGATAGCGGCTGGCGTCGCCTTCGTAGCTTTCTAAAAGGATCAGATGGGCACCTCGCGCCACCTCGATCTTGGCGGTAGCGGTGTGCGATCCTCCGCCCAGCGCAGCGAAATGCAAAGATACCACATAGGGTTTCGCCGAGGCGCAGCGGATCACCACCGGGCTGGAGGCGTTGACCACATGGATGGGCAGGTCCGCCAGATGCGCGAAGGGGCCGACCGGGGGCTCGGCGTCGTATGGCACGGACGCCGGCGGGAGGGTGCGCAATAGCCCGCGCAGATCCGTCCACCGCCAGTCCTCGTCGCGGCGCGATGGGAGTTCAGTCGCGTCGCCCGTGCGTATGGCGGTAGCGACGGTCACGCCGCCCTCGCATACTTGTCATAGCCATTACGTTCGAGCTCAAGCGCCAGCTCCGGTCCGCCGGACGCCACGATGCGACCTCCCGCCAGCACATGGACGCGATCTGGTTTGATGTAGTCGAGCAGGCGCTGATAGTGGGTGATCACTAGCATGGCGCGCTCAGGGCTGCGCATGGCGTTGACACCGTCAGAGACGATCTTCAGCGCATCGATATCCAGGCCGGAATCGGTCTCATCCAGAATCAGGAAGCGGGGCGACAGCATCGCCATCTGGAAGATTTCCATTCGCTTCTTCTCGCCGCCGGAGAAGCCGACGTTCAGCGGCCGCTTGAGCATTTCGAAGTCGATCTTAAGCGACTGGGCCTTGGCGCGGGCCAGCTTCAGGAACTCAGGTGCCGAAATCTCCGCCTGGCCATTGGCCTTGCGCTGCGCGTTCATCGCCGCGCGGATGAAGGTCAGGGCTGGAACCCCCGGGATTTCTAAGGGGTATTGGAAGGACAAGAACACCCCCTTGGCCGCCCGTTCATTGGGGGTGAGCGCCAACAGATCCTTGCCGTCCAAGGTCGCGCCACCGCCGGTGACTTCGTAGCCCTCACGCCCCGTCAGAACGTAGCCCAAGGTCGACTTGCCCGCGCCGTTAGGACCCATAATGGCATGCACCTGCCCGGCCGGGACATCCAGCGTCAGGCCCTGCAAGATTTCCTTGCCGCCCACTTCAGCCCGGAGATTAGAGATCGATAACATCTAGGACTGCTTACCCTTGGTCGAAAATAGCTTGTGCAAGACCACCACCATGATTGGGATGGCCACCGTCAAATATCCCCAGAGTGCCCAACTGCTGCGAACTTGCAGGGCTTTCGCCACCCCCAAGAACAATAGAGTTGGCGCGACGGTGATCGCCAACACCGATACCCAGCCCTTGGTGTTCACCGGCCAGACGAGATTGCCGCGCGGCGTGGCGCGGTAACGGAACCAAACGTCCTTAGTCTCGCTCATACCGCGACCTCATCGGCCAAGAGTTGAGCCATCACGTTGAGCGCGTCCTCGACACTGTCCACACTCACCTGTTTGCGCGGCGCAGCTGAGGTCGCCAAGGCGTCGCGTTTGTCGGCTGAGGTGACGCTGACCTTACCGTCCTCGAAATAGGCCCGCAGGCGGAAGTCGGCGTGATCCAAGGTCACGGCATAGCGGGTGCGGTCCAGGGTGAGCTTGCGGCTCTGAAGAAACACAGACTCAGCGGCCAAGGCTTGGTGGAGCGCCGTCGCCCGGTCGTGGTCAGCCTCCTGCTGGGCGCGTTCGGCCTCTTCACGGGCCTGACGCTCACGTTCGCGGCGGAGTTGCTCGGCCTCGAAGGCGTGCTGGAAAGACATCTTGGTTTCCTGTTCACTCATCCAACACTCCCCTCAAGACTGATCGCCACCAACTTTTGCGCTTCCACAGCGAACTCCATGGGGAGTTGCTGCAGCACGTCCTTCACGAAGCCGTTGACCAAGAGCTGCACGGCCTCTTCCTGGCTGAGACCTCGCTGCATGGCATAGAACAGCTGATCGTCGGAGAGTTTGGTGGTGGTGGCTTCGTGCTCGAACACGCATTGGCCGTTGCGCGCCTCCACATAGGGCACCGTGTGGGCACCGCAGTGCTTGCCGATTAACAAGCTGTCGCACTGGGTGAAGTTGCGCGCGCCCTTGGCTTTGGGGTGAGCCGAGACCAGACCTCGATAAGTGTTGGAGGATCGTCCGGCACTGATTCCCTTGGATATAATGCGCGAGCGGGTATTGGCCCCCAGGTGGATCATCTTGGTGCCGGTATCGGCCTGTTGGCGTCCGTTTGTGATGGCGATGGAGTAGAACTCCCCGCTGGAGCTTTCTCCGCGCAGGATGCAGGACGGATACTTCCAGGTGATGGCCGAGCCGGTCTCGACCTGCGTCCAACTGACCTTCGAGCGATCCCCGCGGCAATCGGCCCGCTTGGTGACGAAATTGTAGATGCCGCCCTTGCCCGTCTCCGGATCGCCCGGATACCAGTTCTGGACGGTAGAATACTTGATCTCGGCGTCGTCCAGCAGCACCAACTCGACCACAGCGGCGTGGAGTTGGTTCTCATCGCGCATGGGGGCTGTGCAACCCTCCAGATAGGAGACGTAAGCCCCTTTGTCGGCGATGATCAGGGTGCGCTCGAATTGGCCCGACTGCGCCGCATTGATGCGAAAATAGGTCGAGAGCTCCATGGGGCAGCGCACGCCCGGCGGAATGTAGACAAAGCTGCCGTCCGAGAAGACCGCCGAGTTCAGGCAGGCGAAAAAGTTGTCAGAGACCGGCACCACCGTGCCGAGGTACTTTTTCACCAGCTCAGGGTGCTCGCGAATCGCCTCGCTCATCGGACAGAAAATCACGCCGACTGCGGCCAGCTCCTTCTTGAAGGTGGTGACCACTGAGACGCTGTCAAACACCGCGTCCACGGCATAACGCGGCGAGCCGATGACCCCGGCGAGCACCTCCTGCTCGCGCAAAGGTATGCCTAGCTTGGCATAGGTGGCCAGGATCTCAGGGTCGACCTCGTCAAGACTGGCCAGTCCAGGCCGCTCTTTGGGCGCGGCATAGTAATAGCTGTCTTGGTAGTCGATCTTGGGGAATTTGACCTTGGCCCAGTCCGGCTCTTCGAGGGCCAACCAGCGCTCATAGGCCTCCATCCGCCACGCGAGCATCCATTCCGGCTCTTCCTTCTTGGCGGAGATGAATCGGATGGTGTCAGCCGACAACCCCTTGGGCGCGAAGTCCTGTTCGACTTCGGTGACGAAGCCGTGCTCATACTTCTCCAAGCTCTCAACCTGATCGACGGTTTGTTTGACAGCGGCCATAGCGAATTTCCTAAGCCGCAGAAGCGCGTTGTCGCGCATTGGATTGAAGGGTCGCCCAAACCTGAACAAAGGCCTGCCAGTCAGCCTGCGTGGTCGCCCAGCCGCCACTGACGCGAATGGAGCAGCCTGCAACGTCATCGAGGCCCATGGCCGTCAACACATGACTGGACTTGACCTTTCCGGACGAACAGGCCGAGCCGGCGCTGACGCGAAATCCCGCCAAATCCAGGGCCATGACCTGCAGGTCGGCAGCCTGACCCGGCATGGCAACGCACAGCGTATTGGGCAGACGCTGGGAGTTTTCACCGATGACGACGGCACCCAGGTTCACAAGTTGTCGCGCCGCCTCGTCACGCCACGACGCGTCATCATCATGGTCGGCCATTGCCGCCACAGCTGCCGCACCGAAGCCTGCAATGCCCGCCACGTTTTCAGTGCCCGCGCGTCGACCCCGCTCCTGGCCGCCACCATGTTGTCGGCGAACCAAGGTGGTGCGGGGACCAAAGGTCAGGGCACCGACCCCCTGAGGACCGCCAAGCTTGTGCGCCGAGACCGCCAAGGTCCCTGCGCCCAAAGCACGGCTATCAAAGGCAATCTTGCCGGCGGCCTGCACTGCATCCACATGCAGCCAGCCCTCTTGGCTCCGCAGCAATTCTGAAACCTCAACAACCGGCTGCACGATCCCGGTTTCATTATTGGCCAACATCAGGGCGACAAAGGGCTTGCCGTCCGCTGAGTCCCAGGTCTCCAGCCGCGCCTTCAGCCAGGCTAGATCCGCCATACCTGCCGCCGTGACCGGCATGATCTCCACCGCCAGGCCTGAGGCCTTGGCGGTCTCCAGCACGCTTTCATGTTCGATGGCGCCGACGATCAAGCGCTTGGCTCCGGCGGCGACCGCACTGTCGATAGCCAGGCCATTGGCCTCCGTGCCTCCACTGGTGAAGATCACCGACGAGGCCGGTCCGCCGACCAGCGAGGCGATCTCGGCGCGCGCTTGCTCGACAACCGCGCGTGCTGCCCGGCCTGTCGCGTGCACCGATGAGGGGTTTCCGCCGATGTCCCAGGCACGCAGCATTGCCGTTCGCGCCTGCGGTCGCAGCGGTGCGGTCGCATTGTAGTCTAGATAGATCCCGGAGCTCATGCGGCCTCCGGTTGGCTTGAGGTCAAACGTCCGGTCACCACATCGGCCAGAGACACCGAGGCCAAATAACCCTCGATCTGTCGGCCCATTTCTTCCCACAGATCGTGCGTCAGGCAGCGCTCGCCCTTCAGCATGCAACCCTTCGACTTAGGACTGCACCGGGTGGCGCGCAGAGGCTCGTCTACCGCCAACACGATCTCGGCGATGCTGGTATCCTGTGAGGTGCGTGCCAACAAATAGCCGCCGCCAGGACCACGCAGTGACTTGACCAATCCCCGCCGCCGCAGGCGCGCGAACAGCTGCTCTAGATAGGAGAGTGAAATCTGTTGTCGGGCGGCGATATCGGCCAATGAAACGGCCCTTTCTCCCGACAGGCTCCCGGCTTCCCGACGCGCCAAGTCGGCCATGGCCATCACGGCATATCGACCTTTTGTGCTCAGGCGCATCGCGTGGTTCCATCCGTGTCGGATTTTTCGAGCGTTTTAGGAAGGCGTTGTGCTAAAGCCGCCGCCTCGCGCCGGTCCTAACCTGATCGCATCTAGGAAGACCTAGCGCGTTAGTCAACTATTGCTCGCGCGAATTTGAGGTAAGTCATGCCCGAAGTGGTTCTCACCGGTGCCGCCGGACGGCTCGAAGGTCGCTATACAGCCGGCAAGAGCGAAACCGCGCCCATCGCCCTGATCCTGTCTCCCCACCCCAAGGCGGGCGGCCAGATGAATAATCCGGTGGCGGTTCAGATGTTCCATCTGTTCATGAAGCGCGGCTTTTCGACCCTGCGGTTCAATTTCCGCGGCGTGGGTCGCAGCCAGGGCGAATTTGATTCAGGCATCGGGGAATTAGCTGACGCGGCGACAGCGTTGGATTGGCTTCAGACCACGAACCCGGCCGCCAGTCAGTGCTGGGTCGCGGGCTACTCGTTTGGGGCCTGGGTCGGTATGCAGCTCTTGATGCGCCGGCCGGAAACAGACGGTTTCATTTCGGTCTCGCCGCCCACCAATATGTACGACTTCAGCTTTCTAGCCCCCTGCCCGGCTTCCGGCCTAATCCTGCATGGCGGGGCCGACACTGTGGTGCCTCCGGTTGAGGTCGAACGCGTCGTCTCCAAGCTTCGGACCCAAAAGGGCATCATCATCGACCACACGGTTATCGAGGGTGCGACCCACTTTTGGGGCGAGAACCTGCCGGATGTGGAGCGTAATGTAGGGGACTATCTGGACAAGCGCATCGCTGCGGAGCCAATCTGACCCTGGGCCGTTTCAGGGTTCACAGTCGCAGAGTTAAGTTACGATGATTAAGCGCAACGCAGCCTTGGCCGCCAGTCTATGGACTATCGTTGTTATCACGGCCCCGCACATGGCGGCGGCTCAATCCGCGGCCTCAACCTTGCCTAAGGAACATGTCGCGGCCATCGAGGCGCAGGGCGGGCTGTATGACGGTCCAGTGGCGGCATATGTGACGTCGGTGGGCGAACGTGTGGCCACTGCTGCCGGACGGTCCGGCCAATGTGCTTTCCACGTTCTCAATAGTCAGGTCGTCAATGCTTTCACCTCGCCCCCTGGTTGCCATGTCTACATCACCAGAGGTATCCTCGCGATTTTGAACAGCGAAGCTGAGCTGGCGGGCACCCTTGGCCACGAAATCGGCCACGTGAATGCCAACCATGCAGGCAAACGCCAACAGCGGACTCTGCTCACCTCATTGGGGGCCCTTGCCCTAGGGGCTGCCACCAAGTCCCAACAAGTAGCCCAGATTGCTGCGCAAGCCGGCCAGTTGAACGTTCTCAGCTACTCTCGGAACCAAGAATTTGAGGCCGACTCCCTCGGTGTCCAATACCTGCCTAAGGCCGGCTATTCTTCACTTGGTCTAACGGAGACTCTCAAAGCCCTCCAGCGCGAGGATCAACTGACTGCCCAGCTGCGCGGGGGATCTGGTCAATCACCACCCGGTTGGCTGCGAACCCATCCCCTCACGACCGACCGAATCACCCGAACGGTGCAAATCGCGGCAACTCCGAGTCTGGCGCAAATGCCGACCTTGGGTCGACCGGACGCATACCTAACCTCGATCAGCGGCATGACCTATGGCGACGACCCGGCCCAGGGATTCGTCAACGGGCGAAAGTTCGCCCACCCAGGTCTGGGAATTGGATTCGAGGCACCCGAAGGCTATTCGGTAACCAACGGTGCAAACGCTGTTAGCATTGCATCGGCAAGCGGGGGTCGGGCGGTGTTTACAATCGGTCGACTCGGTGGCGCACGACTGGAAGACTATGCCGTCGCCTTAATGCGCCAGGCTGCAGGCCAGACTCCGATCCTGATCAGTCCGGCGCAGTTGACCAGGATCAACGGCCTTGACGCCGTGGTTTTGCCCGCAATGGCCCGCACACCAAACGGCGATATCGCAATCGCGGTCGTGGCCTATGTGACTGGAGCTGACGCTGTCGCGCAGTTTCTGGTGCAAGCCCCCAGCAGCGGAATGAGCGCGTTTGATCCGCTATTCGGTTCGTTCCACAATCTCAGCGTCAACGAGGTCGCCGCGCTGCGTGCCAAACGCATCGAGGTGGTTGCCGTTCGGGGGGGTGACACCGTCGCGTCCTTATCAGCGCGCATGGCCCTTGATGCCAATCGGCTCGAATACTTCCAGATGATCAACGGTCTTGAACCGGGCGCGATCCTGAAGCCGGGCCGGAAGGTCAAATTGGTGACTCTGACGAAGTAGACCCTGGGTTCAAGCAGCCTTGCGGCGAGTAACCTCAGCGGTTCCATCCAGGAACGACACGATCCTGGGCAAGACCTCGGAAGCGCGGGAAACCAAGAATAAATGCCCGCCGCCTGGAATAATCTCCAGTGTCGCATTGGGGATCAATCCAGCAAGCAACTTACCGTTTACTAGGGGCACGATCCGGTCGTCATCGCCCATCATGATCAGAGTCGGAGCCTTCAAGAGTGGTAACAAGGGTGCGCTTGTCCAACCGATCATTGCACCCAACTGGTAGAGGTAGCCGGTGCGGGTCGGCGGGACGATCCGTCCGATGTGGCCATCCGATCCGACAGCCTCTCCGCCATACAGCGCCTCGAAATTCTTACGCATGAATTCCGGATCGATATAACGCTTGGGGTCGGCCATCTTGGACAACACCTTGATGTCGCCAGGCACCATAATCATCCCTGCCGTCGTCGCGCACAGCACAAGGTGACCGGTGCGTTTGGGAAATTGTAGAGCAAATTGCTGGGCCAAACCGCCGCCCCATGACACGCCCATTACGTCAACCTGACCATAGCCAAGCTGGTCAAGGATTTGGGTGGCGGTCCAGGCCATCGACCAAGGGCGGTAGGGCATCACGGGCTTAGGTGAACCCCCAATCCCAGGCATATCGAAGGTGATCAAATCGCGGTCCGACAGCCAATCGGCCAAAGGTGCCATGAGCTCGATGTTGGCCCCAATGCCGTTGAAGAACAGCACGGGCCGTTTTGGCGTTTCCGAACCTTTTTTTCTTCCGCGCCAGACCGCCACACGCAGCTCGCGGCCGCCTGCCTTCAGGATTTGGAACAAGGGATCGGAGGTGGATTTGGGCACTGGCAAACTCTCAGAGGTCGTCAAAGACATAGGATCCGGGCGCGGAGCCCAGCGATGGAAATGATTTTGTTCCAGTAGACTTAGGTGCTGCTTTCAGATCACCAGAGCGAGCGGCCAACCACTCGGCCCAGAACGGCCACCAGGAACCGGCATGTTCCTCTGCCGCGCCGTTCAGCCATGCGTCGATGTCTGCGGGTGGCCGGGTCTTTGAGTGAAAGTATTTCGACTTCGGATTGCCCGGCGGGTTCAGCAGGGCCTGGATATGCCCCGATTGCGACAGCACGAAGTCCACATTTGGCGAGCCGATCAACTGCGTCAGGCGATAGCCTGCCTTCCAAGGCGTGATGTGGTCTGTGACCCCGGCGACCACGAATACGTCATTGGTGACTTTGCTGATATCCACCAAGTGACCGGCCACCTCGACCTGCCCGTGATTGCGGAACGGTTGGGTCTCATAGACTCGCAGATAGTCAGAATGAAGTGTCGCCGTCAGGTTGGTGGCATCATTGTTCCAGAACAAAATATCGAACGGCGCAGGGTCTTCGCCGTGCAAATAATTGTTGATCACATAGTTCCAGACCAAATCATTTGGCCGCAACCAAGCAAAGGTGCGCGACAATGCGCTACCTTCGAGAATGCCCTTCTTAGCGGAACGTTGGCGTGCCATTTCGATGCCATGGGCGGACATCATGGCACCGGCCTCGCTATCGCCCATGTCAGGGTCAAGCACACAGACCATCAGCGAGACTGACGCGATGCGCTCATCTCCCCGTGCGGCCAGTTTTGACAATAGAGTTGCCGTGGTGATTCCCCCTGAGCAGGCCCCAGACACCCCGATCTTGGGTGACTTGGTGATCTTGGTGACCACGTCGGTCGCCTCGATCAGGGCATCGACATAGTTTGCTAGACCCCAGTCTGCGTGTTCCTTGCTCGGGTTACGCCAGCTGACCATGAACACCTGGAAGCCCGACGCCAGCAGGAATCTGACAATGCTCTTCTCCGGAGAGAGATCATTGACATAGGCCTTGTTGATTTGCGGCGGGATGATCAACAGTGGAATCGTATGAACCTGCTCGGTGGTGGGTGCGTAATGTATCAACTCCATAATCTCGGTGCGGTAGACGACATCCCCGGCACTGGTGGCCAGGTTCTCACCGACTTTGAAGGGGCGCTTATCGACCTGACTGACGATACCGTCATTCTTGGTCATGTCCTCATAGGCATTCTTTAGGCCCCGGATCAGCGAGACGCCGCCCGTCTCAAACGCCTTCTTTAGAGCCGAGGGATTGCCGATCAGGCTGTTGGTCGGCGCCACTGAATCCATGATCATCTGGGTGACGAAAGTCGCGCGGGCGCGCTCCATGTCGTCCAACTCAACATCGGCGATCCAGTTGGCCATCCCCTTTTGGGCGGCCAAATAGTACTGCATCGCACCCTTGTAGATTGGGTTCTTGCTCCAGGCCGGGTCGAGAAAACGCTTGTCTTTGGGCGATGGCGCGAGCTCGGATTTCTGAGTCAGGATATTGCCGACCTCATCCCCGAAGGCCTTGAGGTGCTTCAGGGTTTTTGCCGGCCGACCAGCAGTCTCGCGCAGCATTACCGCTACGGCACCCAACAGATCCTCGCGCGCAATACCGACCATGGGGTTAAGGCCGACCGTGTTCTCCGTCGCACCGCCACCTTCAAGCTTAATTCCGGATTTCGTCATGATATGCTCCCCAACGCTTAAGGTCGTTGTCGCCTCGCTAAGCCGTTGCGACCTATGGTGGGGGCGAAGCGGCGACTGTCAATCGGGACAACGAACATATGAAGACCCGCGATAGAATTCTGGATGCCGCGCTTGAGTTGTTCAACACCGAGGGTGTGGGCAGCCAATCTGCCCTGGATATCGCCTCGACCATGGGGATCAGCGCTGGACATCTCTATTATCACTTCAGGGGTAAACCTGAAATCCTAGTTCACCTCATGGCCCGGCATCGTGAGGAGATCGATCTGGTTACCCAAGCTTTGACCGATGCCGCATCAACGCCGTCACTCGAAAGCCTCTGGACCCATATTCACATCCTGGTGGAGGAAACCTGGGACGCACGGTTCTTTTGGCGAGAAATCGCGTTGGCGGAGGGACACGACGAGCTAGCCCACCATGCGCGCCGCGTACTGGTAGCGATCCGGAAGTCGGTATTGGCAATGCTAATGGCGCTCTCGCAAACCGGCTTGATCAACGCAACCTCAGAGACACTGGACGGCCTAGCCGGTCAGATTGCCACCGGCGTAGCATTTCATTGCCACGCGCTATCCTTGGTGTTCCAAGATGAGCCGCCACGCGAACGCATTGCCCGCGCGGCAGCCCAGATTATGACCCCAGTTGCGGGGTTTGCGGCGGGTTACGCGGCCTGATCGCCTTTCGCCGCCTTCTTGGACTTCTCGCCCTTGAGGTCGGCCACTTCGGCAGTCAGAGCTTCGACCTGCTGGCTCAAGGCTTCCAGGGTCTGGCCCAGATGGGTCAGGTTGAAAGGTGCAAAGGTTTCGCCCAGCGACTTTTTCACGCCGTCGATGCGGGCATCCAGAGCGGCACGGCGATCTCCCGTCGCGTCCTTAGACTTCTTGCTGATATCGCTGACCAAGGTCGCGATCTTTTTGCCGACAGGAGCGTTGGAGATGCTCTTGCGCACGACGTCCTCAAGCTCCTCGCCCTTGGCAACCAGTTCGTCGAAAGTCTGGTTGGCACCGGCAGCAAGTTTTTCGGCAGCGTCTTGGGCATTGTCATACGCGCGGCCATAGGCCCCAACGCCAGCCAGCCAGATTTTGCGTGCGATATCGCCGTCCAGGACTTTCTTGGTGTCGAGCTTAGCGATCTTGGTCTTTTTTGATTGAGCCACAGGGGCCTCCGTCATGTCTGTCAAGCGCGGGGAAGCGCGATGGCGGGGGTTTAGTCGCAAAGATTAGAAAACGCATTCTAACCTGCGAAGAGCTCAGTAGAGTAGGTGCCCCAAACGACTTTCCAGCCAGGCGGCTTCATCAAGCATCGTCAGGGCATCTAGATCATTTGCCGTCGCGCGCGCGTCATCGACCCACTCGCGCAGTCCCGGCCCACCGTTGATCACGTCGATGGCCAGCTTGCCTAGCTCATACTCATACGGAAAGTCCCGCCACATCGGATAATCGGGATAAAGCCTGCGGATCGCCTTGAACGCCAGGGCCTGAATGCGCCAAGGTTTGAAGGCACCGTGGTCGTAGCTATCGTCGTCGGTATGGATCTGAACACCGTGGCAGAGCTTGCCCACATGCTTGTGGAAGGTCGGCTCGAACCAGCAGTCTCTCAGCTTGCAACCTTGAAGCCACTGCGGCGCGAAGGCTCTCATCTCATTGATTACCCCCCGCGCATCGATGTCCGGCGCACCGAACATCTCCAGCGGTCGCGTGGTCCCCCTGCCCTCCGACAGTGTCGTGCCTTCCAGCATCACCGTGCCCGCATAGGCCCGGGCCATCGAAAGGTTCGCTGCGTTAGGACTGGGATTGACCCAGCTGCGCTCGCCTAACGGCCAGCCAAAGCCCGGACCCGCCTCAGGCTCCCAGCCCTGCATCTCGATCACCCGGTAGGCGACCTTCAGATCATAGGTCTTGATGAACCAATGGCCCAATTCGCCGAGCGTCAGGCCGTGACGCATGGGCATCGGCCCGGCGCCAACGAAACTTTCCCAACCCGGCAACAGAGTCAGCCCCTCGACCGGACGCCCAGCCGGGTTTGGCCGGTCCAGCACCCACACCTCCTTGCCCTCCTTGGCGGCGGCCTCCAGCATATAGAGCAGGGTCGTCACGAAGGTGTAGATGCGGCAACCCAGGTCCTGCAGGTCGACCAGGACCACATCAAAGGTGCTCATCATCTGCCCCGTAGGGCGTCGCACCTGGCCATAGAGGCTGAACACGGCGATGCCATGGACCGGATCATTGAAGTCAGGCGACTCCACCATATTGTCCTGCTTGTCGCCGCGCATGCCGTGCTGAGGACCGAAGGCGGCGGTGATGTTCAGGTCATCGCAAGCCGATAGCGCATCGAGGCCGTGCGTCAGGTCCTGCGTCACCGAGGCTGGATGCGCCACCAGGGCCACACGTTTCCCCTTCAGCGACGTGCGCAGCTCGGGCTCAGAAAGCAGTCGATCAAGTCCAGTTTTCATGTTCGCTCAGGCGCTGGAAGGTCAAGAACAAAGCCCGCCGGATGGTGGAAGTCGGGGCGCGACGCGGGATGGGTCAGTGCCCAATATGAGACTGCGCCGTCCTTGTCTTCAATCACCGCCGAGATGGCCAGTCGCAAAGGTCCGCAAAATGAACCCTCTATTGAGGCGTGTAGGGTGAAAACGCCGTGCTCAACGCTGGAAGCGATGCCCGGTCCTGACATCGCGATGTCCGTCATGCCAGTCCGCGTGCCCGTAAAACCGTAGGCCGCCCAGCGCGTCGATGGCGAAAAGTTGAACTCGCCATAAGCTGCACGCTCCCCCTCGCGGACAAAGATCTCAAAGCAGGTGTGTCTCCAGAGTTCGTTGGTGCGTTCCGGTGGACCCAGCGTCGGCACCTTCAAGGCCTCGATCTCGCCGATTACCCGATATTCCAAAACCAACTGGCCTTCCCCCGGGCGTGAAACTTCGACCTCAATGGCTGTCACCGCTTGGCACGGCGTATCGGGATGGAATTCCAAACTGCAACGCATCAACCTTGACTGCCATGGGTCCAGGCCGCTAGCTAGACCCATGATCAACCGCGCGCCCATCACCGGCCCCTATTACCGCCTGTCCTAGACAGGCGCGGATGATCGCTTGCGCCACCCTAACCCGGTCGGTGTCCCTCTTCCTCACTGGAAACAACGGTTCCGGCCCCAAGCCAACCCGGAGCCCCAACTTATGACCCTCGAAATCACCTCTGAACGCGTGCTAGAGCCCAGCGCGTCACTGTCTGAGTCTCATCCCATGTCTGCCGACCAAACCTTTAAGTCTGAATTCCTGCGCACCATGCAGGCGCGAGGCTACATCCATCAGATCACCCACCCCGTGGAGCTGGACTTGGCAGCGTCGAGGGGTGTCGTTACGGCTTACATCGGTTTCGATGCGACGGCCTCAAGCCTGCATGTGGGCCATCTCATTCAGATCATGATGCTTCGCCGTCTGCAAAACGCCGGTCACAAGCCCATCGTGGTGATGGGCGGCGGCACCACTAAGGTCGGTGATCCCACTGACAAGGACGGTCAACGCCCCCTGCTGACCCATGACCAGATCCAGGCCAACATCGCCACGATACGCGGCACCTTCGAGCGATTCCTGACCTTCGGCTCTGGCCCCACCGACGCCGTCATGGTCGACAATGATGATTGGCTGTCGAAGTTCGGCTACGTCCAGTTCCTGCGCGACTACGGGGTCCATTTCACCATCAATCGGATGCTGGCCTTTGACAGCGTCAAGGCACGCCTCGACCGCGAGCAGCCGATGACCTTCCTCGAGTTCAACTACATGCTGATGCAGTCGGTCGACTTTCTAGAGCTGGAGCGTCGGTTTGGATGCTTGCTGCAGATGGGCGGCTCCGATCAGTGGGGCAATATCGTCAACGGCGTGGAACTGATCCGCCGCGTCGATCAGAAGCCGGCCTTTGGCCTAACCACTCCCCTGCTCGCCACGGCATCGGGCCAGAAGATGGGCAAGACCGTGGGTGGGGCCGTTTGGCTCAATGCCGATATGCGCAGCCCCTACGACTATTGGCAGTTTTGGCGCAACACCGAGGACGCAGATGTCGGACGGTTCATGAAGCTGTTCACAGACCTGCCCCTCGAGGATATCGCCCGATACGAAGCCATGGTGGGCGCCGACATCAATGAGGCCAAGAAAGTGTTGGCCAACGAAGCCACCATGATGCTGCACGGTGCCCAGGCCGCACAGTCTGCTGCCGAGGCCGCGCGCTTGGCCTTCGAGGTGGGCAGCGTCTCCGCCGACATGCCCACCCATGAGGTGACCCAGGCCGATCTAGATGCCGGGATCATCCTGGCGACCTTGGCGACCGATGCGGGTCTGGCGGCCTCCCGAGGCGAGGCGCGTCGCCTGGCTCAAGGCGGCGGCCTGCGGGTCAATGACAAGGCTGAACCCGACGGCAATCGAACCCTGACCTCAGCAGATCTGATCGACGGCGTGATTAAGCTGGCCGCAGGCAAGAAGAAAATCGTTCTCGTTCGCCCCGCCTAGGAAGGAAGCCACCTGTGTCAAACATCGAACCCGGCGCGATCGCCCCAGACTTCGAACTGGCCGGCCCCGATGGCCCGATCAAGTTCGCCGACTTCGCGGGTAAGCCTCTGGTGCTCTATTTCTACCCCAAGGACGACACCACCGGTTGCACCAAGGAGGCTCAAGAGTTCTCCGCCCTCGCCACCGAATTCGCCAAGGCCAGCGTCACGGTGGTTGGGGTCTCCAAGGACAGCGTGAAGACCCACGCCAAGTTCACCGCAAAGTATGACCTGAAGCTACCCCTTGGGTCAGATCCCGAAGGCACGGTGATCGCGGCCTACGGCTCTTGGATTGAGAAGAGCATGTACGGTCGCCAATATATGGGCATAGATCGGTCAACCTTCCTGATCGATGGGTCCGGAAAGGTCGCAAGTGTCTGGCGTAAGGTCAGGGTTTCCGGCCATGCCGCTGAGGTGCTGGCTGCGGCAAAGCTGTTGTAGAATTGTCGCGCTGACCCAAGAACGCCACAAGCGGGCAAGCGACTTCAACTTCGCTCTGGTGGAGCTATTTTGAACTCGTTAATGATTCTCAGGTTCTAATCATCCTGCCCAATTTGTGCGCCGCGCGGCAGGATTGCCTTGCGCGATAGATGTTTATCGTCTCATAACGCCCGCTTCTGACGTTTCGCAGACGGTACGGTAAGTATGACACGCATCGCGCGCTTGAGCCGCACCCTCAAGTCTCTATTCCCCGAGCGCCATATCTACGTGCGCTCCGGCGGTGCGATGCACGCCTTCGTTTTGACGCCCGGGAGACAGTTGTCCGCTGCGGTGGTAGTGGCGATATGCGCACTGTGGATGGGTGCCAGCACCGCCGCCATGGTGGTCAATGCCACCATGCAGTCGGCCTCTGACCGCCAACTTGCACGGATGCAAGCCAAGTCTGAGCGCTGGGTGGCCGACAGAGAAGCCCGCCTCAATAGCGCTGTTGCTCAACTTAGCGCCACAAGTGGTTCTATCGATGGCTTAGCCGAGAGTGTTGAGAAGCGGCATGCTGCATTGGCAATGCTTCTGACCAGCGCCAAGGCTGAACCGGGTATGGTTGATGCCCTAAGACCCGTCATTGAGCTGACATCCAATACCTCCGGGAAGATCGCGCCGTTGCGGCGCATCGAACTCGTGCGTGCAGGTCAAGAGCGGTTGATCGACGCCGCCGACAATTTCGCCAAGGGGCGAGCTGACCGACTGCGTTTAGCGTTCCGACTTGCGGGACTTACACCTTCGACCTTCTTGCCCAAGACGGGCAACCTGGGCGGACCACTCATCGAGGCCAAAGACCCGCGCGCACTGGCTGCGGTGCTGGACGTGGATGAAAGTTTCGCGACGCGAATCCAGCATGCGGCGACGAACCTCTCCGAGGCTGACGCTCTGACCGACGCCGCGGCCTCCTTGCCCTTGTCGCGTCCGACAACCCAAGATGCCCGGTCGAGTGGCTTTGGTGTTCGCTTCGATCCGTTTACCCGACACCCCGCGTTTCACTCCGGTCTCGATTTTACCGGCGGACTCGGCTCACCAATTTATTCCACCGCGCCGGGAGTCGTGTCATTCACCGGGGTGCGTTCCGGCTATGGCAATACTATCGAAATCGACCATGGGAATGGCTTCAAGACCCGTTTCGCTCACCTTTCGGGGATTGGGGTATCCGTGGGTCAACGTGTCGCCGTCGGCCAGAGGATAGGTGCGCTGGGATCAACCGGACGATCCACCGGCCCTCACCTGCACTACGAGGTCTGGGTAAACGGGCGTGCCCAGAATCCGGATCGCTTTTTGAAGGCTGGGGAATATGTTCAGCAAGTCGGCTAAGAACGTCGTCGTCCAAACAGGCAAAGCAGAATTGGCGACCTTGCCAAGCAGCTCAGAGCCGACCGCTAAGCCCAAAGTGCGACCAGCCTCATTGTTGTCAGAAAACTTGACCATCGAGGGTAACCTCAGCGGCGATGGCGAGGTTCAGATTGACGGCGTCGTCCGTGGTGACGTTCACGTGAGCAAGGTTACTGTGGGCGAAACCGGTCACGTCGAGGGTTCGATCCAAGCCGACACCGTAGAAATCCGCGGACGCATCATCGGCACTGTGACCGCCAAACAGGTGCGCCTCTACGGCACCGGCTATGTTGATGGCGATATCACGCATGAGCAACTGGCCATGGAAGCCGGCGCCTTTTTCCAAGGCCGGAGTCTCAAGTTTCAGAGACCGGTGGTGCAGAACACCGCTTCTTCAATTGCGCCGAACGTCTCGCCGGAAATGAAAAGCGCCTAGGCGTCCCGGGTCACCCCCACACGTTGCGCTAAGCTCGCCCCCATAAAGGCATCCAGATCGCCATCCAGCACGCCCTGAGTATCTGAGGTCTCCACGTCGGTCCTGAGGTCTTTGACCATCTGGTAGGGTTGCAAGACATAGCTGCGGATCTGGTGGCCCCAACCGATATCGGTCTTCTGGTCTTCCATCGCCTGGGCTGCGGCCTCTCGCCGCTGAAGTTCCAACTCGTAGAGTCGAGCTCGCAGCATCTTCCAGGCTTCTTCGCGGTTCTGGTGCTGCGATCTGCCCGCCTGACACGCCACCGCGACCCCAGTAGGCAGGTGGCTCAGTCGCACGGCGCTGTCGGTCTTATTGATATGCTGCCCCCCTGACCCCGAGGCGCGATAGGTGTCGGTGCGGACATCTGAAGGGTTGATGTCGATGACGATGGTGTCGTCCACAACGGGATACACCCAAACCGAAGCAAAACTCGTATGGCGCTTGGCCGCCGCGTCAAAGGGCGAGATGCGAACCAGCCGGTGCACCCCCGCCTCTGTTTTCAGCCAACCGTAAGCGTTCGGCCCCTTGATCTGCAAGGTCACCGACTTGATTCCCACTTGTTCGCCGCCGGTCTCTTCCAGAAACTCAACAACCATCCCATGTTGCTGCGCCCATCGGGTGTACATCCGCAGCAACATCCCTGCCCAGTCACAGGACTCAGTGCCCCCTGCGCCAGAATTGATTTCGACAAATGCGTCGTTGCCGTCGGCCTCACCAGACAGCAGAGCTTCCAGCTCCGCCCGAGCGGCACGATCCCTCAAGCTCTTGAGTTGTAGTCGAGCTTCATCCAGGCTCGTCTCATCGTCTTCCTCATCGGCCATTTCCGCGTAGCCGACGGCGTCCACGAGGTCGCGCTCAAGCCCCCGAACTGCCTCAACGCTCGCTGCCAACTTCGAGCGTTCGCGACTTAACGCTTGAGCTGCCGTCGGATCATCCCAGAGGGTGGGATCCTCGACCCTCGCGTCGAGCTCGTGGAGTTTTCTGAGTGAGGGTTCCCAGTCAAAGACGCCTCCTGAGCAGTTCTATCGACTGCTCGATGTCAGCCTTCGAGGCCTCGACATCCGCTCTCATGGGATAACTCCGGACAGAATTGGAGGCGCGGGATTAGCCCGATGCGAAGCCTAATACAATCCGTTCATGTCATCCTGCTTCTTCGGCACTGGTTGAGGCGGCGGCGGTGGCGGGGTTGCACCAGGCGTTGACATGACTACGTAGGGAATAGGTCCCTTGGGAATTGTGGTGCTTGGAATCTCCGCAGTCTTGGGCTCTGTTCCAGGCCTGAATGCTTCTCGAATGCCCCGGATCATGGCGAATTTCGCGTTTCGAGGTGCTTTGAAGTCCGTCTTCGGCTGCCCTTCTGTCGCGGTTTGCATGAATTCTGTGAATATTGGGACTGCCGCCATGGTCCCTGTCTCACCCTCACCAAGACTGCGGTTGTCGTCAAACCCGACGAAAACACCCGCTACCATCTGAGGCGTGAACCCGACAAACCATGCAGATCTGTAGTTGTTTGTGGTGCCCGTCTTTCCCCCGACGGGCCGACCCAGGACCGAAACTGCGGTCGCCGTGCCCCGCTGCACAACCCCCTGCAGCATCGAAGTGATCTGATAGGCCGTTATCGGGTCCATCACCTGATCTCCAGCCGGGGCGACCCTAGGGCTCTCATCACCATTGAATCCGGCAGCGCAGTGATCACAGGTTCTCTTATCAGCGCGCAAGATCGTCCTGCCCTGGCCGTCCTGCACAATTTCGATGAGGTGTGGTTCAATTTTTCGCCCACCGTTTACAAAACTGGCATAGGCCGCTGTAAGTCGGAAGGGTGTTGTCTCCCCCGCGCCCAGCGCCATCGCAAGTTCAGGCCGCATATTCTTGACCACCCCCAGACGGCCGGCAAGATCACTGACCTTGCGCATGCCGACACCCTGGGCAAGGCGGACGGTCATCGCATTTCGTGAAAGCTCCAGCCCCTTTCGAAGTTGCAGAGCTCCATAATATTTCTTGTTGTAGTTTTCCGGGGTCCAGTCGATGCCATCACGCCCCTGCAAGGTGATCGCCGAGTCCATCACCACACTGGCCGGGGTATATCCGTTCTCCAGAGCTGCGGCATAGACGATAGGTTTGAATGAAGAACCAGGCTGACGCATCGCCTGGGTGGAGCGATTGAAACTTGAGACCGAGAAGGAATAGCCCCCCACCATAGCCAAGACGCGTCCCGAGCCGGGCTCGATAGCGACCAGAGCGCCGTTCACTGCGGGAATTTGGCGCAGGCGATATCCGCCAGCCTTCGCCGGTTCGACAAAAATCAGGTCTCCTGGCTTTAGCCCCTTGCCTGCCCTAGCCCAGGATACATCCTCAGAAACCAACGCTCCGCTCTTGCCATCGGCCGCCAACTTCACGTGAATCACACCGTCGGCTGCGTCGGTCACCACCGCCGCACGCCAATCGCGGCGTTCAGCAGGCGGTGACACTTTCTTCGCAATGGCTTCCCAACCCGGTGCCAGTGTCACGCGCGCGAACGGCCCGCGCCATCCATGCCGGTGGTCATAAAGCTCCAGGCCATGCATCAAAGCCACCCTGGCCGCCGTCTGCATCTTTGGATCCAGTGTGGTGCGAATATAGTAGCCGCCTTCATTAAGCCTAGGCCCCAGCTGCACCAATCCCTGGCGACGAACCTCCTCCACAAAAAAGTCTGCGTCGCGGTACTTCGCGCGACTAGGTGCGGCCTGAACCTTCAGATCTTCGCGTTTGGCCAACTCCGCCTCAGCCTTGGTCACCCATCCAAGGTCCGCCATCTGATCCAAGACCCAATTCCGCCGCGCCATGGCTTGCGCCTTCCGGCGGATGGGATGGTAATTGTCTGGTCCCTTGGGCAGGGCGGCCAGATAGGCGCATTCCGCCAAACTGAGATCAGAGATCGACTTGCCAAAATAGTTATAGGCCGCTGCCCCAACCCCGTAGGACCTGTAACCCAGCCATATCTCGTTGAGATAGAGTTCCAGAATCTGTTGTTTATTCAGAGTCTTTTCCAGGCGCCTGGCAAGAATGGCCTCCTTGAGCTTTCGCCCCATCGTGGCGTCGTTGGTCAATAAGACGTTCTTCGCCACCTGCTGGGTAATTGTTGAGCCACCCTCTAGCCGCTTGCCGCGAGCGGCATTTACCAAATTCTTGATCATAGCCCGGGTTAGGCCGGCGACATCGACACCGCCGTGCTGAAAGAAGCCATGATCCTCAGCGGCCAGAAATGCCTGAGCCAGTCTCGGCTGAATATTGTCATAAGGAACGAATATCCGCCGCTCGCGGCTGAACTCGCCAATCAGGGTGCCATCCCAAGCGTAGGCGCGCGTGGCTGTTGGTGGACGATAGTCCACCAGATCCCCGGCGTCGGGCATGTCGTGGAACAGCCAAGCGGTATAAATCGCGATTGCGAAACCCGCAGCCGCAATTAGGCTCAGCACCGTCACGCTGGCGATAGCAACCCATCTCTCAGGGGGGTTCAAGACTGACAAACCTCCGCCGGCACCTAGCTTCCGCCGGAGACCGGTCTAGTGCGCGTCACGGAAAAGGGAAAGTCGGATTGTGCTGTCAGCGTGAGGCGAAGCGCAGCTCGCGCGCGAAGTAGGCGTCAATAGTGTCAGCTACAGCGCCCATCAAGCGAACTCGGCCGGAACTTTCCCCAAGGGTTGCCTCATCCTGGCGATTGGTGATGAATCCCATTTCCAGCAGAACAGCCGGAACATCTGGGGCCAGCAAGACCGCTAGGCCTGCTTCGCGGTGACTGCGCCGCACGAGGACCTGCTGAGTCGAAACTCTATCCAAGAGCATCTCTGCGAAGCTCGCTGAGCGATTCTTGGTCGCACGTTGGGTTAAGTCATAGAGAATGCCCGAGACGCCCCTGTCGCCTTGAAAGTTGGCTTTCATAAACCAATCGTCTTTAGTGATCAGCTTGGCAGAGCGTGCCGATGCATGGTCGGCCAGGGTATAGACGCTCGCGCCGCGCGTGCCCGAGTCAGGGCCGGAGTCGGCATGAAGAGATATGAAGAGGTCGGCATCAGCCCGACGTGCGATCTGGACGCGACTGTCTAAAGGCACATAAACATCTGAACTACGGGTCAAGACGACTTGATAGCGTCCGCTACGTTCCAGCCGTGCCTTGAGAGCCAGGGCTGAGGCCAGGGTAATGTCTTTCTCGACCCGACGATCGCCTTTGGCCCCCGGATCGCGGCCACCGTGGCCGGCATCGATGACGATGATCTTGCGAAAGGACAGGGGTTTGAGGCCGGGTTGAGGCATCGACGTCAATATGGCTGAGGCGGGTTTGACGGTGCTTTCAGCGGATGTCAGGGATGGGCTATTCTTAATAATATCAATGACATATCGGTAGTTTCCGACTCCGTCGGCGGGCGGCAATAGGAACCGGCGCTTGATGGTGGCTCCAGTTGTCGTTTCAATATTGAGGCGCGAGCCGGTGGCCGTGGGACTAACGCTCCAGCTCTTGACCAAGCCAAGCCCGACTCCGCCCATGTCCTCGTCGATCCGCAGACCTGCCAGTTGAATGCTAAGGGTGCGATCGCCCTGCGCGTCGTCGGCGACCTTGCCGCTGACAGCGCGTCCCAAATCCATAACGATGCGAGTTTCAGAGCGGTCTCCGCCCAAGCGAACATTGAGAACACCCGAGGCGGCATGCGCCACGCCGGCGTCCAGAGAGACCCATGCGGCCAGGCCAAGCAGGAGGCCCGGCAGCAATTTCGACCTTGGCTTGTTCAGTTGGAACACTACGCAAATCCACGACGCCGGTGGGATTGACCCATCAGTGGGCACTATACACCGGCAGCGGGTAGACAAATTGTTAAGTGACCCAACCCACGCTGCGGCTTTCTTTTTCAGACGTGCTGATGCAAAGTGCATGGTGCTGGACCGTTCCTGGCTTGTCCAAGGCGTTGTCCGCACAAAGAGCCCGCGTCGGCTCTGACCGAATCCTCGGCCACGACGTACGATCCGATACGCGCCTTATGTTGAGGCGCGCCTGGGAAATAACTATGGGCAGCGCCGCTCACGCCTCTATCTGGCCTTCCTCCGCCCGCGTCCCTGCCCTGTTAGGGCATGGCGCGACCGGCGGTCGCGTGCGCGCCCTCCTGACAACCCGGCGGCGCTCGAGCTTAGATCTCGCGGCGCGCCATGGAGATTCGCGTAATGACAAAGAAGATGCTTATCGACGCCGCACACGCCGAAGAGACGCGTGTGGTGGTGATCGACGGAAGTCGAATTGAAGAATTTGATTTCGAAAGCCAGAACCGCAAGCAACTCAGAGGAAACATCTATCTCGCCAAGGTGACGCGCGTTGAGCCGTCACTGCAGGCGGCCTTCATCGAGTACGGCGGCAATCGCCACGGGTTCCTCGCCTTCAACGAAATCCACCCCGACTATTATCAAATCCCGGTGGCCGACCGCGAAGCGCTGATGCGTGAAGAGGCCGAGGAAGAAGACGATCATCACCACGAGCCCAAGGCTCGCGCGCCATCCTCTGAGGATGACGACGACGATGACAATGCCGGCGACGGCGAAGACGATGACGTCATGGACGAAGAGGTCGCACGTCGGCGTCGTCGCCTAATGCGTCGCTACAAGATCCAAGAGGTGATCCGCCGCCGCCAGATCATGCTGATCCAGGTGGTCAAGGAGGAGCGCGGCAATAAGGGCGCGGCGCTTACCACCTATCTGTCGCTGGCCGGTCGTTACGGTGTGCTCATGCCCAACACGGCAAGAGGGGGCGGTATAAGCCGCAAGATCACCACTGTTACGGACCGCAAGCGCCTGAAAGGTGTGGTTCAGAGCCTGGATGTGCCCGACGGTATGGGCCTGATCGTTCGCACAGCGGGCGCCAAGCGCACGAAGGCTGAAATCAAACGCGACTACGAATATCTGCTGCGCCTTTGGGAAAACATTCGCGACAAAACCCTGCACTCGGTGGCACCTTCTCTGATCTATGAGGAAGAGGATCTCGTGAAGCGCACCATCCGTGACCTCTATGATAAAGACATCGACGAGGTCTGGGTCGAAGGCGAGGTCGGGTTCAGAGAAGCCCGCGACTTCATGCGTATGCTGATGCCGTCGCAAGCCAAGAAGGTTCAGGCCTACCGCGAGCCGACCCCTCTCTTCGTGAGACACCGGGTTGAGGACCACCTGTCGCAAATCTATTCGCCCACCGTGCCCCTGCGTTCGGGTGGCTATCTGGTGATCAACCAGACCGAGGCCTTGGTAGCAGTTGACGTCAACTCCGGTCGCGCAACCCGTGAACGAAATGTCGAAGCCACGGCTCTGAAAACCAATATGGAAGCTGCCGAGGAGGCCGCACGTCAGTTGCGCCTGCGCGACCTAGCCGGCCTAGTGGTGATCGACTTCATCGATATGGATGAAGCCAAGAACAACCGTGCCGTCGAAAAGAAACTCAAAGACTCGTTGAAGGATGATCGGGCCCGCATCCAGATGGGCCGTATCTCGAGCTTCGGTTTGATGGAGATAAGCCGACAGCGCCGCCGCTCGGGCGTGCTAGAAGGCACTACCCACGTCTGCGAACACTGCGCCGGAACCGGGCGTGTGCGTTCGGTGGAATCGAGTTCGCTGTCGGCGCTAAGGTCTGTAGAGATTGAGGCCCTAAAGGGCGGCGGCGAAGCCGTCTTGAAGGTGCCGACGGCGGTCGGCCTCTACATCCTCAATGAGAAACGCAGTCACTTGGCGCGAATCCACGAGGCCCTGGGTCTATTTGTCACCGTGGTCATCGATGATGGTGTTGCCCACGCAGAGCATGAAATCGAACGCACCTCGAGCGAACAACGTCCCGAACACGCTGTCGTCCATCGCCAAGCCTTGGAAGCCTATGTCCCCGTCGACGATGATTTCGACGATTCCGCCGTAGATGATGACGAGGAAGACGAAGACGAGGAAGCCATCGACCGCGAAGCTTCTGACGACGACGCAGCCGAAGCGCGTGTTCACGAGCCCACAAATGATCACGACGACGATTCGGAAGGCGGGGAACGCAATCGAGGCCGACGCCGGCGTCGGCGCGGGCGGCGCGATGAGCCTCGTTCTGAAGCCGCTCCGGCTGAGGCCGCTGTGGCGCGCGAACCTCGCCCGGAGGACGATGATGACAGCCCAGCCGGCCGACGGCGTCGGCGCGGCCGGCGCGGCGGTCGGCGGATGCGTGAAGAGACGCGTCCCGGCGACATGTTCTCATGGACCCGCCCCTGGGTACCCTACGGCGAGGACCCGTTTGTCTGGCACGATCCAGCGGAAGACATTCGACAAGCTGCTCCTGAGCGTGAGCGCCCAGTCGCCCAGGCCGCAGAACCCAGAGCCGAGGCCGCATCGAAGTCGTCAGGTGAGGCCCAGGACATCTGGGTGGAGCTGCCGGCCATCGAGGACAAGCCCAAGCGCGGACGTGTCCGTCGGGGACGTGGGCGTGGTGCCGACGTCACCAGTGAACCCGTCGTCGGCGCGTCAGAAGATGTCGTCTTAGAGGTGGCCGAGCCGGAGGCCGTGATTGATACGCCGCCGATCATCGAGGCCGAGGCGCCAGCGGCTAAGACTCCCCGCGCTCGGCGCGCGAAGGCGGCCAAGGCTGAGCCGGAAGTTGTCGTGGAGGCTGTGGTCGCGGTTGTGGAAGCCGAACCTGCGCCAGAACCCGTGCCGGAACCTGCGAAGGTGCGCGAACCCGATCCCGCCGAAATCTCCGCCCCGCCGGAGGCCCCGCGTAAGGGCTGGTGGCGTCGCGGCTGACGCGATAGGTATTCGAACGGGCTGGGGAGCAGCTTTGGAGTAAGACTATGGCCTCCTCGATCCGTTCGAAAGCCCGCGCGGCCCTGGTTTTCTCCGTGGCATTGGGGCTGCTGGGTCCCCCTGCCCCGGCCCTGGCCCAGGGCGGCGAGGGTCTATCCCTGATCCGGGATACCGAGATCGAAGCCATTCTGCATGATGATGCCGCGCCGCTCTATGAGTCCGCCGGGTTGGACGCGAAATCGATCCATATTCTGCTGATCGGTTCGAAGGATCTGAACGCCTTTGCCGGTCCAGGCACCATGGCGGTGTTTACCGGACTAATCTTGGAGTCCAAGAACCCGAACCAATTGCAGGGCGTCATGGCCCACGAAATCGGTCACTTAGCCGGCGGACACTCCGCGCGATCAGGGGAAATGAGCCGGGCGGGCTTGAAGCCGTTCCTTCTGACCATGGGCCTGGGGGTGTTGGCGGCCCTGTCAGGCAACACCGAAGCCGGGGTGGTTTTGGCCGGCAATGCCAGCTTCTTCAGCCAACTGGGTCAATTGGGTTATAGCCGCGAACAAGAAAGCCGAGCCGACCAGGCGGGCGCGACCTATCTGGATGGCGCGGGCCTGTCAGGCCAGGGGCTGGTCGAGTTTTTCGACAATTTCCGCTATCAGGAAGTCTTTCAGGAAGCCCGACGCTATCCGTATTTTCGCAGTCACCCACTGTCCTCCGACCGGATCGAAGCTCTGCGCAATCGGGTCAATAAACAAGGCCACTACGGCGCGACCGACAGCGCTGACAAAGTCGCATTGCACGAGATCATGAAAGCCAAACTGCAGGGGTTCATCAACCCCACCATTGCCGTGGTGAAGTGCAGTGACAAGGACCAGAATTACCCTACGCGCTATGCCTGCGCGATCGCCCAATATCAGTTAAAAGAGCCTGATAAGGCTCTGAAACTGATAGATGCCTTGCTGATCGAACAACCCGAAAATCCCTATCTCTGGGAGCTCAAGGGGCAGGTGCTGTTCGAGTTTGGACGCGCCGCCGAGGCAGAGCCTGCGCAACGCAAATCCGTGGCCCTTAAGCCGGACGCCCCTCTGTTGCGGGTAAATTTGGGCCAGACCCTCGTCGCCCTGAATTCTGATGCCAAGGTCGATGAGGGCATTGCTGAGCTGAAGAAATCCTTGGTGCAGGATGACGAAAACTCTGCAGCTTGGCGGATATTGGCCGAGGCTTATGACCGTCGCGGCCTAGACGGTTTGGCCCGCTATGCGACCGCCGAATACAATTTCCAGGAAGGTGACAAACGCCAGGCCTTGATCTTTGGAATGCGGGCCCGGGACTTGCTGAAGAAGGGCACCCCGGAATGGCGGCGCGCTACCGACATTGTCCTGGCCTCCAACCCCGACCGCGACTTGATCAAGGATATCGGGCACGATGGCGGTGGGCCGAAAGGGTCCATCAACTGATTTCGGGCTATCAGGGACCCCCATAGGAAATACACGATGTTCAAGACGCTTCCGCTTGTATTGACGCTGTTTGCTGCCGTGTCGGCGGCGGGTTGCCAGCAATCCAATGACGTCGCGTTCGGCAAGCATGTTCGCGAATATCTGCTGGCTCATCCGGAGGTCTTGGATGAGGCCATGCAAAAGCTGGCGGAAAACAAGCGGCTCGCGCAGCACGACCTCTCCAAAGCCTCGCTGAAGACGCATCGCCAAGCCCTGGAAGCCGACAGCCGTGATTTCGTCGCCAATCCGAACGGCACCTTCACGGTGGTGGAGTTTTTCGACTATCGCTGCGGCTATTGCAAATCATCGGCTCCGATCATGCTCGACCTGATCAAGAACAATCCGCACGTGCGGTTTGTGTTCAAGGAATTGCCGATCTTTGGGGGTCCGTCCAATCTCGCTGCAGGTGTTGCGCTAACGCCGGCCGGTAAGGCCAAGGGGCTGGAACTCTACCAAGCCTTTATGAGCGACAAGGCCCTGGATGAGGAGAGCATTGCCAGTCACCTGAAGTCTTTGGACATCGATCCTGCCGGGGCAAAGGCCCTGTCCGACACCCCTGCTATCCAAAAGCAGATCAGCGATACCCATGCGCTGGCGGCCAGCCTGGGGATTGAAGGCACGCCGGCCTTTATCATTGGGGACCAACTGATTCCCGGTGCCGACATGGACGGCCTCAAGGCCGCCGTGGCCGGAATCGGTAGCGATAAGACCAAGCGACCAAGTTAAATCAACCTGCCTTCCCTTGGGTCCGGCTTCCTCATGACCACCCGTAGCGGCTAACATACCCAATTGCGGTAGCTTGGAGCGGTCAATGGGCGAGCAGATATTGGTCATTGGAGCCGGGATTGCCGGGCTCTGCACAGCCCTAGCCCTGGCTCCGACTGGACGTACCGTCACGCTGTTAGAGCGCGACCCGCCCCCGCCATCCGGGGATCCTGATGAAGCTTTTGTCGATTGGAACCGGCGCGGCGTCGGGCACCTGCGCCACAGCCATGCGTTCTTGGCGCGGCTGCGCTCGGTTGTGAAGGGCGAACATCCTGGTCTGTTGACCGATTTGGTGCAGTCGGGGTGTCGCGAACTGACCTTTGAGAACATGCTGACCGACTTGCACAAAAAGACCTACAGACCCGAGCCGGACGACGCGGATTTCGTGATCCTGACCAGTCGCCGCACGACCCTGGAGCTGGTTATGCGGCGCTATGTGGAGCATTTGCCAGGCGTCACCATCAGGTCTGAGGCCTTTGTCACCGAATTGCTGACGGCCCCAGGCGCTCCGGTTCAAGTGACCGGTGTGAAACTCCAGTCCGGCGAGACCCTTGGTGCCGATGTGGTGGTAGATGCCGCCGGTCGAACCTCTGGTGCAACCGAGCAGCTCGTCGCGATGGGTGCCCCGATATCCGAAGCCTCGGAAACCGCTGGCATCCTCTATTTCACCCGCCACTACCGCCTTAAGGTCGGCATGGAAGAGCCGCCGCGCGGCAAAATCGCGGCAACCGGCGACCTGGGGTTCCTGAAATTCGGCGTATTTCCCGGGGATAACGGCTGTTTCTCGATCACTATGTGCGTGCCCGAGATCGAGATGGAGATGCGCCAGGCCATCGTCGATCCCAAGATTTTCGATGACATCTGCCGGCAGCTCCCAGGACTGGTACCGTGGGTCGATCTCGAGCGCTCTGACGGCGTCAGCAAGGTGTTTGGCATGGGCGATCTACACAGCCGGTGGCGCAGTTTGGTGAAGGATGGCCAGCCGTCGGTCCTGGGTTTCTTTGCACTTGGTGACAGTTTGGTGCGGACCAATCCACTCTATGGACGCGGATGCTCGTTTGCCGCGGTCGAGGCCTATCTGCTACGCGATGCTTTGCGGTCCAGCCCTGATCCGGCGGCACGGTTGCTGGCTTTTGACGCAGCGGTAAACCGGGACCTCAAGCCATTCTACGACTCAATGTTGGATCAAGACCGGGCAGCGATCCGGCGTGCGCGACAGGCCCTGACCCCGAGTTACCGTCCCGGATTGCGCAGCCGCGCCGTCAAGAGCTTCATGGAGGATGCCGTCGGGGTGGCCATACGCTCAGACCCCGACTTGATGCGTGCTGCCATGCGCGGATTCCACATGCTGGAGCATCCGTCGGACTGGCTAAAGCGGCCCACGAATATGGCCAAGATTATGAGATATTGGGCGCGGGGTAAGGCGCGCAATGCTGAGGCTTACCCGCCCAAGGCCGGTCCTGATCGCGCGCCGATGATGTTGGCGCTGGGATTGTCACCCCAGGCAGATATCGAGCGATTGGCTGCGGAAGCTATTCCGGCTTAACGCCGCCAAACAGCGAATTGGCCGCCATCTGTTCGCGTACCAATTCAGGCGTCAGTGTTGCAGCCTTGTCCAGTTCGAACAGCTCGGGCGGCACATACCAGTGCAGCTTGTCGGAGTGATAGGCCTCCCAGACCACGGCGGCCACATCGGCGGGCGGGATGGCCCGGAACATGCCGTCCTTCGGTGCGTTCTCCACGGCACCCGGCGGCAGGATCGGTGTGTCGATCAGGCCTGGCAAAACGTCAGCCACACGCACCCCGTAAGCCTTGAACTCCACCGCTAGGGCCTCTGTGAGGCCCTTCACCGCATGCTTGGTGGCGGAATAGACCGCAATGCCGGGCATGCCGTAGGTCGCCGATGACGAGGACGTGGTGAAACACATGGAGTTAGCCGTGGCTTTCAGCAAGCCCACGCCCTCATGGATGCCGATCAACACGCCGACAAAATTGACCTGGACCACGGCCATCACGTCCTCAAAGGCCATGTCGGCAAAAGGCCCGCCCCGTCCAATCCCGGCATTATTGTAGAGGATGTCCATCTTGCCGCCGGTGACGGTGCCGAATTCGGCCAGCGCTGCGCGGTAATCTAGGCGATCGGTGACATCCAGGGTGCGAACCACGCAGTTCTCAGCACCCAGTTCATCGCGTAGCGCCGCAAGGCCATCCCCATTGACGTCATAGCCCCCGACGAACCAACCCTTGGCGTGGAACAGCCGCGCAGTTTCCCGGCCCATGCCGGAAGCGGCACCGGTGATGAAGATGGACTTGCGTCCGTTGGCGGTCGTCATGGGTGTTCCTCTTTCCCCGTGCATCCGCGCGAATGCGGAAACCCAGGTGTTTTATCGAAATGTCCCGCTCAACAGAAAAAGCCTGAGTTTCCGCATTCGCGGGAATAAGCGGAAGGGTGTTGGTTCAATCCTGGCGGGTTGGCGCAACGGAAGGCCAGAGACCTCTAGCCCGTCACGACAGCCGGCTGCCAAACACACGCTCGATAGGGAGGGCGTCGAGATCGACACCTTCCAAGCAACGCACATTGATGCCCCAGATGTTCAGCGCCGTGCGCGGTCGGCGAAAGGGCAGTATCCCGCACTCTTTGCAGAAATAGTCGGTCGCCTGAAGGGTATTGAACTTGTAGGTCGCCAGATCCTCCCAGGGTGATAGCAGCTCGAGCGCATTCTCCTCGACCCGGTGGATTAGAGCGCCGCGCCGGCTGCAGACGAACAATCACAGACGCGAACATGATCAATCTCAGCCTCGACCTTGAACCGCACCTTTCCGCAGTGGCAGCTTCCCAAATAGCTTGGCATCGGGGCACCCTAACTCGCTCAAATCAGCCCCGACAATGGCGACGAGGCTTCGGCGTACATGCGTTTGGGCATCCGCCCGGCGAGGAATGACTCTCGACCCGCGATGACTGCATGCTTCATGGCCCCGGCCATCCGGATCGGGTCCTTGGCCTGGGCAATCGCCGTATTCATCAATACAGCGTCGCAGCCGATTTCCATGGCCAGCACGGCATCTGACGCGGCGCCGACGCCTGCATCGACCAAGACCGGCACCTTAGACTGCTCAATGATCAGGCCAAGATTGAGGAAATTCTGGATACCGCGGCCCGAGCCGATGGGTGCGGCGGCCGGCATGATGGCGGCGGCACCGGCATCTTCCAGCTTTTGGGCATAGACCGGATCATCGGTGCAATAGACCATAACCTTGAACCCCTCGGAGATCAGGAGTTTGAGGGCGCGCAGGGTCTCTTCCATATCCGGCAACAAGTGCTTGGTGTTGGAGAGCACTTCCAGCTTCACCAGGTCCCAGCCGCCGGCCTCGCGGGCCAGGCGCAGGGTCCGCACGGCCTCCTCGCCGGTGAAACAGCCTGCCGTGTTGGGCAGAAAGGTAAAGCGGTCGGGTTTCACATAGTCGACCAGCATGGGTTGGCTGGGGTCAGAAAGGTTCACCCGACGGATCGCCACGGTGACGATTTCACAGCCCGACGCCTCAGCAGCAGCAGCGTTCTGCGCATAGTCGGCATATTTGCCGGTGCCGATGATCAGCCGCGAGGTGAAGGTGCGGCCGGCCACCGACCAAGTGTCAGGGCTGGTTAGTGCGCCGTCCATGTCAGCCGCCTCCGATGAAGTGAACGATCTCGATGCGGTCCCCGTCGGCGACCGCCGTCATCTGATAGGCCGAACGTGGCACGATCTCCAGGTTTAGCTCTATGGCGACTTTACGGGGGTCAAGGCCAAGCTCTGCCACCAACTGCGCAAGGTTGGAGACGCCAGAAAACGCGCGGTCCTCTCCATTGAGCTCTAGGTTCATCGAGGCCTCGAATAGCGGCATTTTGCGCCAATGCTTGTGACCTTGCTCGCGCCCCGTTACAAGTCGGCGGAATCGACGGCGGGGCCGAATGTCGAAACCTATCTATGTGTTGAACGGACCCAATCTTAATCTCCTGGGGGTCCGGGAGCCGGACATCTACGGACGCGCCACCCTGGAAGACGTGCAGACGCTGTGTGAGCGTCGCGCCAAATCCCTGGGGAGAAGTATTGTGTTCCGCCAGTCCAATCATGAGGGCCAGTTGATCGACTGGATCCAGGAGGCGCGGACCGCCGCCAGTGCCGTGGTGATCAATCCCGCCGGGTTTGGTCATACGTCCGTGGCGCTGCTCGACGCCCTCAAGACGCTCGATGTTCCGGTGGTTGAGTGCCACCTCTCCAATCCCGCAGCGCGAGAAGCGTTTCGTCATCACACCTATGTGTCTCTGGCGGCGACCGGCCTCGTGTCAGGTTTCGGTGCCAAGAGCTATGAACTCGCCATCGAGGCGGCAGCGGACCTTTCCGCCTCGCCCAAGCAGTAGGAATTCTATTTCATGGCAAGCAGTCCTAAGGCCCCCGCCGACCCGTTCGACGCGCGCCTGGTTCGCAAACTGGCCGACATCCTGACCGAGACCGGGCTGTCGGAGATCGAGATCGAGCATAGCGGCCTGAAGATCAGAGTCGCCAAGACCCTGACCAGTGGAGCAATGCACTATGCGCCGGCACCGCTGACCGTTGCGGCCGCGCCGGTTGCTGCGGTGAGCGCGGATGCCCCTGCCGCCGTCCCGGCCCCAGCCAGCCGAGGTGAGGCCATCAAGTCGCCGATGGTCGGCACCATCTATCTGCAGGCCCAGCCCGATCAACCGCCCTTCATCAAGATCGGCGATACCGTCACGGTCGGCCAGACCCTGATGATCGTCGAGGCCATGAAGACCATGAACCCGATCCCAGCCACGAAGGCCGGCGTGGTGCTCGAGATTTTGGTCGCAGACGGCCAGCCGGTGGAGTTCGGCGAGCCTCTCGTCGTCATCGAGTAGGATCATGTTCGACAAGATCCTCATCGCCAATCGCGGCGAAATCGCCCTGCGTATTCACCGGGCCTGTAAGGAAATGGGCATTGCCACCGTGGCCGTCCACTCCGAGGCTGACGCGGGTGCCATGTGGGTGCGGCTGGCCGACGAGAGCGTCTGCATCGGCCCAGCAGCGGCAGCAAAGTCCTATCTGAATATCCCCGCGATCATCTCGGCTGCCGAGATCACCGGCGCCAATGCCATCCATCCGGGCTACGGCTTCTTGTCGGAGAACGCCCGGTTCGCAGAGATCGTCAACGCCCACGGCTACACCTTCATCGGTCCGAGGCCTGAGCACATCACCATGATGGGCGACAAGATCACCGCCAAGCAAGCCGTGAAAGCGGCAGGCATTCCCGTTGTTCCGGGTTCTGACGGCGCGGTCACCACCGAGGAAGAGGCCTTCGAAGCCGCGGCCGCGATTGGCTTTCCGGTCTTGATCAAGGCTGCAGCCGGCGGCGGAGGACGCGGCATGAAGGTCGCCCAGACGCAGGATGATCTGTACGAAGCCGTATCGACCGCACGGGCAGAAGCGCGAGCCGCGTTTGGCGACGACGCGGTCTATATGGAGCGATATCTCCAGACCCCGCGCCACATCGAACTTCAGGTGATCGCCGACAGCTTCGGCAATGTTTGTCACTTGGGTGAGCGGGATTGTTCCCTGCAGCGACGGCACCAGAAGGTGCTGGAGGAGGCCCCCTCCCCGATCATCGACGCGGCCACGCGCGCCAAGATCGGCATGGTCGTGGTCGATGCCATCAAGGCCATCGGCTATCTCGGCGTCGGCACGATCGAGTTCCTCTACGAGAACGGCGAGTTCTTCTTCATCGAGATGAACACCCGCCTGCAGGTGGAGCACCCGGTCACCGAGGCCATTACCGGCATCGACCTGGTCCGCGAACAGATCCGCATCGCCGCAGGTCTGCCGCTGTCATTCCGCCAACAAGACATCACCTTCGAGGGTCACGCCATTGAGTGCCGGATCAATGCGGAGAACCCCAAGACCTTCGTGCCGTCGCCGGGTCTGGTCACCGACTTCCATGCGCCGGGCGGTCTGGGCGTGCGGCTCGATAGCGCTATCTATGCCGGCTATTCGATCCCGCCCTATTATGACAGCCTAATCGGCAAGCTGATTGTCCATGGTCGCGATCGCGAAGAGTGCATTGCCCGTCTTAGCCGCTGCTTAGGTGAAATCGTGGTGGGCGGGGTGGAGACCACCGTGCCGCTGTTCCAGGAGTTGTTGCTGCAACCTGACTTCTTGTCGGGGACCTACGACATCCACTGGCTGGAACGGTGGATGAAGGACCAATCCATCGGGGCGTGATTGAGCCGCATGGAAACCTTTGAGGCTGACGACCTGCTGGACTGCTACGCGCGCGGCGTGTTTCCGATGGCGGATGGCCGGGACGACGACAAGGTCTTCCTGATCGACCCGGAGTTTCGCGGCGTACTGGCGTTCGCGGACTTTCACATCCCACGCCGCTTGGCTCGCACCGTGCGCAGCGATCCTTTTGAAGTTCGCATCAATACCGCATTTGCCCAAGTGGTCGCCGCCTGCGCGGAGACTAGGCCCGATCGACCCGAAACCTGGATCAACAGGCCGATTGAGCAGATTTACGGCCGGCTTCATGCCATCGGCCATGCCCATAGCCTGGAGTGCTGGCATGATGGGGCATTGGTCGGTGGTCTCTACGGTGTGTCTCTGGGCGCCGCGTTCTTCGGGGAGAGCATGTTTTCGCGGGTCACGGACGCGTCGAAGGTCGCCTTGGTGCATTTGGTAGCGCGGTTGATAGTCGGCGGGTTTGTGCTGTTAGACACCCAGTTCATCACCGAACATCTGGCAAAATTCGGCACCGACGAAATTCCACGCTCAGACTATCATCGACGACTTGCTCTAGCTTTGAGCCATCGCGGCGAATTTCAGCGCGCCACAACGCTCTCAGGGCGCGAGGCCCTACAGGTGATAAGCCACGCGTCATAGACGGGGTGCTCGAGCGCGCTGAGGCTCGGCGATGAGGCGTACATCCACCCCCGGAACACTTCGCGAGGGGCCGGCGTCGGCTTTCCGGGGGCAGCGCGCGGCTGCGACTCCACATTCAAATAGACCATGGAGTCACTCTGCGGTTCATCATCGGCCGACTGCTCACAGGCCCTGACTGTGATCACCAGAGTCTTGTAGCGGACCGGTTGGCCGACCCGAGCCTCGAAGCGAACCGTTTCCGCCGTGACTTTGTCCAGCGCCTGTAAGATCGCGATATCCTGACGGGTTCGCCGCTTTGTGCTGTCATCGGGCCGCAGCGCCACTTGATCTTTTGGGGGCGTAGCAGGTTTAACGTCGGAGGGTTTCACGGGCGGCGCGGCCATCGGTGGAGGCGCGATCACCACCTCAGGCGGGGCCTCCTCGGTCGCAGGTAACGATAGCTCCGTCGGGCTGGATTCTGGTTGGGCCCACACCGCGTCGGATCCGACCAAGACCGTCAGAAATGCGATCAAACCAATGGAAACTGCACGCGCCATGACCCAGCCTATTCCGGTCGCCAAGCCTCGTAGTCCCCAGTCGCCTTTTGCCGGTCGCCGCCGTGCGAAATCGAGCCTTGCGGTCGCCAAGCGTGCACGGTTCCGGTGAGATTTGGCTGGTGATCCTTTTCCCAGGCCTGCCGCTTCAGCGGTGAATTTCCGGGATGGTCGTCAAAGGTATGGTGCAGCCAACCATGCCATTCCGCCGGGACCTTTGAGGCCTCCGCATAGCCCTTATAAATCACCCAACGGCGCTTGCGGCCGTCATAGGAATCCTTGGTGTCCTTGGCCTCGAAATACCGATTGCCCAGATCATCTTGGCCCACATATTTGCCACGGCGGTTGATATGAAACCCGGCACCAATCGTTGCGCCGTTCCACCAAGTGAAGATTGCTCTGAACACGTTTGTCTTTCCGAAGCGTCTGGGAAGCGCGCGGACTATAGGTCCGCCACCGCCAAGCGTCCAGCGGTCAGCAAAACGCAAGATGTTGGGGATATGAGGTCGTCAGACCGCAACATCTATTGATCCGACTGAAATGGATGCCTAACCTGCCCCTGCAGGAGAACAGCACGTGCGAACTGAACCCGGCAGGAATGAGCGCAGACTCTTGGAGCGGGCCTCCGGCCTCTTGGACGTTTTGGCTCCAGAGGCCTGGACCGACGCTCAAGTTGAGGCTTGGCTAGACTGGGCCGGTGACGGACCTGATCTTCCCGCATCAATCTTCGCGCGCGCAGACGTGATTGCCGCAGCCGGGGATGCCAAAGGCTTGTTCGCTGACCCGGCAACTCGCTCGGCCTTCCGGCGCGATCTGGGTGCGGCGCTCATGTCCGGACAAATCGCACTAAGTGACCCTGTCGCCGGAGCAGGTTTGCAGGCCCTCGCCGTGGACGATTTGGAGGCCCTCAGGCGCCTCCGCGGCAAGAGCCGGGGCCAACGGGTCGCGCACGCTGCGGCTTCGGAGTTGGCCCGCCGCCTTCAAGGGGTGATGGACGCCATCGACCGATGTGAAGGCGACCCTCGGGCCTGCGCCGATCCTCAGTCCAATATCAGCCTGGCGCGTGCCGCTGAGTCGGCCCGAAATGCCGGGGCTACCGACGCAATGATCCTTGACGCCATCGCCCTGGCTGGGGCGGGGGAACGCGTATGGGAGGTCGAACTTCCCGAGCGCTCCGAACCCGAATCGCTGGCCGTCATTGTTGCTGCCGGTGACACCCTCTCCCCATTCCTAGCCACCAGCGCCTGGGACACGGGCCAAATCGTCATCGCCTTCTCGGATGCCGCCGGAGCAGGGCTTTCCGGTCCCCATCCTCATAAGGCGGTCATTTCCCTGGGTGCCTTCGGGACCGGAGACAGGTTTAATGGCGAGGCGTTCGATGCGACCGTTCGGCTAGCTGCAGCCGCACTGGCATCCCAGGACGGAGCGGTGGCCTTAGGGTTAGGCGGCTTGGCCGATTGGCTGATGGCCCAAGGTCTCGCCTATGACAGCCCAGAGGGACACCGGGCGGCCCGAACGCTTTATCTGCGGACCCGAGCGGTGCTGGGTCATCTGCCTAAGCTTAGCGGTGGCCTAGCCATATTCGATGATCCGGACATCAGTCTTAGGCTTGAGAGTGCTGGGGCAGCGCCAAGCGCGGGTCCGGTGGCCGTTGCTGAAACCGATGACGGCTTCCTCGTCAGGGTATTGTCCGCTTCGGCCCTAGAGGGGTTAGCAACCCTTAACGTCAGTTCTGTCGAGGCGCGCGCACACTGGTTGGGGTCCCGCAGTTTTACCGATGCCCCCGGGATCAATACCAACCTCTTGGTCGCCAAGGGCTTCACCGAGCATGAGATTGCCGCGATCGAGGCTGCCCTGCCCTTCGCAGATCGCCTGCAAGACGCCATGAATGCTAGGGTCATTGACCCTGGTTTTCTGACTGACGTGCTGGGGTTGGACGAGGCGGAACTTGCCGATCCTGATCTGGATCTCCTCACGCGACTCGGGTTCTCAGAGGAAGAAATCGACGTCGCACAAGCCAACATTCTGGGTGGCGGTCACGGCGTTCCGCACTTCCTGACTCCAGCCCAAGCCTCGGTGTTCCTCACTGCCGATGAGATGGGGCCAACGCCTTACTTCGCCATGCTGGCGGCTCTCGCGCCAATCTTGGATCGACCTGCAACCGCGCAGATCGAATTGGAATGGGATACCACGCCCAAAGATGCTCATGATTTTCTGATCTCAGCTGCGCAGGCTCAACTCAGCGCCATCCATTTGCGCCGGATGGACCCGCCGGCAGATCTGGCACTCGAGCTACCGAGGATCCCAGATCCCGCGGTGCGCCGCGCGCCGGAGCCCGCCCCGGTAGCTGCTGAGCGAGTCGTCGAGCGCATTATTGAGCGCGAAATTGAGCGCGAACCTTCCCGTCGTAAGCTGCCGGATCGCCGCAAGGGCTATATACAAAAAGCCGCAGTGGGGGGGCACAAGGTCTATATCCACACCGGCGAGTATGATGACGGTGAGCTCGGTGAGATCTTCATCGACATGCACAAGGAGGGCGCGGCGTTTCGCTCTCTGATGAACAATTTCGCCATCGGTATTTCCATCGGCTTGCAACATGGCGTGCCGCTTGAGGAGTTCGTTGACGCCTTCGTCTTCACGCGCTTTGAACCCGCCGGACCGGTAACGGGCAACGACTCAGTCAAGTCGGCTACCTCGATCCTAGACTACATCTTCCGTGAACTGGGGATTTCGTATCTCGGTCGCGATGAACTGGCCAATGCGGACGGCGAGCTGAATGCTGACGGCCTCGGCGGCGGCAAGGCTCAGACCGATGGGTCTGAAGAGCCACAATTGGCCTCGAAGTTCATTTCACGGGGCTTTTCCCGGGGATCGGCACCGGACAACCTGTTGTTTCTGCCGGTGAACCCCAACCGGGGGCCAGGACTAGGGCGCGTCGAGGCCGATGTCTGCGCTGCCTGCGGCGATGTGGCCGTGGTCCGCAAAGGGGCCAGCTTGATCTGCGAAACCTGCGGGATGCGAGCCCTGCCGGTCGGTGAGGACCTGACGGGGTAAGACGCCCCCCCCTTAGAGGGAAGGGTGCGGCTTTGGACCCTTTCCTTTGGGCGGAACCGGCTATCGCAATATGCTTTAGCGCACACCAATCCGCACGATCACGGCGCGTGGGATATTGAGGTCTCGAACAACCTGGGCCTGATCGCGCAGACCGCAAGCCTCTCTTTGCACGAAGAACATCCAGACCTGATGAGCGGCTGCCTTCAGGAGCGCCTCACGCCCCTGCTCGGCCAGGGCTCCGGGATCACTTATCCGGGCCAGAGCCCGCTCGACGGCGGCCCCGGCGCGCCCCAGGGACGCGGCTTTTTCTGAGGCAATCTCGGCTCCCAACCCGCCATCGACGGCTCCGAGCAGGGCGCTGGATCCAATGAGATTCTGCGGCAACCGAAACGACATGGCCAGAATCTAGCATCATTTCCGCTCTGCGCCATGGTCACCGGACCTTAAGCTTACCCGATTATGCTTACCCATCCTTGGGAAAGGCCTTCGACCTATGAGACCGATAATCATCCTTGGCTTGATCGCCGCTTTGAGCGCGCCGATGTCGGCGTTGGCCCAGAATGCCGGCCAAATCGCCAGCGCGCGGCGCGGCGCCAGTTGCCCTGGCTGCAATCTGTTTCAAGCCGATTTCTCGGGCTTAGAGATGGCTGGTCGCAACTTTGCGGGCGCAAGACTTCGTCAGTCCGACCTGAGCCTTTCGGTGATCAACCGGACTAGCTTTGCCAAGACCGACCTGCGCGACGTCAATGCCTATGGCGGCGTCTTCTCGTCGTCGAATTTCTCGGGCGCGGATCTAACCCATGCCAGCTTCGTTGGAACCTATCTGGAGGGTGCCAATCTCAGCGGCGCACGCCTGGACGGCACCAATTTCTCAGGCGCGGAACTCGACCGCGCCAAGGGTCTGACCCAAGCTCAGCTCAACCGCGCCTGCGGTGACAACACCACACGCCTGCCGCCCGGCTTGCGCATCCCACGCTGCTAAACCTCAAGAATTACCGGCATTATGTAGCAAACACACCTAGAACGCAACGAACGCCTTCGGATACGATGTCCTAAACATCGGATTCAGTGACAATGGCGGAGACCCACGTTCTGTCGGCCCTCAAGCGCCAATACGGCAAGACACTTGGCCTGATCCGGGCGGGTGAAGCCTGCGGCGATGATTTGGCGCATCTCATCGCCGTCATTGCTATGTTCAATCCAGACGAAGACCTGACAGCGATTAAGCCGGTCAGGCCCTATCCTGCCGACCGCGGCCGATGGACCGTGGACGCTCTGGACCTCCTGAAGCATGAAGGGGTCGCTATGTCCGCTAGGGCCGTGGCTAGGCGGCTTCTTACGGAGCGCGGCATGGTTCACAGCCTGCCGAACTTACAGCGAGCTGAATGCACGCTGCACGTGGTTCTGGGGAGATTGGAGGGACGTGGGGTTGTTCGGGAGAACCGGGAGCCAAAGCGATGGCGGTTGGGTTAAGCCAAAGACCAACAGCGACTTTACTCGCCAGAAGCGCATGGCGGCGGCGCTAGAATCCAAGCGGAAGAAAAAGACCGCGAATGCATTTCGGGTTTCTCACCGCGATTTCGGCATGCGTCTTTTCGTAAATCTCTGCACCGTCGTAGACCCTAGCGCCTTCGACAAAAAGGCCGCGCACGGTATCAAACCCCTTGTCATCACTGATAATAAGGTGATTGAGAACAGCGCAGTCGAGCTTGCGCATTACCTTGTCCTTTTTCCTGTCGTCTTTTGGCGCGGTCGTATTCTCAGGAAGCTTCCTTCCTGATTTTGCAAAAAGCGCGACTAGGCTTTCGTGCGCCGCCTTAACGAGAGGAACATTTTCACGGACGGACAGATCAAGGCATCGCCCCACCTCGATCACCGCACCGACAACAAAAGGGTCATCTATTTCATTTCGGCTCGCCTTTTCCGTCGCCCATTCGAAAGCGCGATCTCGGTCGTATTCCCAGAAATAGATACCAGATCCAAGCCAATGGTAATCTCGCTCCTTGGCCGTCATAGCCTCGTCGCCGGAAATCAGCTTCTGCCCCATCGATCGGTCACAACCGTGGAAACCAATTACAAATGACGTATGAGGGCGCATTTAGGCCCGCGCTGAAAAACTTCCGGCGAATTGTCGCTTTTCACGCCGATTTTCGGCTGCAAGGCGCTTTCGGGCCTCTTCTTGGGTCATGTGCTTTGCTTCTTCGCGCGACGCTTGGAGGCATGCCAACAGTTTTTTCCGTTCTTCGTCGCTCATCACGCACATGTTCTCCTGCTAAGTACGAATCAATACGGCAATTTGCGAAAGCAGTGAATTCGAAATTCGTTAGGAGATTGATAAGGATTTCAACGCTGCCAATACCCCTTCCACTGACGGCTCACGGGATGCGCCAACGCCGCGCCTGTAGCGGCTAGAAACTGCTCACCGTTGCTGATACGGCGGTTGTCTTCCCGCCACGCCATTTCCATCGAAGTTGAAAAGCTAGCCGCACTCGGAATCAGCGAGACAGAGGCCAATTTGCGTAACAAGATCAGCCGTGGCGGATTCACCGGGGCGTTTCTGATTCAATGTCTAGTGTCGATGGGCGTTTCAGCGTTGCGCTTGGAGGACTGATCGCAGCGTTCTCAATATTCTCAAGCAGTGCCTATGGCGATGAGCCCAAGCCAACCGTAAACGGTCCACCCGCAGAGGCTCAGAACCAGACCGATAAGTCGCCAGCGAAGATCTCGACCCAGCAAGGCGAGACACAGGCCCAAGCCTCCAGCGAGAGCTGCGGGGAAGCCAATGACCCCATAGAAAATCCCTACTGCGCCGAAGTCCGCAGCGCAGCGGCTGCGGAAGCTCAGGTCATTGCGGCAAGGGATCAAATAGATCTTGGGTGGTGGCAGGTTTGCGGTCTGCTGGCCTCGTTTTTTGTTTCCGCCGTTGCCGCCGTTGCTGCGGCCATCGCGGCGGGAGAAGCCATGAAAGCCACGGCTCAGATTCCCATTTTGGAGCGCGCTTACATTTATCCTGTGATCCGGGATAGCCGGATTGAAGAGGCGCTTGAACTCGCCCTTCAATCTAGTCTTGTTCACGACCTTGAA
>JANLPK010000091.1:0-6256 GCA_031367205.1 Alphaproteobacteria bacterium
CGGATCAGATTGACCCGGATGCGGTCGGTGATCAGCGCCTTGTCGATGATCTCGGTGCTCTCGTTGCGGAAGAATTTCGGGTCAACGATGATCCGTGGTGCGGTGGGCCGGTTCATCAGCTCGGGCAGGTTCAGCAGATCACGGACCATGGCATCACTCATTGAGACGATGTCCTGGCTCTCAGTGCCCACACCCTTGACGCCGTCCGGCGAAGCGGTGTCGCGATAAACGGTCTCCGGCGGCTTAGGCTTCATTCCCGCCTGAGCCGCTGACGAAGCCCCGAGGCCCAGCAGGGCGATCAGACCGAGAGTGGTGGATTTGACAAGCATGGTCGCTCCCTCTGGCGCGTCGGACGCGCAGATCAATTGGAAATTCAGTGCCCGACTGACGCGGATTGGAGGGCCGAAGCATAGGCCGCCTGGAACTCGGGATAGACCGCGTAGGTCGCCTCCAGCACCTTGGGATAGTCCGGCGTGGTGGAGTAGTTAACGTACATGAAGACCGCCATGTCAGAGAGTGAGTTGAACGACAGGTCCGTTGACGACCGAATGAACGCCTCGCCGCCGATCGACTGCAAGGCCAGGGATCGACCGGCCATCGCGCCGACCTTCTTGCCCATGAACCCCCCGACGAAGGGAATCTTTTCAGCGGCTTTCTGGCCCAGATAGTTGCCCGCCACGGTCCCGACTTGGCCCCCCGCCTTAATCTGCATGGACTTGGTCACCCAACCGGCGGTCACGCCGTCGGAGGTATAGGGCGAGGCGTATTGCCCGGCGGACCCTTCGATGGGAGTTGGAGCTGTCAATGCCGACGGCGCGGCGATCTGGGCTGGGCCCCAAGCGCCGAGCATCAATGCACCGGCCACGAGAATGGGAATATAGGTCTTGGTCATCTGGTTGCCCCCTCGGCAGTTGAGTCAGGTCCAAGGGGCGCTGAACAGCCTAGGGTTACGAGAACCGTTTTTGGCGATCAGGTGGTCGGCGACCCTTGGGGGTAGGTCTCTTGACCCATGGTGTCGCTTGAACTGGGGAAGGGGCGCATGATCAATTTGGACTATGCGGCACGGTTTTTTCGGATTTGAGCGAATTATTTTTCCGCAAATCTCAGGCCGCAACGTGATGCAAGATATCTGCCCAACGTTGGATCGCTAGAAGGTGGCCCATGCCGGGAAATACCTGCACCTCGTGTGGCTTGTCGCCCAGATAGTCCAATAGATCCGATAGGGGCGCGAAGTGATCGAATTCCCCATGCCAGACGATGAGCGGGCAATGGAGGTCAGCGGGCGTCAAATTGCTGGCCCGGTGAAAGGCTTTCATCTCGTCTGATGGGCCGCGACTGCCGCGTGCCAAGGTTTCTCCCACATAGGTCGACATAAACTCAGCGACCCAGGGGTTGCCGAGCAGGAAGGCCCGGTCACCAGGGGACTCTGAAGTGGCGACTTGAACCATTCGAGGGGTCATGCCGTTCGACATGCGCAGACGCAGCACCGCGTAAAAGGTCTCGATCACCCACGGATGGCTTTGCAGACGTTGCCGAAACTGAGTCATGAGGCCGGCCGACTTGGTCGTTGCGCGCGGCGGACGCGCCGAGCACAGCAATAGCCCTTTGGCCCGATCCCCGAGCCGAATCGCCGTTTGAATGGCCGAGGGGCCCCCCGACAGAACCGCGACGATGCGAATCTCGTCGAGATTCAGCTGATTGCACAGCTCGACCATGTCGTCGGCAACACTATCAAAACTATAGTCGTCACTCGGATCGGACTGTCCAAATCCCGGTCGCTCGGCGCTTATGACCCTTAACCCTAGTCCCCGCGCGAGGGTCTGAACCCCAGGCGGCAACAGGCTCGAACCCAAGCCCTCGTGGAACATCAACAAGACTTTGCCCGTCGGAGAACCGTAGTCGCGATAGGCAAGCTGGCGACCGTCGGGAAGGCGGATGGTGCTAATCCCGGGTGCCGGCTCCTCAATTGTCTTTGGCGCTGGCGAAGCCCCCTCCAGCACACCGACCATCTGCGAAAGATCACCCAAGGCTCGGATCAGGTCACCCTGTCGGCTCAACCCCATCTTCTCAAAGATCGACCGCAACTGATTGCGCACCGTATTGATGCTGAGCGCCATTTCGCCGGCAGCTTCCGTAAGGGTGAGACCCTCGCGCAACCGCGATGCCAATCGAACCTCTGCGGGCGTCAGACCAAAACTCTCCCGCAACGACGACCACAACCTGACCGTCTGATCTTCTGCCGGAAACACGACGGCATAGCTGTTATCATCCAAGATCAGCTGTGGAATGCCCGGTCCGACCAGACCCGGCAGGCTCCGCGCCGGGACGACGTAGCCGAAGCAGGGGCCTGTCTCGATGTCTCGTTCCAACTTCAGGATCGTGTGGCTGCTGCCTTTGTGCTTTGCACTCTCCAATGCGCCGATCAGGGCCTCTTCGTTGGCGGGGTTGTGAAAACCGATTTGCGCATCGGTGCGCAATTCGCCCAATCCTGAATTCAACATCATCGCATGCGCCGGTCCGTTTGCCGCGACGACCTTTCGGCCCTTGCCCAGCAACACCCAGCCTAAGGCTGAGGGCGGCGTGGCCGGCGCGGCCTGGCCATCCTTCGAGCGACCCAGCATTCGGGCGACTTCTTGGCTATGGGCTAGGCCGCGCGCGGCTCCGGCCGGAATCTCGGCAGACTCCGGAACATCCCCCAACACCTCAACCAACTGTTCCCAGCGCTCGGGTTCAGCGGCGACCTGGTACATGGCCTCGATCACGAGGGTGATGTCGGCCTCATCCATGGGGGTGGACTTATCCTTGGCTCTGGGCCGTTCTGGGACTGCGATCGACATGGGACCGCAAAATCTGCAAACCCCACACCAAAGGCCGAGGGCAATCCTGCCCGCCGATCTCTGCCTTGGGCTTGCCCGTGAACCGGCGGCGTGACAAGTCGTCAATCCAACAAATGTTCACTTCCGGGAGGATGCCTATGAAAGCCGCAGTCTATTATGAGAACGGTGGCCCTGAGGTCCTAAAGTACGAAGACGTGCCCGATCCTCAACTCCACCCCAAGGGCGTGATCATCCAGGTCGAGGCGATCGCCATCGAAGGCGGCGACACCCTGAGCCGTTTCGGGGGTCAACTGGCCACCCGACCTCATATTGTCGGCTATCAGGCCTCCGGCACCATCGTCGAGGTCGGTGCAGAGGTTGAGCACCTGCGGGTTGGCCAGCGTGTCGCGACCCTCAACAATTTCGGCAGCCATGCGGCCCTGCGCTCTGTGCCGGCTCGCAACTGTTGGCCCGTGCCGGACGGATACGACATGAAGATGGCCGCCGCGATCCCCGTAACCTTTGGGACGGCGCATGACTGCCTGTTCGAGTTTGGTCGCATGAAGCCCGGCGAAACCGTACTGGTTCAGGCCGGGGCCAGCGGCGTCGGGGTGGCCGCCATTCAACTGGCCAAGCGCGGTGGCGCAGGCCTGATCTTGGCCACCGCCTCGTCCGATGCGCGGCTTGAGAAGCTGAAGCGTCTAGGAATGGACCACGGCATCAACTACCTGACCCACGAGGTGCCTAAGGAGGTCATGCGGTTGACCGACAACAAGGGGGCCAATGTGATCGTTGACAGCGTCGGTGGACCCACGCTGCAAGGCTCCATCAACAGCCTGGCCTATCGTGGCCGGGTCTCCATGGTCGGTGCCGCTGGGCGCGAACCCATGCGGGTCGATGTCGGCTCCATGATGGGCGGAAATCGCACCCTTTCGGGCGTCTTCCTCGGTGCCGAGATCATGACCGACCGGGTGCATGACAACATCCAGCAACTGATCAACGACGCGGCTGCAGGCGAGCTGGAAGTGGTCATCGACAAAATCGTCCCGCTGTCCGACGCCGCCGGTGCCCACGCCTATATCGAAAGCCGCGCCGCTGTTGGCCGCGTGGTGATGGTGCCTTAACTGAAATGCTCCCCCGCCGGGGGAGCTGTCAGCGAAGCTGACTGAGGGGGTTGCAGCCCAGAGCTTGCGGACTTCAACCCCCTCTGTCTCAACGCTTCGCGCCGATCCACGTCCCCCAACAGGGGAGGACCTAAAGGAGCACCCGATGCCCAAAGCCACCAACGGCCCCGTCGAAATCAACTACGAGACTTTCGGCGACCCCGCCCACCCGACCATCTTGCTGATCAATGGCCTCGGCTCCCAGATGACCCGCTGGCCGGAGGCCTTCTGCGCCCGGCTGACCGCCAAGGGCTACCGCGCGATCCGCTTTGACAACCGGGACACCGGTCTTTCCACCTGGTTCAAGGATGGCGACCGCTACAGCCTCTCCGACATGGCCGCCGACGCTATGGCGGTGCTGGATGCTGCGGGCGTTGCCAAGGCCCACATCGCCGGCGTCTCCATGGGCGGGATGATTTCCCAGGCCGTGGCGATTAATCATCCGGCCCGCACCCTGTCGCTGACATCAATCATGTCGGCAACCGGCGCGCCTGGCACCATGGACCCCAAGCCGGAAGCCGGAGCCACCCTCACCGCCCTACCGCCCGATCCTGCCAAAGACTATGAGGGCTATCTCGCCCACGGCTTGGCCAATGCGCTGACCATCGGCAGTCCGCGTTATCCCTGGCCGGAAGGTGCCCTGCGCGCCCGGGTGATCGCCGAGCATGGTCGCGCCTATAACCCCACCGGCGCCGCGCGTCAGATGGGTGCCATTCGTGGCGACGGTGACCGCTCCGAACGCCTCTCCAAACTGACCGTCCCCACCGTCGTCCTACACGGCACCGATGACCCGTTGGTCCAGCTCAAGGGTGGCGAGGCCACCGCTGCCGCCATACCCGGCGCAGAACTCCGAGCTATTCCCGGCATGGGACACGATATGCCGCCGGCCCTCTACGACATCTTTGAGGACGCCATTCTCGCCGCCGTTGCGCGCGCTAACTGATAGATCATTGAAGGAACGCACCATGGGACGTCTCACAGGTAAGACCGCCGTCATCACCGGCGCAGGCTCCGGCATCGGCCGCGCAGCCTCGGTGCTGTTCGCCGGCGAAGGCGCCAATATGGTTATCGCCGACAAGTTTGATACCGTGAACGAGACCGCCAAGATGGTCACCGATGCGGGCGGCAAAGCCACAGCCCTGGTCGGCGACGCGGGCGACGAGGCCTTTGTTGAGAGCCTGATCGCCAAGGCGGTATCCCAATATGGCGGACTGGACGTGATCTGGGCCAATGCCGGCATTTCCGGCGGCTGGACGCCATTTGAAGAACAAGACGCCGCCTTCTGGGCCGAGATCCTGCGGGTCAATCTGATCGGCCCGTTCCTGGCCATCAAGCATGCCAGCAAGATCATGATCCCCAAGGGCAAGGGCTCGATCATCTGCACGGCTTCAGTGGCCGGCATCCGCTCGGGTGCGGGCGGCATGCCCTATTCGGCCTCCAAGGCAGGCGTCATCAACTTGGCTACCACCGCAGCCAATGAGTTCTACGGCACCGGCGTGCGGGTCAATTGCATCTGCCCAGGCCTCATCGAAACCGGCATGACCCAGCCGATCTTCGACGGCGCCAGATCACGCGGCAATGAAGACAAGATCGGCCAGCTCAACCCCCTAGCCCGTGGCGGCGTCCCCATCGAAATCGCCAATGCGGCTCTGTTCCTCGCCAGCGACGAGAGCTCCTATGTCAACGGCCAAGCCATCGTCGTCGACGGCGGCCTATCCAGCTCCCACCCCGTGGTGCGCCGGAAGCGATGATCTACCTCGTTCGCCATGGACAGACTGAGTTCAATCGAGAGCTTCGTTTTCAAGGGCATCTGGACTCACCCCTGACCGATCTTGGCATTCGTCAAGCCGGTGCCATGGGCCGCCTCTTGGCGTCTTTGATCCCTAAGACGGTGGATTGGCGGATCATCGTCAGTCCGCTTGGCCGCGCGCAGGCGACTGCCCGGATTGTGGCCGACACACTTGAAGTCTCCCAGATTGAAACCGAACCTCGCCTCATCGAGATCACCGTTGGAGACTGGGACGGCAGACTTCGCGCCGAAATCGAAGCTGAAGCTGGGCCTGCATTCGCACCTAGCGGATGGGATTTCACTGCCCCAAACGGTGAGTCTTTCGAGAACGTGATCCACCGTTGCGAGACCTGGCTCGACAGCTTACCGCCGGAATCAGAACGTCGGATCATTGCCGTCACCCACGGCGTGACCAGCCGGGTCCTTCGCGGCGTCTATGCGGGCTTGAGTCGGGAGGACACCCTGGCACAACCCGTCCCCCAAGACGC
>JANLPK010000111.1:0-4271 GCA_031367205.1 Alphaproteobacteria bacterium
CGTTCCGGCACCGCGGCCAAGGGAGCTATGGCCGAAACCTCAGCACTTTCGACGGCGATCATGGAAAGCCTGGACGGAGTTCGTGTGGTCAAGATCGAGAACCGCGAGGCGTTCGAAGAGGCCAGGATAGCCCAAGTGGTCAAGCGTCGGCAGGATTTCTTGGTCAAGGGTGCCAACGCCAGGGCCCGGGCCGCGCCGGCCACCGAGACCCTGATGACCCTGATCACCGCCGGGGTCATCGCCTATGCTGGGTGGCGCTCGCAGTCGGGAGGCATGAGCGTTGGAGCGTTCGTGGCGTTCATTGGGGGGCTAGGTCTAGCCTCGCAATCCTTGCGTCAGTTGGCCAATTTGCAGACGGTGTTTGCTGAAGGTCTGACAGCCGCGCGCAGGCTGTTCGCAGCTTTGGACGTGCAGCCCGAGGTCGCCGATGCGCCGGGAGCTAAGGCTATCGGTCGGAGCCTGGGCACCCTGGGCTTCGAGGATGTAGGCTTTGCGTATGCTGACGGTCCGGCCACTCTTGAGCGAGTCAGTTTTCGGGTTGAGCGCGGTCAGACGGTGGCTCTGGTCGGCCCGTCCGGCGGCGGCAAAACCACGCTTCTCAACCTGATTCCCCGCTTTTATGACGTGACCCAAGGTCGAGTGACCCTGGACGATGTCGATATCCGCCAAGTGACCCTGGCCACCCTGCGCGATCAAATCGCCCTGGTGACCCAGGAGCCCTTTCTGTTCGACGATACCATCGCGGCGAATATCGCCTATGCCAGACCGGGTGCCAGCCAAGCCCAGATTGAGGCCGCAGCGAGCGCCGCAGCGGCCCACGCGTTCATTCTGGCCATGCCCAGCGGCTACCTGACCGGCGTCGGTGAAGCGGGCACCCGGTTGTCTGGCGGCCAACGTCAGCGGATCGCTATTGCGCGCGCCTTCCTGAAGGACGCCCCGATCCTGCTGTTGGATGAGGCCACCAGCGCCTTGGACACGGAGAGTGAGGCTCAGGTTCAGGCGGCTTTGGCCCGGTTGATGGCCGGTCGCACGACGATCCTGATCGCCCACCGATTATCGACGGTGCGTGGGGCGGACATCATCCAGGTGATCGATAAGGGTCGGATTGTCGAAACCGGCAATCATGCTGCGTTGATGGCGCAAGGCGGGCTCTATGCGCGGCTAGCCCAGAGCCAAGATTTGGAGCCGGCCCATTGAAGGCGTTCCTGCGGCACCCCCGTGTTCAGGCGGTTCTGGGCTGGATGTTGGGAACCTATTTCCAACTGATCCGTCGAACGACCCGCTGGCAACATGAGGGCTTGGATGCGGTTCGTCCCATTCTGGCGAGCGAGCAAGGGGCGCTGACCCTGCTCTGGCACGGGCGAATCCCGATCTGGATGGGCATGGGCGAGGTTTGGCTGGGGCGGGAAAAGCGCGGTTGTCTCGTCTCGCCCTCGGCTGATGGGGAATTTCTGGCCCTGGCCTTGGAGCGCGCTGGCTATCCCTCTATCCGGATGTCGTCGGCCAAAAAGGGCGATGCCGCCAAGGCGCGGGCAGCAGTCGCGGGGTTTCGCGAGTCGATGGTCTTGGTCAATGACGGCGGTGTTTTGTTGGTGACGCCCGACGGGCCGCGCGGCCCCAATGAGGTGATGGCACCGGGGGCCCTGCAGATCGCCAAGCGGACCGGCGCGGCGGTATTTCTAACAGGGCTAGCCGTGTCCCCTGCTATGCGGCTTGAGGACCAATGGGACCTAGCGATGATCGGCTGGCCCTTCGGACGGGGCGCTGTCGTCTGGGACGGACCGCACTATGTGGCGGCGGTTGCCGATGAGGCGGAGATTGAGAGCCTGATCCAGGACTGGTCGGCGCGGCTCTCTGCTGCCACGCGCCGGGCAGAGACGCTCGTCGCGCAGCAGAGTGTTTCGACGTGACCCTGCCGCTGGCGTTCTATCGCGGCGTGACAGGTCTGTTGGAGCCCTTGGCCCCGTGCCTATTGGCGCGGCGGGCCGAGCGCGGCAAGGAAGATGCCGCGCGGATCGCGGAGCGACTGGGGAAAGCCTCTACCGAGCGCCCATATGGAAGCTTGGTCTGGCTGCACGGGGTCAGCATCGGTGAGAGCCTCTCGCTTATGCCCCTGGTCTCCGCATTGCGTGCGGCGCGACCTGACCTTGGCTTGTTGGTTACATCGGGAACCCGGACCTCAGCCGACCTCCTGGCCGGGCGGCTGCCGGAAGGGGTGATTCACCAGTATGTGCCGGTCGATGCACCGCAGGCGGTGGCGCGGTTTCTGGATTATTGGCGGCCCAGCTTGGGGATCCTGGTCGAGAGCGAGCTTTGGCCCAATCTGATCTTGGGTGCCAGGTTGCGAGGCGTGAAGCTGGCCCTGGTCTCGGCGCGAATGACAGAGGCAAGCGCACGCGGTTGGAGCCGCGTTGCCGGGGCGGCGAAGACTTTGCTGGAGGCCTTCGACCTTATCCTTCCGCAGGACGCGCAGACCCGTGAGCGGTTAGCCAATTTGGGAGCGAAAACTGAAGGGACGCTCAACCTCAAACGCGTGGGCGAGGCCTTGAGTTGCGACGAAAGCGCGCTCACCGAGCTGCGCGCCATACTTGTTGGGCGAGACGTGATCTTGGCGTCGAATACACACCCTCGCGAGGAGGCGATCATAACTTCGGCGGCTGCAGGTCTTGACCCGTTGATTATCCTGGCACCGCGCCACCCCGAGCGGGGTGGGGCCATAGCCGCCGAGCTCGCCGGCCTAGGTTTGAAGGTCGCCCGGCGTTCGATGGGAGAGGCCATATTGGCCGAAACTGATGTCTATCTGGCCGACACCTTGGGTGAGATGGGGCTGTTCTACCGCCTGGCCGATATCGCCGTCATGGGCGGGAGTTTCGTTGAAGGTGTCGGGGGCCATAACCCGCTAGAGCCCGCGCGACTTGGGGTGCCGGTCTTGACTGGGCCGCATGTGTTCAACGCCGCAGAGCTCTATGATGAGATGTTCGTCTGTGTGGCCGCGATCTCCGCAGCAGACGGGGCCACCCTCACCCGGCACCTCAAAGGTCTACTCGAGAACCCCAAGATCCGCCGACAGATGTCGGATGCTGGACTGGCCCATGCCGAGCGGCAGGGGCAATCTCTGAACACGGCGCTCGCTCTCCTAAAGCCCCTGTTGCCGGCATGAAGCTGCCGACACCCAGATGGTGGTATGTGCGGCATGGTGCTCCGGCCCCGGTGACCCGCGCCCTGCTGCGGCCGATTTCGTGGATTTGGGCGGCGGTCACTGCGCGAAGGATCGCCACGACCGTACCGGTCGATGTGGGCGTTCCGGTGATCTGTGTCGGCAATCTCACGGCCGGGGGCACGGGCAAGACGCCGGTGGTGGCCGAACTGCTCCGGCGGTTGAATGCTAGGGGCGTGGTCGCCCACGGCCTGTCGCGGGGCTACGGTGGATCGCTGGCGGGACCAGTGCGGGTTGACCCCCGGACCCACACGGCAGCGCAGGTCGGCGACGAGCCGCTGATGTTGGCCGCAGTCGCTCCGATCTGGGTTGCGAGGGACCGCCCGGCCGGTGCCCAGGCTGCCGTCGCGGCTGGTGCCCAGGTCATCGTCATGGATGATGGGCACCAGAATCCCAGCCTGAGAAAGACCCTCTCCCTCGTGGTGGTGGACGGCGAGACTCGCAACAACGAGTGGCCGCTGGGCGACGGAGCCGTGTTTCCTTCTGGCCCGCTTCGGGAACCGCTGGGCGCAGGATTGGCGCGGGCCGACGCCGTGATCTTGATGTTGCCTGCGGATTTGGAAAGGCCCGACCTGGACTTGTTGAGGATATTTGGAAAGACCCCTGTGCTGATCGCGCGGCTCCTGCCGACAAATCCACCACCAAGCGGCCCACAAGTGGGGTTTGCGGGGATCGGGAAGCCTTGGAAGGTCGAACGTGCGCTGCAAGCCGCCGGTTGCGACCTGCGAGACTTCGTCAGTTTTCCAGATCATGCCGCCTATGACGAACGGTCGCTTGCGGGCTTGGCCAACCTCGCCCAGCGCCATGACGCGGGACTGATCACCACGCAGAAGGACTGGGTGCGGCTACCGCCGGCTTGGCGCGGGCGTGTAGCAGCTTGGCCCGTAGCGGCAGTGTTTGAGGATGAAACCGCAGTGGCAAGTTTGTTGTCCGGCCTCGCCTAAGCCCCCGCCCGCTGCGCATATTTCCACGCGCTCTCGGCCAGCAAGGGAACTCGCGCCTCCATGGCCGCCGCATTGGGACTGTTGGCGGTGCCGTCTCTGACCCGACCGAC
>JANLPK010000118.1:0-2088 GCA_031367205.1 Alphaproteobacteria bacterium
GCCCCGCATTGATCCCACGCACCGCCTGCGAAAACCGCTTGGCCCGAGCCAAGGTAAATGTGATCTGAGACAGACTGGAGCCCCGCCATGACCCCACAAGAGATATTGGATTTCGCTGATCGCTATATTTCCGCGCTCGAAGGCGACGATCTGGAAAAGGTCCGCGCCTTCTACGCACCGCACGCCAAACTCTGGCACAATACCGACGACATTGCCCAGGACATGGACATCAGTATGAGGTCGATGAAGTGGTTCATGCGCAACCTGCCCGGCCGCCGCTACCGGGTGCTGCGTCGCGAGGCCCTGCACGACGGCTTCCTGCAGCAGCACGTGCTCGAGGCCACCCTGCCCGACGGCACGGCTTGGAGCCTCAAGGCCTGCGTGGTCATCAAGATGGAAAACGGGGTCATCACGCGCCTGGATGAGTATCTGGACTCCGCGGAGACCACCGCCTTGGCCGGCATCCGGCGCTAGTCAAAAACCTAGATCGAGTTCGGATCTCTCAAGACCGAGAACCCGATCTAGGTTGATTGTCTAACTAGGCGATAGACGCTGCGAACCCGCTGCGCTTACGACGCACCGCGACGCCCGCCAAGCCAAAGCCAAGGATCATCATGGCCCAGGTCGCGGGCTCAGGCACGCCAGCCACCAGCGATGATGTGGCCGTGACAAACCCGGTTGCGCCCGGGCTGAAGGTGTTCACGCGGTACTTCGACACGCTGTCCTGGAAGAAGAACCGGATATCATTGCCGGCCGCTGTAAAGAACCGCAGCCCCGTGCCGTCCAAGAAAGGACCCCCATCCGTGAAATAGTTGCCATAGGTCGCAGCGGTTGGCGCCACGATCGCTGACCCATTGACCATACCCGTTATGCTGGTGATGGCGAACGCCGTGCGACCGCCGACCACGGTGGACACGTTAGAGGTCGTAAAGACCCCGTTGCCGACTGCCATGGCGGGGCTGCCAAACAGGTTCGTCCCAGAAAACCCAAACATATACTGGGCCGCAGACGCCGGGGCAGAGACCCCAAGGGCAAGCGCTGCCGTAAGCAATAATAGAGATTTTTTCATAATGAACTCCACAGATTCCGATCCCTCTCACAGCCGAGAGACAAGGAAATCTGAGGAGTTACTGCTGGCGCGGGGAAATAGTTTCACCGTGACGCTAAGAAATTTTGGCGACATATGGACTATGCGCCCTGAGGCAATCGACGCCATAAAATACTACCTCGAATAGTGTATTTAACTTTGGAACCCAACGCGGCCTAAGCGGTTAATCCCTGTTATCAGGAGCATTTCCCATGACCGACCAAGACAAAAACCAGGGCGAAGGCAACGTCGAAGCCGCCCGCCGTTTCAACAAGGCCGAAGAAGAATTCGTCCGCAACGGCCCCGTTGAGGAAAAAGCCAAAGAGGCCAGAGACGCCCTAGACGGGCCAGAAGCTGCCGACCTCGAAGAGGCCCGCCGCTCGACCGGTGCCAAACACCCTTAGCCCACCAGTTCACTAACCCTAGCGGGCGGCGTCGCTTTGTGATCATCGTGCAATAATCGAATTGCCCGAGGAACCCACCATGACCGCCGCCGTCCGCGCTGCCGATACCCCCTTCGCCGTCGACGTCGAGCAAGACAAAGACTATTGGTGGTGCGCCTGCGGCCTCTCAGCCAACCAACCCTTCTGCGACGGCTCCCATAAAACCACCGACCTCACCCCGGTAAAATACACCGCCAAAGCCAGCCGCACCGTCTTCTCCTGCGGCTGCAAAGCGACGGGCAAACAGCCGCTGTGCGATGGGAGCCATAATCCGTCCTGAGCCGTCCAGACCAAACGTCCCTCTGCAAAGCAAAAGATATCCGCTAGGGTTGAATCTTGTCGGGCGATCTGGATTTCACATGAGTCTCATCAAATCCAAGAAGCGGGTCGCCGACCATGGAGAGGTGTTCACACCTCAGTGGCTGGTCGAAAAGATGCTCGATCTAGTCAAGGGCGAGACCGAACGCATCGACTCGCGGTTTCTTGAGCCCGCCTGCGGAAGCGGCAACTTCCTAGTGCCCGTCCTCCAGCGCAAGCTGGCCGCGGGCGAAGCATCTG
>JANLPK010000140.1:0-9598 GCA_031367205.1 Alphaproteobacteria bacterium
TTCGGCCCACAGCACCCGGCGGCTCACGGCGTTCTGCGTCTGGTGCTGGAGCTGGACGGCGAAGTTGTCGAGCGGGTAGACCCGCACATCGGCCTGCTGCACCGCGGCACCGAAAAGCTGATGGAGTATCGCACCTACCTCCAGAACATCCCCTATTTCGACCGCCTCGATTATGTGGCGCCGATGAACCAAGAGCACGCTTTCTGCCTGGCCATTGAGAAGTTGCTGGGGGTCGATGTGCCGATCCGCGCCAGCCTGATCCGGGTGATGTATTGCGAGATCGGCCGGGTGCTGAACCACCTGCTGAACGTCACGACCCAGGCCATGGACGTCGGCGCGCTGACCCCGCCGCTTTGGGGATTTGAAGAGCGCGAAAAGCTGATGGTGTTCTATGAGCGCGCCTCTGGGGCGCGCCTACACGCCAACTTCTTCCGGCCGGGCGGCGTGCATCAAGACCTGACCGAGAGCCTGATCAGCGACATCGGCGATTGGGCTACGGCGTTTGCTCGACCGCTGCGCGACATCGATAAGCTGATCACCGGCAACCGCATTTTCAAGCAACGCAACGTCGACATCGGCGTCGTCACCAAGGACGAGGCCATCGCCTGGGGTTTCTCCGGTGTCATGGTGCGCGGGTCGGGCATCGCCTGGGATTTGCGCCGCAGCCAGCCCTATGAGTGCTATAACGACTTCGACTTCGACATTCCGCTGGGCATCAACGGCGACTGTTATGACCGCTATCTTTGCCGGATGCAGGAGATGCGCGAGAGTGTGAAGATCATCCTGCAATGTGTGGACCGTCTGAAGAAGACGCCAGGCCCGGTGATGAGCGCCGATAACAAGGTGGTGCCGCCGCGCCGCGGTGAGATGAAGCGCTCGATGGAGGCGCTGATCCACCACTTCAAACTTTATACCGAAGGCTTTCGCACGCCGGAGGGCGAGGTCTATGCCGCTGTGGAAGCTCCTAAGGGCGAGTTCGGTGTCTATCTGGTTAGTGACGGCACCAACAAACCCTATCGCTGCAAGATCCGCGCGCCGGGCTTCCCGCATCTGGCGGCCATGGATTGGATGAGCAAGGGGCACATGTTGGCCGACGTTTCGGCGATCATTGGCTCCCTGGACATCGTGTTCGGCGAGGTGGACCGATGAGCGCGCCCGCCTGCATCAGCCCCTTCGACGTGGTTGAGGGCCAGTTTGAGGCCTATAACGCCCAGGACATCGACGCCTTCTGCGCCTTCTATGACGACACCGCCGAGATCGCTGACTTCAATGGTGCCGTGACCGCCTCGGGTATCGACGCCGTCCGCGCCCGGCACGCCAAGCTGTTCGCTGACTTCCCACAGAACCAGGCCGAACTGCGCGCCCGCATCGTGCTGGGCAACCGGATCATCGATCATGAGCGCGTCAGCCGCACGCCGGGTGGCGACACCTTCGAGGTCGCAGCCATTTACACCATCGCCGACGCTAAGATCGTCCGCGTCGACTTTGTGAGGCCCTGACCCGTGAGTGTTCGTCGCCTTGCCGCCATCCAGCCCGCCGGCTTTGCCTTCAGTGCTGCCAGCCTGAAAGAAGCCAAGACCTGGATCGCCAAGTATCCGGAAGGTCGTCAGCAATCGGCGGTTATTCCGCTGTTGTGGTTGGTGCAAAAACAGGAAGGCTGGGTCTGCGAACCCGCTATCCGCGTGGTGGCCGAGACCTTGGGCATGCCTAAGATCCGGGTGCTGGAGGTGGCGACCTTCTACACCATGTTCATGCTGGAGCCGGTGGGCACCCATGCCCTGGTGCAGGTGTGCGGCACCACGCCGTGCATGTTGCGGGGGGCAGGGGACCTGATCGCTGTTTGCCAGAAGAAGTTCGGCAATCGCGATCACCGCTCAGCTGACGGCAAGTTTTATTGGCAGGAAGTCGAGTGTCTCGGAGCCTGCTCCAATGCGCCGATGGCGGCGATCAACGACTATTACTACGAAGACCTGACTGCCGAGAGCTTTGAGTCAATCCTCGACGACTTCGCGGCGGGCAAAAAGCCCAAGCCCGGCTCCTACATCAAGCGTCAAGGCCCGGCGCCGGTGGGTGGTCCCTTGGTTCTGATCGACCCAAAACTCTATGACGGCTCGGCGGCCAAGCCAATCAAGTCTCTGCCCAACGCCGTGCCGAAGGCGAAGAAGGCCAAGGAGCCTGCCGCGTGATGCGGTTGTCGCTGATCCAAATGCTCCCCCGCTGGGGGAGCTGGCGCGAAGCGCCTGATGGGGTGGCTGGCCTAGGTGTGTGGGCTTCAACCCCCTCCACCGCGTCGCGGTCCCCCTCCCCCAAGAGGGGAGGATTTAGAGCGTGATGGATATTGCCGCCGCGAAGGGCCGACTCACAACAATGATCATCGTGGACTCGCTCTGCGTGCTGATCGCGGTGGCGGCGGGCTTTGGCTACTTCGTCAAAGGGTTGGACTGGGCGATCTATATAATGGTGATCGCGCTGGCGGCAGCGTTTGGGTCGCAAATTTGGTTTGTTTTGGGTCTGCGGACCCAAAAGATGAAGGACTAGGGGCGCTTGGTCGGGATACTGGAAGACAAGGACCGCATCTTCACCAACATCTACGGGCTCCAAGACTGGGGTCTGGAAGGTGCGAAAATCCGTGGCTGCTGGAATGCCACACGCGACATGCTGCAACAAACCCCGGAATGGATCTGCGACCAGATCAAAGAGTCCGGCCTACGCGGTCGCGGCGGCGGCGGGTTTCCCACCGGCCTGAAGTGGACCTTCATGCCCAAGGTGGAGAGCGAGCGTCCGCACTTCCTGGTGGTCAATGCCGATGAGAGCGAGCCCGGTGCCTGCAAGGACCGCGAGATCCTGCGCAATGACCCGCACCTGTTGATCGAGGGCTGCCTCGTCGCGAGCTACGCCATCCGCGCCCACACCGCTTACATCTATATCCGCGGCGAATATGTCCAAGAGCGCGAGCGCTTGGAGGCAGCGATCAAGCAGGCCTATGCCGCAAAGCTGATCGGCAAGGGCAATGTCCACGGCTGGGATTTCGACCTGCACGTCACCCACGGCGGCGGCGCCTATATCTGCGGCGACGAAACCGCCCTGATGGAAAGCCTGGAGGGCAAGAAGGGCCAACCACGCCTCAAGCCCCCGTTCCCAGCCGGTGCCGGCATCTATGGCGCGCCGACCACCATCAATAATGTCGAGTCCATCGCTGTGGTGGGCACGATTTTGCGACGCGGGGCAGGGTGGTTTGCCGGTTTCGGAAGACCCAAGAACTCCGGCATCAAGCTGATGGCCGCCTCGGGCCATGTGAACAATCCCTGCGTGGTCGAAGAGGCCATGTCGATCCCCATGCGTCAGCTGATCGAAGAGCATTTCGGCGGTGTGCGTGGCGGCTGGGGCAACCTCAAGGCCGTGATCCCCGGCGGTATCTCCATGCGGATGATCCCGGCGGCCGAAGCCGAAGAAGCCCTGATGGACTTCGACGATCTGGCGGCGCGCCGCTCGGGCTTGGGAACCGCCACCATGATCGTCATGGATAAGGACGCCGACCTGGTAAAAGCGATCGCGCGAGCCTCATACTTCTACAAGCACGAGAGCTGCGGCCAGTGCACGCCGTGCCGCGAGGGCACCGGCTGGATGTGGCGGGTGATGGAGCGCATGGCCACCGGAGAGGCGGAAATGAAGGAGATCGACATGCTCCTGGACGTCGCCAGCCAAGTCGAGGGTCACACAATCTGTGGCCTAGGCGACGCGGCAGCTTGGCCAATCCAGGGCCTGTTTCGCCACTTCCGCCATGAGGTGGAAGAGCGCATCACGAATTACCGCATCGGCAAGCCGCATGTGCAGGGCGTGACCCTGCGTGCGGCGGAGTAGGTCGGCATGGGGGAGGTCGGCTTCAACTTCATTGGCGTAGCTGGTGCGCTGCTCAACCAAGGCCTGCTTATGATCGTGGGCCAGAGAATGGGCTATAGCTGGCGTTGGCTGATCATTCCCTGGGTGCTTTGGGTAGCAATGGTGATTGTCCATCACTGGTCTTTTTACAGGACCGCACAAGAAGCAGGTGTGTCCTTCGATAAGGTCTGGTTCTTGAGCAACTCCATCATTGCCAGCTCTGGACTTCCTTCGCTGGTGATCCTGATTGTTTTCGCTGTAAGAGGCGTTCGCGGACCTACTCTTCAAATGCAGGTGGCCTCTCATGCCAATAGCTAAGGTCAACGGCGTCGAGGTCGAGTTTGAACCCGGTATGACGGTTCTGCAGGTTGCAGAGCTGGCCGGGGAAGAGATTCCGCGCTTCTGCTATCATGAGCGCCTGAGCATCGCAGGCAATTGCCGCATGTGCTTGGTCGAGGTGAAGCCTGGGCCGCCTAAGCCACAGGCCTCCTGCGCTTTGCCAGCCGCCGAGGGCAACGAGATTTTCACCAACACCCCGATGGTCAAGAGGGCCCGGGAAGGGGTGATGGAATTCCTGCTGATCAATCACCCGCTGGATTGCCCGATCTGCGATCAGGGCGGGGAGTGCGATCTGCAAGACCAGTCGATGGGCTATGGCCGCGACGATAGCCGCTATGACGAGAACAAGCGCGCCGTCGAAGAAAAGTCGATGGGCCCGCTGATCAAGACGGTGATGACCCGTTGCATCCAGTGCACCCGTTGCGTCCGCTTCATCACCGAAGTGGCCGGCGTGCCGGATATTGGTCTGATCTCGCGCGGCGAAGATGTTGAAATCACGACTTATCTTGGCAAATCCGTGGCGTCGGAACTGTCGGCCAATGTGATCGATTTGTGCCCCGTGGGCGCGTTGACCTCCAAACCCTACGCCTTTAACGCCCGGCCCTGGGAGTTGAAGAAGACCGAGAGCGTTGACGTGATGGATGCCCTGGGATCGGCGATCCGCGTCGATAGCCGCGGCCCTGCGGTGCTGCGCGTGCTGCCGCGCCTCAACGAAGACATCAATGAAGAGTGGATCAGCGATAAGACCCGCTATGCCGTGGATGGCTTATCGCGCCAGCGGCTGGACCAGCCCTATGTCCGCGAGGCTGGAAAGCTGCGCCCTGCGACTTGGGCTGAGGCACTGAATTTGGTGGCGGCTAAGCTGAAAGCTGCGCCCGCTGACAAAGTCGGGGTCATTGCGGGCGACCTGCAGGACGTGGAGTCCATGAAGGCCGCCATCGACCTGTTCGGTTCGCTGGGTTCGGTCAATATCGATTGCCGCCAAGACGGCATGGCTTTGGGCGATGGCCCACGCGAGAGCTGGCTGTTCAATTCCACCATCGCAGGCATCGAAGCTGCTGATGTCATCCTGCTGGTCGGGACCAATCCGCGCACCGAGGCACCCGTGCTCAATGCGCGCCTGCGCAAGCGATGGCTGGCGGGCAAGCTGACGGTCGGTGTGATCGGTGAGCAGGCTGACCTGACCTATGGCTACACTTACCTTGGTGCTGGCCCTGCCACGCTGGCGGGCTTGGCTAAGTCAAAGTCCGACTTCGTCAAAATCCTGAAGGACGCAAAGTCTCCGGCGATCATCTTAGGTGCCGGTGCCCTGGCGCGGGCCGATGGTGCTGCGGTGGCCAAGGCCGCAGCCGGTATCGCCAAGACCTTCAACATGACCTGGAACGTGTTGCATTCCGCCGCCGCACGGGTCGGCGGACTTGATCTCGGATTCGTTCCCAGTGAGGGCGGCAAGACTGCTCAAGCGATGGTCGCCAAGGGCGCGCTCGACGTCCTTGTCCTGCTCGGGGCCGATGAGATTGATGCCTCGAAGTCTGGAGCCTTCACCGTTTATGTCGGCACCCATGGTGACGCAGGAGCCCACAAGGCCGACGTGATCCTGCCCGGTGCCGCATACACCGAAAAAGACGGTCTCTATGTGAATACCGAAGGTCGGGTTCAGATGGGCTTCCGCGCGGTATTCCCCAAGGGCGAGGGTCGCGAGGATTGGTCGATCTTCCGGGCGCTGTCAGAGCGTCTTGGCAAGACCTTGCCCTATGACACCTTGGCTCAACTGCGCGCCAAGCTGTTTGCGGATCATCCGACCCTTGGCCAGATCGACTATGCGCCTAAGGGCACCGCAAATCTGGATGCCATCGGTGGCGTTGGAACCCTATCAGACGAACCTTTCGCCAGCCCAATCAAGGCTTTCCACCTCACCAATCCTGTTGCGCGCGCCAGCGTGACGATGGCGCAGTGCGCCGCCGTCGCGTCCGACGCCGCCAAGATCGCGGCGGAGTAGGGCGATGGCGTTTTGGGCAACCCCCGTCGGCTGGACTCTAATCACGGCCTTGCAGGTCTTAGCCATTCTCGGTTGGCTGTTGATTTCGCTGGCATTCTTTATGTATGGCGACCGCAAGATCTGGGCCGGCGTCCAGATGCGCAAGGGGCCTAATGTGGTGGGTCCTTTTGGTCTGCTGCAGTCCTTTGCTGACTTGCTGAAATTCATCTTGAAAGAGATCATCATTCCCGATGGGGCCGACAAATTCGTGTTCCTGTTGGCCCCGGTTCTGACCTTCGCTCTGGCTCTAGTCGGCTGGGCGGTGATCCCGCTGGCCCCCGGCTGGGTGGTGTCGAACATCAATGTCGGCGTGCTCTATCTCTTTGCGATCAGCTCCTTGGGTGTCTACGGCATCATCATGGGCGGCTGGGCGTCCAACTCGAAATATCCATTCCTGGGCAGCCTGAGGTCGGCGGCGCAGATGGTCAGCTACGAGGTTTCCATCGGCTTTGTGATCATCACCGTGATCTTGTTGGCGGGGACCATGAACCTGGGCTTGATCGTCGAGAAGCAATCCGGCGGTTTTTGGAACTGGAACGTGTTTGGTGGCGGATTGAAAAACCTGCCCGTCGCTCTGGTGATGATCCCGATGTCGGTGATCTTCTTCATCTCCGCTCTCGCCGAAACCAATCGTCCGCCCTTTGACTTGCCTGAGGCGGAATCCGAACTCGTGGCTGGGTATCAGGTGGAGTATTCCTCTTCGCCCTTCCTGCTGTTTATGATCGGGGAATTGGCCAACATCATCCTGATGTGCGCCATGATCACGATTCTGTTCTTTGGCGGATGGCAACCGCCCATTGACTTGAAGTTCACAGAATACTGGAGCGACACGGGCCAGAGCTTCTATCTGTTCGGCTGGTTTTTCCTGAAGATCATATTCTTCTTCTTCCTGTTTGCCATGACCAAGGCCATCGTGCCGCGCTACCGTTATGACCAATTGATGCGCCTGGGTTGGAAGGTCTTCCTGCCGATCTCGTTGGTGGCCGTGGTGCTGGTATCCGCCTGGAAGGTGTTGGGGCCGGTGACCGGATGAAGATCGTGAGCCTAACCTTCGCGCTAATGAGCCTCGTGGGTTGCGCGACGGGCAGCCCCTCCGAGGATATCGCGACCTATGACACGTTGAAGGTCGCCAAAGCTGAATGCGTCGCGAAGGGACAAGAATTGGTCTTGGTCGATCAGGGTGACCCCAAACGCATCTCAGCCTACGCCTGCAAAGGGAAGTCGTCGCAATGATGATGAAACGCATCACCCAAGCCATCAAGGGCGCGGCACTCTCCGACTTCATCGGGGCATTCGGCATGGCGCTGGTCTATATGGCTAGGCCCAAAGCCACTGTGATCTATCCCAATGAGCGCGGGCCACAGTCGCCTAGATTCCGCGGCGAGCACGCCTTGCGTCGTTATCCCAACGGCGAGGAACGCTGCATCGCCTGCAAGCTTTGCGAAGCTATCTGTCCGGCCCAAGCCATCACCATCGAGGCCGAGCCACGCGAAGACGGCAGCCGCCGCACGACCCGCTACGACATCGACATGGTCAAATGCATCTATTGTGGTCTGTGTCAGGAAGCCTGCCCGGTGGACGCCATCGTCGAGGGCCCGAACATCGAATATGCGGTCGAGACCCGCGAAGAACTCTATTACGACAAGGCGAGATTGCTCGACAACGGCGACCGTTGGGAGCGCGAGATCGCCAAGAACTTAGAACTGGACGCCCCCTACCGGTAAGGCCCGGGCGGGACATCTGAAATGACGAAGCACGCCGGTCGCACAACGCGCCGGACACGGAAAAGGGGCGCAATAGCCGTCATGGCCTTGCAAGCGATCGCTTTCTATCTGATGGCGACGGTCACGATTGTGGCCGGGTTAGGCGTGGTTTCGGCCCGCAACCCGGTGCACTCGGTGCTGTTCCTGATCCTGTCGTTCTTCTCAGCTGCGGGCCTATTCGTGCTGATGGGGGCTGAGTTTTTGGCCATGCTGTTGATCGTGGTCTATGTCGGCGCGGTGGCCGTGCTCTTCCTGTTTGTGGTCATGATGCTGGACGTGGACTTCGCAGCCTTGCGTCAGGGATTTTCCCGCTACATGCCCATTGGTGCCCTGGTGGCGGGCATCTTGGTGTTCGAGATGATCACCGTCTCCAGCACCATTGCCAACCGCGGTGCCGCAGCGGCGAACCTTGATCCGCAAGCCTCAGGTGGCGACGTGACCAACGCCCAGACCATCGGTTTCGTGCTCTATACCGACTATGTCTATCTGTTCCAGGCGGCAGGCTTAGTGCTGTTGGTCGCCATGATCGGGGCCATTGTGTTGACGCTGCGCCACAAGCCCGGCGTCAAGCGTCAGGTGATCGCCGATCAAGTCGCCCGCGAGCCCAAAACCGGCATGCGCATTGTTTCCTTGAAGCCCGGCCAAGGAGTCTCCGAATGACCATTGGCCTAGCCCACTATCTGGCCGTCGCGGCGATTCTGTTCACCATTGGGGTGTTTGGGATTTTCGTGAACCGCAAGAACATCATCGTCATTCTGATGTCGATCGAGTTGATCCTACTGGCCGTGAACATCAATCTCGTCTCGTTCTCGGTCTATTTGCACAATGTGGTGGGGCAGATCTTCGCCATGTTCGTGTTGACCGTGGCGGCGGCTGAGGCGGCGGTAGGCCTAGCGATCTTGGTCACCTTCTTCCGCAATCGCGGTGATATTGCCGTGGACGACGTTTCCGTGATGAAGGGCTGACGGATCTTAATATGAACGCCCAAACGCTTCTCCCCATCATCGTATTCGGCCCGCTGGTTGCGGCGCTGGTTGCCGGTCCATTTGGCCGCCGGATCGGCAATGTCGCCTCGCAGACCCTGACCACCGGCGCGCTGATCTTGTCGTGCCTGCTCTCTTGGACCGTGTTTTCCCAATGGACCTGGGGTGGCTTGGAGCCGTTCACGCTGACCTTTGTTCCCTTCATTCACGTTGGGAATTTCATCTCCAACTGGTCAATCCGCTTTGATGGCCTGTCGGCAGTGATGCTGATCGTGGTGACCACGGTCTCGGCGCTCGTTCACGTCTATAGCTGGGGTTATATGGCCGAGGATGCGGGACGACCCCGGTTCTTTGCGTATCTGTCGCTGTTCACCTTCGCCATGCTGGCCCTGGTGACGGCTGCCGACTTCATGCAGCTGTTCTTCGGCTGGGAAGGCGTTGGGCTGGCCAGCTACCTGCTCATCGGTTTCTGGCACCATAAGGACAGTGCCAATGCCGCCTCCATCAAGGCTTTCGTGGTCAACCGGGTGGGGGACTTCGGTTTCGCCCTCGGGATCATGACCGTCTATTGGATGTTCGGCACCATCCAGTTCGCC
>JANLPK010000196.1:0-13514 GCA_031367205.1 Alphaproteobacteria bacterium
GGAAACCCTGGTGACGTTAAACCCATCGGCGATGGACTGTCAGAGCTCCGCATCGATTACGGCCCAGGCTACCGGGTCTATTATGCCCAACGCGGTGATGTATTGATCATCATTCTCTGCGGCGGAGATAAGACCGGCCAAAGTCGCGATATCGCCCGTGCCAAAGCCTTAGCCCAGGAAATCGATCCATGACGCTTGCCACCCGCCCCTTCGACCCCGCCGAATATCTCGACACGCCTGAGGCCGTCGCTGAATACCTCTCCGCTGCCTTCGAAAGCGGGGAGCAAGGCGTCATTGCAGATGCCATTGGCATTGCGGCTAAGGCTCGCGGCATGACGCAGCTATCCCGCGATACGGGATTGGCCCGCCCAGCGCTCTATCGTGCCCTCAGTGCCGAAGGGCATCCCGAATTTGAGACCGTTCTCAAGGTTCTGAGAGCCCTAGGCGTGACGCTGAAGCCATCAGTGGCGACGCCGGTCGAAGCCTAAAGTTCCACCGGCTGTCCGTGCGGCGTGCGCCGATAGGCGTCTTCCCAGGCGTGCTTGCGGTCGTTCAGATCGCGTGCGGCCGCCAGGCCTTTGGTGGTGACCAATGCCTCTAGCGCCCGCTGCCAGTGTTCGTAATAGTGCGAACCATCATCCTCAGCCCCCTTGAACTCGGCTGACAGGGCCGCCGCCCACTCCGTCCAGGTAAACACGCCTTGACGATGCAGCTGCACTGCCATGGCAAAGGCCTGGGCTTGCCAGGGCTCAGCGAATACCGGCCCTTCGGCATCCAGCGGCAGGCGCGGCAATGCGGCCAACTCCGCAGCTGTCAGGTCAGGCGTGGTCAAGATAGCTTTCCCACATGTCCACATAGACCTTATCGCGCGGCGACGCGGCCTCGCCCCACAGCTCCTGCGCCGTGAAGGCCACGCAATAGAGGTGGTGCGGGTTCTCGCCTTGGAAATGGGCATTGGTGTCTGGGAATACGTGCACCCCGTGGCCGCGCTCAACCACCCCCACCCGCCCCTTCGCGTATCGCGGCAGGCGCGTATGACCGGTGGGATTGAGATCTTTCGCCCGCACCCGATCTCCCGGTTTGAAGGCGGCAGGAACCACCACATTGCGGGTAGCAGGACCGCCCTGGCGCAGCACGGCATCGACCAGGTCAGCGGTCAGGCGTGGCGTCTTCTTCTCCGCCTCAGGGTCAGCCCGCCCGTTTGCCAGTTCATCAGCAGTGATTGCCCCATGCTTAACCAGCAGTTCCTCGGTCCTGCGAAACCACTTCTGGTAATAGGTCATGGCCAGATATTCGGACGGCGGGAACAGCTCGATCTGATGGCGGCCCGCATCAATGTTCCAACCGGCATTGCAGGCTAGGTTGAGCGCCAAGACCTTGGCCTCCCATTGCGCATGAAAGACGGGTTCGTCCGCCTCTGGCGCAATCGGGCCCATGCCGTGCATACCGCCCATGTCGTGGACGCCGTTCATAGGCGGGTCACGCCGATCATACCGTCGCGAGTGACCAGATCGGCCAAAGCCTCTTCGCTAAGCTCTTCAGTCCCAGCCGGTCGTTCCGGCAACACCATGTAGCGGACCTCAGCCGTGGAATCCCAAACCCGGATCTCGGTGTCATCGGGCAAGTTGGTCCCGAACTCCGCCATCACCCCGCGCGGATCGATCACCGCCCGGCTGCGATAAGGCGAGGACTTGTACCAAGTCGGCGGCAATCCCAGCACCGGCCAGGGGTAACAGGAGCAAAGTGTGCAGACCACAAGGTTGTGGATGGCGGGCGTGTTCTCCAGCACCACCATGTGTTCGCCCTGCCGACCCTCATAGTCCAGCTCAGCAATCGCCGCCGTGGCGTCGGTCATCAACCGCGCCCGATAGGCCGGATCGCTCCAGGCCTTGGCAACCACCCGAGCCCCATTGCGCGGTCCGACCTTGTGCTCGTAGGTCTCGATGATGGCATCCAGTGCGGCGGGATCGACCAGACCCTTCTCCACCAACACAGACTCCAGCGCCCGCACCCGAAGCGCCATGTCCGATGGCGGGTCTTGCCCCTCGTCGTCGTGATGGTGATGCCCGTCGTGCGCCATCAGAGCGCCGCAGCCACCGCCGCCGTCACCTCATCGGCCAGCGGCTCGGTGCGCGGTCCAAAGGCCCGGATAAGCTTGCCGTCCTTGCCGAACAACAGCTTGTGGAAATTCCAAGCCGGATCGGCACTCTCGCCCAAAGTCTCTAATGCCCACTTGTAGAACGGGTGCGCCGTCTCACCCTTGACGTCTTCCTTGGCCGTGAGCGGGAAATCGATATTGAAGCGGGTCTCGCAAAAAGCCTTGATCTCGGCCTCGGTGCCGGGCTCTTGACCCATGAACTGGTTGCACGGCACGCCCAACACCACCAAACCCTTGTCCTTGTTGTCGGTATAGAGCTTTTCCAGCCCGTCATACTGCGGGGTCAGCCCGCAGGCTGAGGCGGTATTCACCACCAGAACCACCTTATCCTTGAACGTGGTCAGCGGCAGCGCCGCGCCATCGATGGTCTTGAACGCGAAGTCATAGGCGGTGGTCATGGCGGGTTCCTTGGCTGAGCTGGGATAAGCTAGCGCCGAATGAGGTCGGGCTCAATTCCCCTCCCGACCACTCCCTCCCCTTTATGGGGAGGGACAGATCGCGAAGCGATCAGGGTGGGGCAGCCTGAAGCTGTTTGCCACCCATCAGAATCCCCCACCCGATCCCTGCGGGACCACCCTCCCCATGAAGGCGAGGGAGTCACCCCGCCTCCGCCGCCTGTTCCACGGCCAAGCCGAGGTCCAACGCCAACGCAGCCTCTTGCGCCGTGACGGTGGGCCTTGCAGCCTCACCACGCACACAGGCCAGAAAACCGGCGACACTGGCCCCCAGCGGGTCCTTGGCCCCCGGCGTATCCGCAAAATCGGGATTGAGCGGGAAGCCCGTCGTGTTGCGAAACGCCCGCGTCAGGAAGTCGATCTCCAACTCACCGGACGGATAGACCAGCTTCATCGTCCGCTTGCGGGCTGGTGCCATGCGCGACGCATCGAACACCGCCGAAAACCCGCTCTCAAAGCTGACTTCCGCCCGAACCTGATCCCAGCCACCGCTATAGTCGCGGACCCCCTCAGCTTCCGCGCTCAGCGGTCCTGCGCTGCAGAGCGCCAACGCCAAGTCCAGGTCATGGATCATCAGGTCCAGGACCACCGAGACATCCAAGCTGCGCTCTGACGGCGGCCCATGTCGCACGGCCTCCAGCCGCAAGGGCTGTTCTGGAATATCGAACAGACCGATGGCCCGAAACACTACCCGCTCCTGGTGGCCCGCCGCGACAACCAGGCCTCGCTTGGCCGCTTCATCAATGATCTTGTCGGCATCGCGTAGGGAGACCGCCAGCGGCTTCTCCACATAGATCGGCTTGCCGGCCGCCAACGCCGCCACGGCGCCGTCGGCGTGATAAATTGCCGGTGACGCCACGGTCACGACATCCACAGCTTCGAAAAACGCGGCCAAGTCGGTGAACCCCTTGCCCCCGTACGCCTGGGCCACAGCCTCAGCACGGTCACCCTGCGGATCATAAACCCCAGCTAACATCGCCCCAGCCTGGTTGGCATATTGCCGCGCATGATAGCCGCCGAACACCCCGGCCCCAATCACCCCGCCTCGCAAAACTGCCGACATTGGTCGCTCCAAACACCACGCCTCTGCCGCCTATCACCGCAACCGCCTCGACGCCACCTGCGGCAGGAGTTAAACACCTGTTTGAAGGCCCGCGCGGTCCAGAAAAATCCAGGAAGAATCCCAATGACCACCTCACGCGAAATTCGCCTAAAGAGCCGGCCCACCGGCCTGCCCACCGCCGACAATTTCGACCTGGTCAGTGTTGAACTGCCCGCACCAGGCCCGGGCGAAGTTCAGGTTCGCAACACTTGGATGACCGTCGATCCCTATATGCGTGGCCGCATGAATGACGTGAAGAGCTACACCCCGCCCTTCCAAATCGGCGAAGCCCTGGCCGGTGGTGCTGTCGGCGAGGTCACCGCCTCCAATGACCCGAGCCTCAAGGTCGGCGACCTGGTGCAGTCCAACAACGGCTGGCGAGAAGCGTTCAACGCCGCAGCCGGCACCGTCGGAAAGCTCAACCTGCACGGCCTGCCGCCGGAGGCGTTCCTCGGCGTCGCGGGCATGCCGGGACTTACCGCCTATGTCGGCCTTCTGAAGATCGCGGCCTTGAAGCCCGGCGACGTGGTCTTCGTGTCGGGTGCGGCCGGAGCCGTCGGCTCCGTGGTGTGCCAGATCGCCAAGCTTAAGGGCCACAAGGTGATCGCTTCGGCCGGCGGCGCGGACAAGGTCAAGTTCCTCATGGAGGAGTTGGGCGTCGACGTAGCCATCGACTACAAGGCCACCAAGGATTTGACGGCTGCCGTGCTGGCTGTGGCTCCCGAAGGCATTGACGTCTATTTTGAAAACGTCGGCGGGGCGCACCTTCAGGCGGCGATTGAGGCCGCGAGACCCAATGCACGCTTCGCCATTTGCGGCATGATTTCGATGTATAACGACACGACCCCGGCTCCCGGCCCCACCAATATGATGCAGATCATCGGCAAGCAGATCCGCATCGAAGGCTTCATCGTCTCCAACTCCTGGGACATGATGCCAGCCTTCTTGAAAGACCTTGCCGAATGGCATGCCGCCGGCAAGTTCAAGTGGAAGCAGACGGTCCGCGAAGGCATCGCCAATGCGCCCTCAGCCTTCCTGGGTCTGTTTTCAGGCGAGAACTTCGGCAAGATGTTGGTGAAGCTCTAAATCCTCCCCCAGCGCGAAGCGCGATTTGGGCGGAGGTGGCCCGAAGGGCCGGAGGGGGTTGAAGCGCGAAGGTTTGCGGGCTTGAGCCCCCTCCACCACTTCGTGGTCCCCCTCCCCCAAAAGGGGCGGATTTAGCTCACCTTCGTCATTGGCCCGGTGGGAGACAGGGGCTAGAACCCTCTGACCACCCTCCCCCGGAGCCGCCCCGTGTCGAGACTATTTAGTGCCTATGTAATTGTCGACTGGAGCGCGGCGTCGAAACCGTCGACCGGAGCGGATTCTGTCTGGATCGGGGTCATGAAGCGCGATGTCCGCTTTCGCCTGACCTATGAGTGCTTCAACCCACCCACTCGAGCCGAGGCGGAGGCCAAGCTCGCCAGCCTGCTCGACGATTTCAAGAAGCGTTCTGAGCGCGCACTTGTCGGCTTTGACTTCCCCCTGGGATTTCCGCGCGGCCTAGCCCCTGCCCTGAACCTGGCCGGAGAGCACCCCTGGCGCGCGGTCTGGGATCAGCTGGACAAGATGGTTAAGGACAAGCCCAACAACGTGAACAATCGCTTTGGCGTGGGTTCTGAGATCAATCGGCGCATGACCGGTGGGCCCTTCCCATTCTGGGGCTGCCCGCCCCGCGATACGCTCACCACCCTGCAACCCAAGAAGACTCGCGACCACGGTCCAGATGACTTGCCGGAATTCCGCCATGCGGACCTCGCCGCCAAGGGCGCGTCGTCGCTCTGGAAGCTCTATTACAATGGTTCCGTCGGCGGTCAGGCGATCCTCGGCATCCCGGCGGTGCGACGCATGAAGCTGGCCCGCGGCGAGGCGTTGAAGGCTTGGCCCTTCGAACTGGGCTTCAAAACCCTTACCGAGGCTGATCTCGCCGACGTCGAGGTGGTGGTGACCGAGGTCTATCCTTCGATCTACAAGGCCCTGCCAGCACCTGGAGAGGTTAAAGACCAGGCACAAGTCCGTGTCACCGCCGAACACTTTGCCAAGCTTGATGAGGCGGGGAAGCTCGGGGCCACCTTTGGCGCAAGCAAGACGGCAGATCCCGACGTCGTCGCCGTGGCCGAGCGCGAAGAAGGCTGGATACTCGGCGTCGAGATCTAAGCGACTTCGGCGGCCATCGGCGTGGAGACGGCTCTGGACTCTGCGCGGGCCGTGCCACGCCGCTCGACCCAGGGCTGCCGCGCCCACTCCAAGTAGATCGGAATAAATACAGCAAAGGCTCCTGCCGTGTCGGCCATCAGGTCGCCGAGCTCGGCATCACGTCCAGTCAACAGTTGCACCACCTCAACGCCGCTGCCGATCAGGGTGGCCAGCAGTGCCAATTCAAAACGTCGTCGATTGGGGAACGCGCTGAACAGCAGCAGGGTAAGGCCGTAGAACGCCATAAAATGCGCGGCTTTGTCCCAAGGCACCACGCTGTGCTCAATGCCCTGAAACGGTCCCATCATGCCCACGCCGCAGACGAGGCCGGCGGCAACAAGCAGGCGGCGGGCGGTGGTTTTCAATGCTTCTGCACGATCCATCCTCCATGCCTATCCGGCTGGAGTGAATCTTCGGTCAACGCCCCTTGGCACCAAGCTGCTGAAACCGCGCCAACAGCAATCCCGCTGAGATGAAACTTGCAATCGTCACCGCCCAAACAATACCGTTCACGCCCATCCTCAGAGGAATGGCCAGCCACCAGCCCAGGGGTGCCATGATCACGGCATAGCTGATCAAGTGCGTATATGTCGGAAGCCAGACGTCGCCCTTAGCGCGCAGGGTTTGGGCGACCACAACCTGCAAGGCATCCGGTATCAGGAATAGACAGGAGAGCACCAAGGCCGGCGTGGCCATGGCTAGGGTCGCTGCATCGGAAGTATAACCCCGAGCCAGCAGACCCGCCGTCGGCCAGACCACGAGGGAGACGACCACCCCAAAGATCAGAGTTATCGCGAACGCGACATATCCCGCACGCTGTGCCCCAGCCATGTCCCGCGCACCGTAGTAGCGACCGACCACCACCGCTGCCGCAGTCGACAGCCCCAGGGGCACCATGAACACGATGGCAATCACATTGAGCACTATGGCCCAGGCCGCCACCGCCAAACCGCCCAACCAACCGGCGATCACGTTCATCCCCGCAAAAGACGCGACCTCAAAGAAGCCGGATGCACCCGAACCATAGCCGATCCGGCGTTGCTCGGCCTCCGCCGCCCGGTTCGGGGTCGGCTTGTCGAATACGCCGTAGGCACGCGCTTCAGGCATTCTGACGATGAAAATCATCAAGGCCGCAGTCATAAAGAGCCTTGCCGCAAAGGTCGCCCACGCCGCCCCTACGGCCCCCAGCGCCGGCAGGCCAAACTCACCTGGCACCAGCAGCAGATTGACCGCAAGATTTACGCCGTTGGCCACCCACATAACCACCGCTGCGGGTTTGGGTCGCCCCAATCCCTCAAGCCAGAATCCCGCAGCGACGCTGAAGGCATAGCCAGGCATTGACAGGGCAAAGATCAGCAGCGGTTTGCTGGCACCATCCGCCAGATCCCGTGACAGACCCAGAACGTGCAGGAACCCGGGCCCACCAGCCAACAGGACCAGCGTTGCCGCTCCGCCAATCCACAGACTGTAGACCAGCCCGCGGCGCAGGATTGCGCCGGTCTCCCGCACCAGTCCCTCCCCAGTCGCCCGCGCGGTCATAACCTGGATCCCAGTCAGAAGACCGATCAGCATGGTCAGAACCACGCTACTGGGAGCCCACCCCAGAGCGTGATAGCCCAACTGCGTCGCGGAATAGCGACCGACGACCAGGGCATCGCAAAGCCCCATGGCCATGATGCCCAGCCGCGAAATCACCACCGGCCCGGCCAAGGTCAGCAGGTCGATCAAATCGGAACGGACAGACGCCTGACGCCCCCCCGTTTCAGAGGTCGCCATGTCCTTTAGCGCAGTCATGGGATCACCGGTTTTCAATGCGGGCGGAAATTGGCGCCTCAGCCCGTCGTCATCAAGGTGTTTCGCGCCGCCTGAAAGGCCTTGGGGGTCATACCCATCTCAACCCGAAACGCCCGATCGAGGTGCCGAAGTGAGGAAAACCCCGCATCGCGCGCGATGGTAAGGCGCGGCACCTCATCCTGATGCGGATCGGCCAAGGCTGCCTTGACCTCAGCGACCCGGAACTTGTCCAAAAAGCCGCCATAGCTACGGTAGCCTGTGCCACGCCAGATGAGTTCGCGGATCTGCGCCTCGGTCACCTGATAGCTGGTGGCCAGTTGCCCTGTCGTCAGATCCTGTTGGCGGTAGAGTCGCTCGAAACTCATCGACTGCTCGATAGCATCCAGCAGAGTTTGGTCATCAGGCGATAGATTCTCCGTCGGCTTCTCCCCCTTGTCCGAACCCAGCAACCGCGTGGCACCACGTACCGCGAACAACGACCAGGCCGCAGAAAAACTCAGCATCGCCAGGACAATCGCCTCAGTAAGGCTGGGCAACAGCCCTCGGTCGCCAAGGGAATCCAGGGCTTCGGTGGTGAGGTTCAGGCTGGCAAGGGTGATCGCGACCGGGATCACCATCACACGGAAACGTCGACGCGCTTCCATCAAGTCGCCGGACCATGAGCCGATAGCCGGCCCGACGGCAAGGATCGCAAAACCAATTGACTGGATCGACAATCCGCGGGCCAGTCCTGACGCCAAATCGACAGTGCCGTAAAGCGCGCAGTATCTTGCAGCCAGGGCCACTCCAGCAATCCCCAGCCAAGCCGCCAGATGCCAAGGCCTCACCTGAAAATGATCTTCGAAGACGGACCGCACGAATAGCCAAAATACCAGACCATTCCCAACGGAAAAGACGAGAACCGGTGTCATCAAGAGACTGCGTCTCAGCCCCAGGTCGGGGCCGGACCAGACCGCAAACGCCGCGACGCCGACCGCGAACAGGGCCCCCAGTCGCGCCTGCAGTCGCTGCGGATGGTCGCGCAGTAGAAGACCGCAGATCAGGGCCAACAACAGGCAGTCGCCGCCGCGAACGGCAAGATCAAAAACCAGGAATAGAGCATCTGAGGGCACCACAATTCCCTAACATCAAGCGGCACCTCAAGGCGAGGTTCAAGGAGGCTATGGGTCAGTTTGGCAAGACCGCGAGGCCTGTGATAGCCAGACAAGATGAATTACAGCGGAGTCCAACCACATGGCTAAGCCAACCCTTCTGATCGTTGCGGCTCTCGGCTTGTCGCTATTGAATGCCGCGAGCGCATGCGCGTCGCCGAGACCCTCCCCTTCTGCCTCGCCCCTTCAGACCGCTGAAGAATTCGCGGGGTGCAAATGGGAGCGCGTGTCAGGGACCAAATTCTCGATCTCGAGCTTTAACTGCGACAATGATCGCGGGGAGCAACACCTTGTCGCCGATGACCTCCTGCCGGGCTTTTGGTTGACGGGCCGTGACGGGGTTCGCAGCTTAGCCGTCAGGATATTTTCCAAGGCCCGAAAGGCCTCCATCACGTCGATACTGCCCGCGGTCAGAGCCGGCTCAAAGGGGCCGCAAACGCGCACCTGCCAACTGGTCTATTCTGCGGCTGAGAGTCAGGATCACCCAGCACTCAAGCGCTATGTCCTCCAGCCGGGCGGGGCCGCCATGGAGGCTTGGGTCACTGCCCAGGATAAGGGTGAAGCCGACGAACAACCCTGCGGCCCTCTCGGAGTTGCCGTTGTCGGCGATCGCTATTTCGAGGTCATGCCCGGCCATCCCGAGCTGGTCATGTTCGTCGATATGGGCAGCGAGATTCAAATCTTTGATCCCGCCACCCTAAGACGCGTTGCCAAGCCTTAGTCCCCGACCCAACCAACCTCAGGAGCTTTCAATGAACCCTACGATCCCTGCGCTGATGCTTGGCGCGCTGCTGTCTCTTGGATGTGTCGGTTCGACCCTGGCAAAAGAAGCCTGCCCACCTGGCCTACCGCCACAAGTCACCTGCGGCAGCGCCGATATGAGCGCCATAACCCCAGGCACCTACAAGCTCGATGCCGGCCACGCCGCCGTCTTGGCGCGGGTTTCCCATATCGGCTATTCGCGCAGCGTCTTTCGGTTCGACAAGGTCGCTGGACAACTGACTTGGAACCCAACCGATCTCGCCAAAACCAAGCTCACCGCCACCGTCCAAACCGCCTCGATCACCAGCAATGTCCCCGGCTTCGCCGCCGAGTTGGCCGGAGACAAGTATCTGAACGCCAAGGCTTTTCCCGCGGCGACCTTCGTCTCCACCGCCTTCCGCCGCAAAGACGCCGCCCACGGCCAAGTGGACGGCCAATTCACCCTGTTGGGCAAGACCAAACCCGTGACCTTCGACGTCGCTCTCATCGGCGCTGGCAAGGGGTTCGGTCGGCCACGACTGGGCGTTTCCGTCACCGGCACGATCAATCCTCAGGACTACGGTATGTCGCCGTTCTTCGTCGTCCCCATTGATCTGGTCATCGACGTCGAGTTTGAGAAGCAGCCTTGAAGACCTACCGCATCGGGGTCATCGGCCTGGGCCAACGTATCGCCCATGTCCTGGCCGCCATGAAGGAGGTTGGCTGGAACCTTGAGGTCGCCCATCACGTAGACCCGGCCCCTGTCGGGGCTTCCATCCTGGCCGAAGCCGGAATCGAACCGGGCAAAGTGTGCGACGATGTCGCGGCCCTATTGGCGGGTGGACCCTATGACCTCGTAATGATCGGGACACCCAATCACCTGCATTTCGAGCACCTAAACCAAGCCCTCGACGCCGGTTGGCCTGTCTTCTCCGAAAAGCCCATCGTGCGCACGGTGGAGGAAAGCTACGCCATCACCAAGCGTCTCTCAGCCGGTGGCAACCCGCCCCTGTTCATCGGTCTGGTCATGCGTTCGATGTCCATCGTGCGCGAGACGATCGCCCGGTGCGATAACGGCGAGCTGGGCGAGATCATCTCCATCGACGCCACAGAACACCTGCCCCCCGAACACGGGGGCTACCTGGCCCGCAACTGGCGACGCAAAGCGCAATGGGGCGGCTCCTACCTGCTCGACAAGGTCTGCCACGACTTCGATATCTTCGGACGTGTCGCCAAGTCCCGACCCGCCAAGGTCGCCAGCTTTGGTGGCCGCCGCATCTTCACCGCCACCCGCACCAACGTGCCCAAGACCTACGACAACGGCGAGGCCGCCTATGCCCTGCGCGACGCAGGCTGGGCCGGGGCCAATGACAGTTTCCAGTCGGATATGGATGTCACCGACCATCAGACCGCCATGCTGGAATACGAAAACCAGATCCGCCTAACCTTTCACGCCAACAGCCACGTCGCCCTGCCCGAGCGGCGTTGGTACATCGCCGGCACGCAGGGCACCCTGATCGCCGATCTAGTCCGCAACAAGCTGATGATCCGTGGCGCGCTAGACCGCCGCAAACCTGAGCGCATCGACTATGGCGGCGTCACCGCCGACAGCCATAACGGCGCTGACCAAGCCATGGCCCGCGATCTGCTGGCGACCCTGGAAACTGGCGCAGCCTTCCCCGTCACGCCCTTCGAGAGCATCGAAGCCGGCTTGACGGTCATGGCCATTGATCAGGCGATGGACGCCGGGACCATGCTGGACTGCGCGGAGATTTGGGCAGGATATGACGCGGCGCGGGCATAAGGTTGCTACCGCTTGGCTTCATCTACCACCACGCACTGGGGAACACCGTCGCGAACCGACACCGTCGCCCTGTGCCCAACGCCGGGCACAAAATTGAAGGTGCCCTTGCCGGTCACAACGCGCAGCTCACCCGGCGCGCTGAACTGGCACACGGGCACCGGATGGCGCGTCGCTTCAACATAGGAGCAAGTGACATCACCAAATCGCCGGACAAAGGTGTTCCCGTCAAACACAATCTCATGCACCTTTCCCGGACGGGCGGAATGGGCAGCGAATTCCGCAGAGCTTGGGCACGCGGGTCCTGAAACTGCCCACACGGCGTCCTTAGCCCGGGAGACCTTCTGAAACCGGGTCCAGTTCCAAGCCAGAAAAGCCGCCACGACGAGCGCTGCCAGAAGCCAAAACCCTTGCAGGACCTGCCCGAAGAGCGTCCTGCGGCGACGCCAGGCGAAATCGGTCGGCTGCAAGGTCATCGATCCGGCTCCCTCAAGCCACCAAAATAAGCCTTCTCCCAAAAAAATTACAACTGTCGTTTCAAATAAGCTACACAAAAAGAAAGCCGCCCTGCGGCGGCTCTCCAAAACTAGCTCTCTTTGTGATTAGGCGGCAGCGGTGGCCGAGCGTTGGCGACGAACCGCAAGGCCAACGGCACCAAAGCCCATCAACATCAGAGCCCAGGTCGCGGGCTCAGGCACCGCAGCGAGGCTAACCCCCCCGATCACCGCGCCGAATGCCGAGCTGTTATTGTCAAGGCTGGTGAAGGACAGCGTCGTCGCGCCCAGCGTTGTGAAGTTGAGCGTTTGCAGGACGTATCTCATGTCGCCGTGGCTATTGCCCATCAGTGACGTGTCATAGGTGAAGGTCTGCAGGGCATCGCCAATGCTAACCTGAACCGACTTAAGGCTCGACCCGCCGTCGGGATTGCCGGAGAGATAGAAGCTAAGGGTGTAAGAGCCCGCACCAAGGGCAAAGCTCTGGCTGATGCCACCAGCCTGGTAACTTCCGTCGAGGTCAACGCTGCCGCCACCAAGTGTCGGGGCCTGCCAATAACCGCCGATAAGGTCGATGCTGCCCTGGGTCACAGTCCAAGGGCCTACTGAACTTCCAGATGAGTAGGTCACGAAGGATCCACCGCCGGAAGGGCTGGAGAAGTCGCCATCCAACAAGCCTGTGGCGTGGGCACTTGAGGCGATCAAAACGATGGCCGACACACCACCGACGAGCTGAGAGAATTTCATCTAAAGGACCCCATATGCCTCAGAACGAGACGCTTTCGCGCCCCTTATCCGATGAACTTCAAGCCGCGTGCCAGATGTCCAGGCCCGCCCCTAGGGCTTTTGCCCTGTAGGCGAGATGAACGACCGGTAGGTCAACTCAAATCCGTCGCGCCCGAACGAACGCTCTACCTCGACTATTGGGCAACCTAGTGGATAGATTCTGACGCTTGGTGCCCACCTAGTAGCGGCCCCATTCTCGAAGTCGCCGCTCGGGCTTTCTACCCGAGAGCAAACCTTCTGAACTTCTGAGAAGGGGGGGAAGCGGACGACCTACCGAAGGTTTGGGTTCTTGGGGTTCGACGCGCGACGTTGCCAGAGGCAGAAGGTGAACTTGGCTAGATTCAGTACCCCCAGAACTCCCATGATCCACAGAAACCAGCGCGGGGATGAGGGAACCAGGCCAAAGTGCAAGGCTGCCCAACCCACGGCGAAAAAAGCCGTAACGATTCCCCATGCGTAGATTGAGTTTCGAGCGTCAGCGCTCATCTGCTTTGCCATCAACTTGACCGCCATCGCCCGCTTTCTCGCGTTCAGTCACTTCATCAGGCGGGCGAGGCAATGTCCACTAAGGGTCGTTTCTTCCCGTTGGCTCGGCGCCCGCAAGCGGACCCTCACCGAGCAGTCCCCAACGAGACTCCAATGTCAGGTTCTATCCACTAGACCGCCGCCCGAACTGCCTCCGCCACGCGGTCTTCCTTCAGCTTCTCCGCCACCAGGAAGGCCAGCTCAAGCGCCTGCTCTCCGTTCAAACGCGGGTCGCAGTGGGTGTGATAACGATCCGCCAGATCGCCTTCAGT
>JANLPK010000218.1:0-20096 GCA_031367205.1 Alphaproteobacteria bacterium
ATGAACGGCGCAGACGCCCTGATCGAAACCCTGGTCGCCAATGGCGTCAACGCCTGCTTCGCCAATCCCGGCACCAGCGAGATGCAGTTTGTCGCGGCTCTGGATCGCCAGCCGACCATGCGGCCGGTGCTGTGTCTGTTCGAGGGCGTAGCAACCGGCGCCGCGGATGGTTACGGGCGAATGTCAGAAGCCCCGGCCTGCACCCTGCTACACTTGGGTCCGGGCTATGGAAATGGCCTTGCCAACCTGCACAATGCGAGGCGAGCCTACACCCCGATCATCAATGTAGTGGGTGATCACGCCACCTATCATCGCCAGTACGATGCGCCGCTCAACTCCGACATCCCGACAATCGTGGGTCCCAACTCGGTGTGGGTGAAGTCTGCCGACAGCGCCGACAGCGTGGCAGAGATCACCGCAGAGGCCATCACCGCCAGTTATGGCCGTCCGGGTGGCCCCGTCAGCCTGATCTTGCCCGCCGACGCCGCCTGGACCGAGACCAAGACAGGTGTGGTCAAGGCGGCTGGGCCCACGGTTGCTGCCCCGGATTCCGCATCTATCGAAGCCGTCGCCAAGGCGATCAAGGCGGCGAAGAACCCGGTCATTCTGATTGGCGGTCGGGCTTGCCGTGCCGACGCTTTGGCACAGGCTGGGCGTCTTCAGGCAGCCGGTGTTCGGGTGTTGGCCGATACGTTCGTTGCCCGTCAACAGCGGGGGGCAGGCGTCTTCGTCCCCGCCCGGATGCAGTATTTCGGCGAGGCGGCCTTGGCTGATCTGCAAGGTGTGGATCTGATGATCTATGCGGGCACGACCATGCCGGTGGCCTTCTTTGCCTATCCGGAGCGTCCAAGCGTGCTGGTCCCCGAGGGATGTGCGACCTTGACGCTTTGCGATCGCAAGACCGATTCTGCGGCGGCATTGCGAGATCTTGCTGATGCCATGGGCGCTCCAACCCAAGGATTAGTTCAGGCGCTGAGGGTGCCAGACGCCGCGCCGACCGGTGGCCTGACGCCTCAGTCGGCGGGATTGTCTATTGCGCGCCACCTGCCCGAGGGGGCGATCATCTGTGATGATGCGGTGACCTCCGGCGGAGGGGTCGCAGTGCCCTGTATGACGGCGGCACCTCATGAGGTCCTAGCCCTAACCGGCGGTGCGATCGGTATCGCTCTGCCGCTAGCCATCGGCGCGGCGGTGGCCAAACCCGACGCCAAAGTTATCGCTTTGAGTGGCGACGGCGCGGCCATGTATACGATCCAGAGCCTCTGGACTATGGCGCGGGAAAACCTGGACGTTACGGTCGTGGTGTTCGCCAACCACTCCTACCGCATCCTCAATATTGAGATGGGCCGGACCGGTTCGGGCAATCCCGGTCCGTCGGCCAGCAAACTTCTGGACTTGGGTGATCCGAAGATCGATTGGGTGTCAGTGGCCAAGGGCTTGGGCGTCAGTGCCGTGCGCTGCGAGACGGCAGAGTCGTTTGAGAAGGCTTTTGCACAGGCCATGGCCGAGCCGGGGCCGAAATTCATCGAAGCCGCGATCTGAAACGAAGAAGGCCCGCAGGTTTCCCTGCGGGCCTCATACGTCTCAGTTGCCGGAGATTACTTGTTCCCGGGCAGTTTGCAGTCTTGGCTGAAGGCACAGCCGATGGCAGCAATCGGCACCAACGGTTCGACCGTGTATTCCAAGATGTATCCCTTGAGCCCGTCAGAGCACGCGGTTTCGACCATCATTGTGCCTTTGGCCGTCTTGCCCATGACCCGAATGTTGGAAACGCTACACTCCATCTTGCCGGCCTTCTTGAGGTCTGCGGTGATGAAATTATAGGCATCGGCGGGCTTGGTGAAGCTGCACTTGAAACCCGCGATCAGGGCGTGAGCACAGTCATAGACGTAGGATTTTTCGCTCGGTCCGGCAAAAACTCCGATCAGCGCATCGGGGCGGTTCGAACACGCCATTTCAACGACGTCCTTGTTTCCCGTGGCTGGGAAGGGCGCGTATTTGGAGACTTGGCAGTCGGCTCCAGCTTTCATGGAGAGCTTGGTGTAGAGGCCAGCTTGAGCCGTCTGGGCCTCCTTGGTGTCGGTCAACTCGCAGCCGCCGACGATCCCAGATGCTTTTTCGCAAGGGTAGACCGCCGCGAACTTGCCGCCTTCAGTCTTGTACATATAGCCTTTGCCGTCTTGGCAGGCGGCTTCCCAGTAGACCGAGCCGCTTTGCGAGGCGCCTATGTAGCGCCGATCCTTGACCACACAGCCGTTGTTTCCCGCAGCAACGTAAGCGTCCATCAGCGCGAGCCGGTAGGCCTTGTCGTGTATCGTGCATTTCAGATTGGTGTCACTCGCGTCATAGATCAGGCAATCCTTTGCCGATGCTGTGGCGTCCGCGTTGCCGGGAAGGCTCGCTTGCAGCAGATAGCCGCTACCGCCCGAGCAAGCGACTTCGATATAGGTCGCAGTTGCGCCCGTTCCGACGCTCTTCACTTCGACGGGCACGCAGCCGCCCAGGCCGGCTTTGGTCAGGATCGGTGAAAGGTCGGCCCCTGGATTCGCATTCCCCGGTAGCTTGCAGGACAGTGTGGAGGGCTTTCCGTCGGCCTGAGGTGTCGCGGCGAAGATGCAATGTACTGCAGAAGCCACACCGCCGACGGGAGCGAACAGGACGAAACCCAAGCCCTTGTCGCAATCGACCTCATAGATGTTGGTGGCGACCTTGGTTTTCTTGTCGACATTCTTGCCAAGAAACCGGGCGTCAACCACTTGGCAGGTTACGCCGGTTGCCGCAGCGACCGCTGGAGCCTCGGCCATGCCCGTCTTGTGCGCCAAGGCCATGGCAGGATCTTCCTTAATAGCCACTGGCTTTCCAGCCGCAAGCGCGGTGGTGGGGCTGAGCGCTCCGGCGATAAGGGCCATCGCCAATCCGAATATGATAGGCCGCATAATCCTAGATTCTCCTGGGTGTTTCCTTTGAGGGGACATAAGCCCTTGCAGGCCTATTGAGCAAGGTCGCTGTGAATGTCGGCTGAACTCAAACGCGCTCACACCATTTACATGTTTGCGCCGAACGCCGTGGCGTCGGACAATGAGGTGATCACTTGAGGAGCTGACCATGCGCGACGGGTTCGAGGATGCGATACCAGAGCCCCCCCGGGCGCGTTTGGAATACCCCTTCGAATCCGGACCAAAAATTGGCGAGGCCATGGACGTTGCACCTGGAATCAAGTGGCTGCGAATGCCGCTTGGCGGGGCGCTGGCCTTCATCAATGTCTGGGCAATCCGCGAAGGTGAGGGCTGGGCCATCGTCGATACCGGCATGGGTGGGTCCGACACGCAACAAGCTTGGCGCAAGGCGTTTGCCGGGCCGCTGGAGGGCCGCAAGGCGACGCGGGTTTTCGTTACGCATATGCATCCCGATCATATCGGCATGGCAGGCTGGATCACCCGAAAGTATCAATGCCGCCTATGGATCAGTCGGTTGGAATACATCACCTGCCGTTCGCTAGCGGCTGATACGGGTCGGGAAGCCCCGCAGGACGCTCTAACCTTCTTCCAGGCCGCAGGTTGGGATGACGAAGCGCTGGAAAACTACCGCGCCAAGTTTGGTGGATTCGGCAAGAGCCTGCACACCTTGCCTGACAGCTTTCAACGTCTAAGCGACGGCGATGAGATCAAGATCGGCGATCACCTGTGGCGCATCGTCATGGGCTCAGGCCATTCGCCGGAACATGCATGTCTCTATTGCCCCGAGCTCAAGGTGATGATTTCGGGGGATCAGGTCCTGCCGAAAATATCCTCAAACGTGTCGGTGTTCCCGACGGAGCCGGCGGGAGATCCCTTGACCGATTGGCTGAACTCCCTGGCCCGGATCAAGACGCTAATCCCCGATGATGTGTTGGTCTTGCCGGCCCACAATGACCCGTTCCATGGTCTGCACGCGCGCATTGACCATCTGATTTCCGGCCATGAGCGAGGGCTGTTGCGGTTAGAGAAGCTGTTGGCAGAACCCAAGCGGGCAGTTGACGTGTTCCACGTGCTGTTCCGACGGAAGATCGACGAATGGGTGCTTGGCATGGCGACGGGTGAGAGCTTAGCGCACCTCAACTGCCTCATCGCGCGGGGGCAGGCCGTGAAGGATACGGATGCCCAGGGGGTGGACTGGTACCGGGTCGCGGTTTAGACTTACGGCGTAAACGCAACGCTACAGGCTCCCATGACCCGCATCATTTCCGGACTAGACCGTTTCACTGACGCCAGCGTAATCGCGACTGGGCACGACCTTGCCGACCGCAACATGATCGTGACTGGTGGTGCGACGGGGATCGGGATTGAGACTGCCCGCGCCTTGGCCGGCGCTGGAGCCAGTGTCATGCTCGCCGTGCGCAATCGTGCCGCCGGTGAAGCAGCTGCAGCCGACATTAATGCCTCGACTGGTGCGGAGCGGGTCACCGTTGGGATCGTCGACCTTTCGGACCTGGCCACCGTGGCGGCGTTTGTGAGCGCCTGGGGCGACAAGCCGCTGCATGTGTTGATCAACAATGCCGGGGTCATGGCCTGCCCTCTGTCCTACACGGCCAACGATCTGGAGATGCAGATCGGCACCAACCATTTCGGCCACTTCCTGCTCGGGGTAGGGTTGGCGCGGGCGATGATGAATGGGGCGCAGGAGGGTCAGACGGCGCGGCTTGTGTCGCTGAGCTCCATCGGTCACCGGCGCTGCGGAATCAATTGGGACGACATCCACTATCGCACACGGGCCTATGAAAAGTGGGAGTCCTACGGCCAAGCCAAGACCGCCAACTCGCTGTTCGCCGTCGGATTCAATGCCCGCTTCGCCGAACATGGCGTCACCGCTAACGCCGTGATGCCCGGCGGGATTATGACCCCCTTGCAGCGCCACCTGCCGCGCGAAGAGATGGTCGCCATGGGGTGGATGACCGAGGAGGGAGTCCTGGCCAAAGGCTTCAAAACCCCGGCCCAGGGGGCCTCGACCAGTGTCTGGGCGGCGATTGGAACTGAACTTGAGGGCATCGGCGGGCTCTATCTGGAAAACCTAGCCCAAGCCCTGCCCTGGGGTGAAGAACCCGCGGCCGGCGTGATGCCCTACGCGCTTGATGAAGGCGATGCTGATCGCCTTTGGGCGATTTCGGAAGAGACGGTGGGATGATCCCTATTGTCCGACGGGCGATTGCGTCAGATGCCGGGCTGATCCACCAGTTTATCTTCGCCCTGGCCGAGTATGAGAAGCTGGCTCATGAGGTTGAGATCACTCTTGCCGATGTCGAGCGCGACCTGTTCGGGCCGAGTCCACGCCTATTCTGCGATATCGCGGAAGTCGATGGGACGCCCATCGGCTTTGCCATCTGGTTCTACAACTACTCCACCTTCCAAGGTCGCCACGGGATCTATCTGGAAGATCTGTTTGTGGTGCCGACGGCGCGCGGCCTCGGCGGGGGAAAAGCGCTATTGCGGGGTTTGGCGCAGCGATGCGAGGCTGAAAACCTGGGCCGTTTGGAGTGGGCAGTTCTGGATTGGAACGCGCCGTCAATCGCATTCTATGACTCGCTAGGCGCCACCGCCAAGACCGAATGGATCACGCGCCGCCTCGCCGGCGACGCGCTTTCCAACTTGGCTCAGAGTTAGACCATCACCAACTGGCGGCGGACCATCTTGGCGTAGTCGGCCATCAAACCCAGTGAGAGTTTGCCGGGCGTGAACTGGTGCTCGCCGATCTGCGATACCGGTGTGACCTCGGCGGCCGTGCCGACCACGAAGCATTCGGAGAAGCCCGCGAGCTCCCCGGGTTTGATATGACGCTCAATCACCTCGACACCTTGGCTCTTGGCCAGAGCTATCACCGATTGGCGGGTGATACCGTTCAGGAAGCAATCGGGTGTTGGGGTGTGCAAAACGCCATCCTTGACGAAGAACACATTGGAGCCGGTGCTCTCGGCGACGTAGCCGCGGTAGTCGAGCATCATGGCGTCAGTGTAGCCGTCCTTCTCCGCGGCGTGCTTGGAGATGGTGCAGATCATGTAGAGCCCGGTAGCCTTGGCATGCACCGGCTCGGTTTCAGGTGAGGGGCGCTTGTATTTGGCCCAGCACATGCGGATGCCTTTGGCCTTTTCCTCGGGCTTGAAATAGTCGGGCCAATCCCAGACCGCGATGGCCACGTGGACCTTGGTATTTTGGGCTGAGACGCCGATCATTTCAGACCCACGCCAGGCGATGGGCCGCACATAGGCGTCGCTCAGGCCATTCTTGGTGCAGGTGTCCTTGCAGGCCTGATCGATCTGGGCCACCGTGAAGGGGATTTCGAAGTCGAGGATCTCGGCTGAATTGAATAGACGCTGGGTATGCTCGGTCAGCTTGAAAATCTCCCCGCCATACATCCGCTCGCCTTCGAATACGGCCGAGGCGTAGTGGAGGCCATGGGTCAATACGTGCACCTTCGCCTCGCGCCAGGCTACGAACTGGCCGTCCAGCCAGATCCAACCATCACGATCATCGAAGGGAACGAGAGACATGGGGAAAGTTCCTCCTTTCAAGAGGCCCCCCTTACAAACCTCCGAGACCGCCACGTCAAACAAAATGGGCGAGTGACATGACCTCGCTGGAGGCTTCCATTGGCGGTCAGCACCTTTTAGTGGTGGACGACGACGACCGCATTCGCGATCTGTTGCGCGAATATCTAGTGCGTGCCGGCTTCCGCATTAGCACGGCAAACAGCGGGGCTTCAGCGCGCGGGCTCATGGAGACCTTGGACTTCGACCTGGCGATATTCGACGTGATGATGCCGGGTGAAGACGGGTTTTCCCTGATGCGATGGTTGCGTGAACGGCGTGGCACGGCAGCCACGACACCCGTCTTGATGTTGACCGCCCGGGGCTTGCCGCAGGACCGGATTGAGGGGTTGAAGCTCGGTGCTGATGACTACCTGGCCAAACCCTTTGAGCCGGAGGAGCTGCTGCTACGCATCGAGGCGATCTTACGCCGGGCTCAGGCGCGACCTGCGCCGACCGCAAGCGCTATGGTGGGATTGGGACGATGCCAGTTCGATCCGGGGCGGGGGGAACTGTTCTGCCAAGAGGTGCCGGTCCGCCTGACCGAGGCTGAGATTGCGTTGCTGCGTCGGCTGGCGCGGGATGCCCATCAACCTGTGGAACGCATGGATCTGGCGCGGGAGACTGTCGATCCCTCGGGTCGCGCCGTTGATATTCAGGTCACCCGCCTGCGGCGCAAGATCGAAGTCGATCCTAAGACTCCGCGCTACCTGCAGACGGTTCGTGGTGTCGGCTATTTGTTGGCACCCGACTGATGGCTTGGGCGTTGCCATCGGAGGCTAGGTTTCGGCAGCTCCTAAAGCGCGCGCTGCCCACCACGCTGTTTGGCCGGTCGCTGCTGATCATCATCTTGCCAGTGGCGGTGATGCAGATCGCGGTGACCTGGGTGTTCTTTGATGCCCACTGGCAGACGGTCACCAGCCGGTTGTCCGAGGGTTTGGCCGGCGATGTCGCCTGGGCTGTGGAAACCTTTCGCGATGATCCAAGTCCGGAATCCTTGGCGCGTCTAACCGACCGCGCCGAGCGATCCATGAGTCTGTCCATTGCCCTGCAACCGGGCCGCACTTTGCCAACAGGCCGTCACGCCAATTCTTTCGCAGTCGTCGATGGTGCGCTTGAACGCGCCTTGGCTTCGCGGCTGGACGTTCCCTTCTGGTTCGACACCACGCGATATCCGGCCTTTGTGGATATCCGAATTCAGACGCCGCAGGGGGTGTTGCGGGTCTTGGCACCGCGGGATCGCGCCGTTGCCACCCAGGGGCATATCTTTGTTCTGTGGATGACCGTGGCGACCCTGATCCTGACGGCGATCTCGATCTTGTTCATTCGCAATCAGGTGCGCGCGATTGAGCGACTGGCCTCGGCGGCAGACGATTTCGGGCGAGGCATTGAGGTGCCCAACTTCAAGCCCCACGGTGCGCGCGAGGTGCGCCAAGCTGCCCATGCGTTTTTGGCCATGAAGGCGCGCATTCAGCGCCACATTGACCAACGCACGGCTCTATTGGCTTCGGTCAGCCATGATCTGCGCACGCCGCTCACCCGTTTGAAGCTCGAGCTTGCACTCAGCGAGCCCAGTAAGCGGACGGGTGAGATGAAGCGTGATCTCGCCGAGATGGAGCACATGATCGATGAGTATCTGGACTTCGCACGCGGCGAGGGCGGCGAGGGGATTGAGACCGTTGTCCTTAAGGATCTGGTGGAGCAGGTTGCAGCGGGCGCGATACGATCTGGTGTCCAGCTGGAGGTGGTCGTAGACCCACACCTGTCGGCGGCAGTTCGGCCCAATGCCCTAAGGCGCGCCTTGGCCAATCTGGTCATGAATGCAGCGGACTATGGTCAGTGGGTTGTGGTTGAGGCGTCGGTTCGCAGTGGAGGCGGTATCGAAATAGCGGTGGATGACGACGGGCCCGGCATGGACGAAGCCCTGCACGAGGACGCGTTCAAGGCATTCAATCGCCTCGATCCCGCGCGAAATCAAAATGCCAAAGGTGTCGGGTTGGGCCTGGCCATTGCACGAGATGTGGCCCGCAGCCACGGCGGGGATGTGGTCCTCTCGCGATCATCCCTTGGCGGATTGAGGGCGGCGATCCGATTGCCGGGTTAGCCGAATCCGCCACGAATTCGACGCTGTTGGAATCTAGCTCTGTTGGCGAACCCTCGGAGGATTGGATGCGGAAACTCAATGCTCTTTTGGCAGGTGGGGCGGCGGCATTGATTGCTGGGTCGGCCTGTGCTCAAAGCCCAGTTCAAGGTGACTGGCTCACCAAGGACGGCGGGGGCAAGGTTCGGATTGTACCTTGCGGCGGTCGGCTTTGCGGTACGGTGGTGTGGCTTAAGGCCCCCCTGGACAAGGCGACAGGTCAGCCACAGAAGGACGTGCACAATCCCGATCCCGCAATGCGAAGCCGGTCGGTTGTGGGCCTGCTGCTGATCAAAGATTTCAAGGCGGCCAAGGAAGGGCGCTGGGCCGGGGGGACAATCTACGACCCCAAGACCGGCAAGACCTATGCCTCCAAGATGGGGCCAAATCCTGATGGTAGCTTGAAGGTCGAAGGCTGTATTTCGGTCGTATGTCAGGCGCAGGTTTGGACGCGCGCCCGTTAAGCTCCCAGCTCTTTGGATCTAGCAGTGGCGGCGGCGACGGCTTGGCGCAGCAATTGCCCAAGGCCGGTTGGAGACATCAAGATTTCAAGGGCTGCGGCGGTGGTGCCGTTGGGCGAGGTGACCTGCCTTCGTAACTCTGAAGGCTCGGTTCCGGTCTGCGTCATCAACGCAGCGGCTCCAGCCATGGTGGCGCGGGCCAGAGACTTGGCGGCGTCAGCCGAAAGGCCCGAAGCCACCCCACCTGCCTCCAGCGCCTCAACGAAGGCGTAGAAATAGGCCGGGGCTGAGCCCGACACACCGGTCGCGGCATGTAGCAACTCTTCGTTGCCGAGATCCACCACAGTTCCAACCGGCTCGAACAGCCGGTGAGCGCGCGCGCGCGCTTCGGGGTCAGCAGCATAGAGACTGGCGACGCCCATGCCGATTTCGGCGGCCGTAGTGGGCATGACGCGGGCCACCCTGCGTCCACCAAAAGCCTGGGAAATGTCTGCGGCACTCACGCCTGCGGCGACGGATACTAAGATCGCGTTGGGGGACAACAGACTGGAAACCTCTGCAGCGGTCTGTCTCCAGAGTTGAGGTTTGACGGCCAGCACGACGGTCTGAGCTTCCCGCAACACCGCATCGTCTGGATTGAGCCGGGCTCCAGCCTGTGCGGTAGCGAGCGCGAAGTCTGTGGGAAAGGGGTCGCGAAGGATAAGATCCGACGCGGAGAATGCGCCGGCCGCCAACCAACCCTTGATCAGCGCCCCGCCCATCCGGCCTGCGCCGAGCATTAGAATTGGCTTCACCCTCGAAACCTAAGCTTCGCCGACCGTATCGAACATGCAGGCGGCAATAGCCTCGGCAGGCGATTTTCCACCCTTGGTCATGAACTCGAAGGCCGGATAGAACCGGTCGGCCGCTTCCATGGCTACATCGATCATGGCCGCAGCCTGCGCCAAGCTCGGGCGCTCGCCGGTCATCAAGGACATGGCGTGACGGAAAACAACTTCGCCGTCATCCCAGACTTCAAAGTGACCCAGCCAAACCCGCTGATTGACGATCGCCGCCAGCTCAAAGGCAGCAGCTCGCTGCTTTGCAGACACCTGCAAATCTACAGAGAGACAAAGTTGCAAGCAATCCGCCTCAGGCCGCCAAGCAAACCAGAGCTCATAATCCTTCCAGTCGCCCGACAGCGAAAAGGCCAGATCCCCCTCTTCGGTGCGATCAAATTGGAGGTTTTCGGCCTGCAGCACGTGCTCGACGACATCGAGCGGATCGTGCGCCAGGAAGACGTCTTCGTCAGACTGAGGCGTATCCATTAGACCTGCGGTCCTTCTCGCATAGGTGGCGGGCGGCCCCGCGAATCACCCTGCGACTCTGAAACTAATCTGCTTCGCATGTCGGTTGTCAGCGCTTCTTCCATCACGCGAGCCACATTCGCGTGTTTGCACGTTTTCAGACATTCCGGCTCATTCCGGTTTGCCGGCTTTCTTAGGTGTCGCCTTGGCACTTTTTAGAGCGGCGACTTCGGCGCGAAGGACAGTGATTTCAGCCTTTAGCACTTCGAACTCATCTCGGCGAATCAGGTCGAGCTCTGCAGCTATGCGATCAGCCTGGGCGCGAAAGGCGGCACGCGCCTCTTCGCCGGCGCTTTGTGCCAGGCCCATCGCCGCAGTCGTCAGCTTGGCCATCTCATCGAGGAAGGGGTTTTGAGTTTGCATAACTCTATATGGCGTCTCAGGGGGTGAATGCGAAGGGGTTCTGGTCTAGACCTTGTGGATATTCCTTGGCCGAGTTCTAGGAGACCCAGGCTTGCCGTTTCCCAATTTCGATCCCGTGCTTGTCCAGTTGGGACCAATCGCAATCCGATGGTACGGGCTGGCCTATGTGGGCGGCATCCTCCTGGGCTGGCGATACATGGTGTCCCTGGTGCGGAAAACCGCCCTCTGGGGCCCGAACGGTGCACCGGCAACGGCTTTGCAGATTGATGACCTGATCTTGTGGATCACCTTCGGGATCATTCTGGGTGGCCGCCTGGGCCATGTGCTTTTCTATACTCCCCAACTGATCTGGCAGAACCCGATTGAGATTATCCAGACTTGGAAGGGCGGGATGAGCTTCCATGGAGGGACTTTGGGGGTGCTGCTTGCCGTGGCGATTTTTACGGCCCGCAGCAGGCTTAGTCTCCTGAGCCTTGGCGACCTTGTTACCTCTGCGGCCCCGATGGGATTGTTGCTGGGACGCTTGGCCAATTTCATCAAGCCGGAGCTTTGGGGGCGCACCACCACTGTGCCCTGGGGCATCGTGTTCCCGGACGCGGGGCCACTGCCGAGGCACCCCAGCCAACTCTATGAGGCGGCCTTGGAGGGGGTGGTCCTCTTCTTGGTGTTGTTCGTGGCCGGGCGCGGTTTGAAACTCCCCAAGCGGCCTGGGGTGATCTCAGGGTTGTTCTTCCTGGGCTACGGCCTAATTCGAATCGGACTGGAAAACGTTCGCCAACCCGATGAGGGCATGCCGATATTCCCGTTGGGACTAACGATGGGAATGATGCTGAGCGCGCCGATGGTGCTCGGCGGCGCATGGCTAATTTGGCAAGGTTTGTCGAAGCCCGTGCAGGCCGATGAGCCTTCGTGAGCGACTGATCGCCGAGATTGCGGTGACCGGCCCCATGAGCATGGCCGACTATATGAGGGCCTGTCTGCACGACCCGCAGGATGGATACTACGCCACACGCCCGGCCTTGGGCGCTGAGGGCGATTTCATCACTGCACCGCTGGTCAGCCAGATGTTTGGCGAACTGATCGGGCTCTGGATGGTCGAGACCTGGCGGCAATTGGGCGCACCAAACACCTTTCGCCTGGTTGAGATTGGGCCCGGCGACGGCACGCTGATGTCGGACCTTCTGCGGGTGGCCCGCCTTGATGCGGGCTTTATGCAAGCTGCGGACGTGTGGCTCGTTGAAACCTCCAAGCCGCTAACCCATCGACAGCGGGAGCGCCTCGGGGATCGGCCTCAATGGTGCGAAAGCCTTGAGGAGGTTCCGAGCGGCGCGCCGATCCTGCTGGTGGCCAACGAACTTCTGGACTGTTTGCCGGTGCGCCAGTTTCAACGTGATGGGCGAGGTTGGTCGGAACGCCGCGTGGGGATTGGTCCAACCGGTGATCTGGTGATCGGGCTCACAGCGTCGGCCTTGAGTCCGATGCTGCCTAGTGCCCCTGAGGGCGCTGTATTTGAGCAGTCCTCGATGCAGGAGAGGCTGAGTGCCGAACTGGGACTAAGGTTGTCGGCAGACGGCGGTGTGGCGCTCTTGATCGACTATGGTCGCGCCGAACCCGGGTTTGGCGACACGCTCCAAGCTCTCATCGCCCACAAAAAGGTGTCGATCCTGGAGGCTCCGGGGCAGGCCGACCTCACTGTGCATGCCGATTTTCCAGCCGTGGCGCGGGCGGCGGAGAACGCCGGAGCCAAGGCGTGGCCAATCTTGACACAGGGCGATTTCCTGGTTCGCTTGGGCGTCGGCGCGCGGGCAGAGGCCCTGAGCAACACCCGACCTGATTTGGCGCAAACCATTGAGCGCCAGCTTGAACGGCTGGTTTCGCCCGATCAGATGGGCGATCTGTTCAAGGTTCTCTGTTTGAGTCAGTCGGGATTGGCCCCGCCGGGGTTTGAGGCGCTCTGATGTCGACCCTGGATGTGCTCACCTCACCGTTGCTGGACCTGCCCGGTATTCGGCACGGCTTCTTCACGCGCACGGGCGGCGTCTCGAAGGGGCTCTATGAGGGCCTGAATGTTGGCGTCGGCTCCTCGGACCTGGCTAAGGACGTGACAGAGAACCGCCGTCGGGCCGCTGCACATTTCGGCCTAGAGTGCTCAGCGCTTTCGACGTGCTACCAGGTTCATTCCGCAACCGCCCTGGTCGCTACGCAAGCCTGGGCGGACCATCGACCTGAAGGCGACGGCGTTGTTACTCAGACTCCCGGCGTGCTTTGTGGAGCTCTCGCGGCCGACTGCGTGCCAATTCTCTTCGCCGACCCGGCAGCCGGGATTGTCGCCGCGGCCCATGCCGGATGGAAGGGTGCGCTGGCCGGCATTGCGCAGACCACGGTGGCCAAAATGCAGAGTTTGGGTGCTATCCCCAGCCGTATCGTTGCAGTGCTCGGGCCCTGCATTGGGCCGACATCCTACGAGGTGGGACTGGAGTTCCGAGATCGCTTCCTGGCTGCCGACTCACAGAATGGGCGATTTTTCGTATCCGGCGAGACGTCGGAAAAGCAGATGTTCGATCTGCCGGCCTTTGTGTTGTCCCGGTTGCGGGTCGCCGGTGTTGAGACCTGCGGCTGGATCGGGGCTGACACTTGCACGGACGAGGTGCGATTCTATTCCAATCGGCGTGCGGTGAAGCGCGGTGAACCTGATTTCGGCAGGCTTTTGTCTGCTATCGTCCTCGAATAGGGCAACGGGTCTTGCCGCCTGCCGCGCGCCTGCTACAAGCCCCGCCAACAGGTTAACATCGCGGGGACCCGATGAAGCTGCTGGCCGGCAACTCCAACCGAACCCTGGCTGAGGCGGTCGCCGCCCACCTGGACCTGCCGCTGACCAAGGCCCAGGTCAAACGCTTTGCCGACAACGAGATTTTCGTCACGATTGATGAGAACGTGCGCGGCGAGGACGTCTTTGTTATCCAATCGACCAGTTATCCCGCCAATGACAATCTGATGGAGCTATTGATCTGCATCGACGCGCTGAAACGCGCCTCGGCCAAGCGGATCACGGCGGTGATGCCCTATTTTGGCTATGCGCGTCAGGATCGGAAGACCGGTGGTCGAACACCGATCTCGGCCAAGCTGGTGGCCAACCTGATCACCCGCGCGGGGGCCGACCGGGTCCTGACAATGGATCTGCACTCCGGTCAGATTCAGGGATTCTTCGATATCCCGACGGACAATCTATTGGCGGCCCCCCTAATGGCCAACGACATCAAGGCGCACTATCAGAAGACCAGCGAATTGATGATCGTCTCGCCGGATGTGGGTGGGGTAGTTCGCGCGCTCGCGGTCGCAAGCCGATTGAATGCTGACCTAGCCATTGTGGACAAGCGACGTTCCGCACCCGGCAAGAGCGAAGTGGCCAACATCATTGGTGACGTGGCAGGGCGGCGCTTGATCTTGTTCGATGATATCGTCGATTCGGCGGGCACGCTTTGCAATGCCGCACAATCGTTGATGGAGGCGGGTGCTGTCGAGGTGTCGGCCTATATCACCCACGGTGTCTTGTCGGGGATCGCATGTGATCGCGTGGCCAAGTCCGCGTTGAAAGAACTGGTCATCACCGATTCCATTGAGGCCACTGGCTTGGTCGCTGAGAGCGCCAAGATCCGCCGCGTGAGCTGCGCTTCGCTGATGGGTGAGGCCATCCGACGCATCGCCAACGAAGAGTCTGTTTCGAAGTTGTTCGACTGATCGGGAACGGAGCTGGTATCTGTCCGTTGGTGTTGGGGTCGGTGCGGACATAGGCTGGGTTTGATTTGTGCCCGTCCGCCGCAGTGGGTTGTTTGAGCACGCCTCAAGGGAGTGAGTACCGAAATGTTGCGACAGATGCGGTCCTCAGCGGCCCTAGTATCGGCCCTAGCCTGGATCGTGACGGCAGGCATCATCTTAACCCCGGCCAATGCTGCAAGTTCGCGGGAAGCGCCCCGCCCACCGATTTCAAAACCCCCGATGCCGGATGTGGAGATCTTGGGTTCCAATCTGATCGACCTAGCCAGCGCTTACCGGCTCTACATGAACCGAATTGGTGGCGTGACCCCGGCGTTCACCGACGGTGCGTCCATCGCAAGGTCGCTGCAGGTGGGAGCAGGCTATGAACCCAAGCAACTCCTGAGGGGTGCCATAGCCTATGGAGCTGTCGTGGCACTTCAGGACCCGGCCTTCGTGGCAGGCGTTCGGTCGTATGGCACAGAGGCCTCTCAGCGCCGCGCCATCGCCTATGAGATCATGCGCAACCCGAACTATGCGCTAGCCCTCACAGGGGCATCCGGTGCCGCAGGGTTGGTGCAACAGGCCTTGGTGTCAGATGGGCAAGGTCTCTATGACAACGGCAAGGCCGTTAAACAGTCGGCCTATGACATCCAGAAGCAGGAATGGTCGAAGAGTTCGATCATTGACCGCGAGGGGCGGTTGGCGAGCGCCAAGGCCCTATCGGCCACCCCACTGACCGGTGATCCCGCAGAGAGCCTTAGACTGAGGCAGGCTTCGAAGGGGCGAGCTTCACTAGGTATGTCGCCGACTTTCGCCAGCCAACCCTATAGCCCTGCCGTGGCGCGCAGCTTGGCGATTGCCGCGCTGGGTCTACTGGGTGAAGCCAATGACGCTAACTCGGAAACGCTGATGGCGGTCATGGCGGAACCCAATATCGGTTTCTGCCTGTCATTGGCCAAGCTCAATCTTTTCCAGTGCCTCGCCGTGGCAAAGCCGCACTATGAGGATGTCTTTTGTCTGGGCCAGCATGCGATGATGGATACCGGGCGTTGCCTCATCAAAGCCTCAGGGCGACCTGAGCCCTTCGAGGCCAAATTCGTCCCGGTGGTCAATGCGAGTCACGGATATGTGGTCAAGAAGAAGCCGGTGAAGAAGAAGTCCGGCAAGAAGCGCTAGACCGGCAGCGAATAAGACCGCCCAGCCCCGTTGCCACGGGCGCGGCTTTTGTGTATTTACGCCCACCTTTCGGCCCTCAGGGGTCGTCCGTCGCCGCGCGGGACGTTCGCGCGGCGCTTTCGTTTCGAGGCAGGGCTATGGCCGATATCATTTTGAACGTTGAAGTTCGCGACCGCACCGGCACCGGTGGTGCCCGCGCCACCCGTCGCGCAGGCATGGTGCCCGGCATTCTTTATGGTGGTGCCAAGGATCCTGTCGCCATCGCCGTAAAGTCCAACGAGTTCCGCAAGGCGCTCTTTACTGGCAAGCTGCTCGGCCACTTGGTGACCTTGAAGTACGGTTCAGAGACCCAACCCGTCATCGCCAAGGCCGTGGACATGCATCCGGTGAGCGATGAGCCGTGGCATTTCGACCTCTATCGCGTGGATGAGCACCAGTTGATCCGCATCGCGGTGCCGGTTCACTTCAAGAACCACGAACTTTCGCCCGGCCTGAAGCGCGGCGGCACGCTGAACTTCGTGCGTCACGAGATTGAACTTAATTGCCCGGCTGACCACATCCCCGAAGAGCTGGTCTTCGACCTGACCGGCTTGGACATCGGCGATGCCATCCGCGTTTCGGCCTTCGCCCTACCTGCTGGGGTTACGCCTGCCATCGACGGCGAAACGGTTGTGGCCACGGTTGCGGGTTCGTCGGCCTCGGCTTCGGCGGCGGGTGCCGGTGAAGACGGCGCAGCCACCGCCTAACGCTCAAACGCCTCCCCGAGGAGGGCGTCATGTTGATTCTCGCGGGCCAGGGCAATCCTGGCCCCCGTTATGCCGGAAATCGGCACAATATCGGCTTCATGGCAGTGGACGCCATTGCACGTCGCTGGAAATTTAACCCTGAGAAATCCAAGTTTCAGGGCCTTATCCGCGAGGGCGAGATCGAGGCACCGACAGGTGCCGTTCGCGCGCTGATCCTCAAACCCCAGACCTTTTACAACGAGAGTGGTCGGGCTGTTGCTGAGGCGCTGAAGTTCTACAAACTTACGTCGATGGATGTTGTGCTGTTCTATGATGAAATCGATCTGGCTCCTGGTCGGTTTCGGATGAAGACCGGCGGCGGCGCGGCGGGCAATAACGGGGTGCGATCTCTGACGGCACACCTGGGCGCAGACTTTCGGCGGGCGCGGCTAGGCGTGGGTCATCCAGGTCACAAGGATCGGGTGATGGGTCATGTATTGTCGGACTTCCACAAGGTGGATCAGGCCTGGGTCGCCGACCTGATCAAAGCCGTCGCTGAGGCCGCCCCACTGTTGGCGGCCGGTGATGATGAACGCTACCAGACCGAGGTCATGCGCTTGGCACCTGCCGAGAAGTCTGACCCGAAACAAGCCGGCGACCGGGAGGTATAGACGCCATGTTTCCCGCATTTGGCCTCTCGCTGATCTTTGCGATCGCGCTTTGTGTGCATGTGGTGCGCACGGGTCAGCCGATGTTTTGGCTGTGGATTATTCTGCTGCTCCAGCCACTTGGCGGTCTGGTCTATGTGGTGGCCGTGATCGGTCCGGATCTGCTCGGCGGTCGCACGGCGCGCAGGCTGGGGTCGGTAGCGCGAGAAACCCTGGATCCAAACCGCGAGTATCGCGAGGCCAAGGTCGCCTGCGATGACGCCCCAACCGTGCGCAATCAGTCGCGACTGGCGGCGGCTGCTGCGGACTTGGGCCGATTTGATGAGGCCGAGGCGCTCTTTGGCGCGGCAGCTCAAGGCATGTATGCCGATGATCCGGTGCTGCTGCTCGGGCGCGCCAATGCGCTGTTGGAGCTTGATCGCCATGCGGATGCCCTGGAACTACTGGATCAGTTGGGGCGCACAGGGTCTGTGCGGACGCCCGGCGTTTCATTGTCCCTTGGGCGGGCCTATGAGGCCTTAGGTCGCACTTCTGAGGCCCAGAGTGCCTATGAGGACGCAGCGGCCCGGTTGCCAGGCCTGGAGGGTCTGGCGCGGCAAGCTGCCTTCCTGGTGCACACCGGTAGACGCGACGCTGCGGCCGAAATCGTGGCCGAGCTTGATCGACGTGTCGCCAAGTCCAATCCGCAATTCCGCAAAGAGGCGCGCGCCTGGCGTGACTTTGCCGCCGCAGCCCTCACCCAGGGATGACCGACGCCGCCGTGCGTGCTAGGTCGCCCAGCTTAGACTAGGAAATTCCATGGCCCTCAAAGTCGCCATCGTCGGCCTGCCCTATGTCGGCAAGTCGACCCTGTTCAACGCGCTGACCCAAACTGCGGCGGCCCAGGCGGCCAATTACCCGTTCTGCACCATCGAGCCTAATACCGGCGACGTGGCGGTGCCTGAGCCGCGCCTGGAGGTGCTGGCGGCGATCATCCCGTCCAAGGAGATCATCCCATCGCGGATCAACTTCGTGGACATTGCTGGGCTGGTACGCGGCGCGTCGAAGGGTGAGGGTCTGGGCAATCAGTTCCTAGCCAATATCCGCGACTGCGACGCCGTGGCCTTCGTGGCGCGGTGCTTCATCGATGACGACATCACCCACGTCGAGGGCAAGGTGGATCCGCTCTCGGACTTGGAGACCATCGAGACCGAGCTGATGCTGGCTGATCTCGAGAGCCTGGAGAAGCGAGTCTCGAATTTAGAGAAGCGGGCCAAGACCGGCGACAAGGATAGTATCCAGACCCTAAGCCTCGTTCAGCTAGCCCTGGTCGAGCTCAATGCCGGACGCCCGGCGCGCAAGGCCAAGGTCGCCGTTGAGGACGAGAAAGCCTGGCGTATGCTGCAGCTACTGACCTCCAAGCCCGCGCTCTATGTCTCAAACGTCGACGAAGAGTCTGCGGCCGACGGTAACGATATGTCTAAGCTGGTCGCCGAGCGGGCGGCCCGCGACGGCGCCGACCATGTGGCCATCTCCGCCCAGATCGAGAGCGAGATTGCCATGCTCGATCCTTCTGAACGCGCGGAGTTCTTGGAGACGCTGGGTCTCACGGAGCCCGGCCTCAACAAGCTGATCCGTGAGGCTTATCACCTGCTGGGCTTGCAGACCTATTTCACGGTAGGACCCAAGGAAGCCCGTGCCTGGACCATCCACAAGGGCGACACAGCCCCGCAGGCGGCCGGGGTGATCCACACCGACTTCGAGAAGGGCTTCATCCGGGCTGAGACGATCGGTTATGACGACTATGTCGGGCTGAAGGGCGAGGCGGGTGCCCGCGACGCGGGCAAGCTGCGCCAGGAGGGCAAGGAATACCTGGTCCGCGACGGCGACGTGATGAATTTCCGCTTCAACGTCTGATCCACAAGAAAAAGGCCCCGGCTTCCCGTGGCCTTTGGGACAGGCGTGCGACGCGCGCTTAGTGGCTTACATTGCGCCAGATGCGCTTGTAGCTGAACCACAACAGCACCGAGAAGATCACCAGATAGATCATCGCAGCCAGTCCGAAGGATTTGCGTTCCTCCATCTTGGGCTCTGAGGCCCAGGTGAGAAACGCTGCGACGTCCCAGGCTTGCTGCTCCAAGGTCGACTTGGTGCCGTCATCGAAGGTCACCTTGCCGGCCACCAGCGGTTGGGGCATGGCGATAAAACCACCCTCCGGCACGTCGGCTTTGTCGCCTGACCAGAAGGCACTCATGTCGCCGGGCATATAGGGGTTATAGGCCTTACCCGCAGGCACGGTCATACCCTTGGGCGGGGCCGTATAGCCGGTCAGGATTGAATAGATATAGGACGCACCCCCCTCACGGGCCTTGGCCATCGTCGAGAGGTCCGGCGGCATCGCCCCGCCATTGGACGCCCGTGCCGCAGGTTCATTAGGGAAGGGGTTGGGGAACTTATCGGCCGACCCCCCCGCGCGCTTGACCACGTCGCCGGTCTCAGAATCGATATCGTCGATCTGATAGTCCTTGGCGATGGACTTCACATAGGGGTTGTCATTTGGGTTCTTGTATTCCGGATCATAGAAAGGTCCGCCCTTCTGGCCCAGATTGCGGAAGTACATATAGTTCATCGAGTGGCAGGACGCACAGACCTCCCGATAGACCTTGTAGCCCCGTTGGAGCTGACCCTGATCGAACTTGCCGAGCGGCCCTTCGAAGCTCCAGTGCACCGCCTTGGGTTCTTCGTGGGTAGTCGCGGCGAGCGCCGGGGCGGCCAAGAAAGCCAACCCCAGCGCCGCGAGAACAAAACCATTACGCAGCATGGTGGCTCAACCCCTCTTTTCGGGCGAAGCCGCAGCGCCCTTGGACGCCGAGGCAGGGTGGGACAACACGGGCGAACTGATCGATTCCGGCTGCGGTAGCGGGGT
>JANLPK010000220.1:0-2091 GCA_031367205.1 Alphaproteobacteria bacterium
ACGGTGCTGGAGGCCCTGGAGGCGGTCGGACGTCGGACGGTTTTATCGCTGATGGCGTAGGGGCTGGCGCGACCGCCGGCGGTGGTGCGCGATGTGGATGCGCGGCTGGATGAACCGAGACTGCGCTCAGAGGCCCGCGCCCTACAGGCCCTGGTGGCCTGCCTCCCGCGCGGGGACCTGCGCTTTGCGCGGCGGGTCTATCGGTTGGAGTTTTGGGTGGAGTGAGGGGAAACGGGGTGAGTGGTTGAGGTCCCCACTTTCGTGAGTGTCATACCCCCCAGCCGAAGCCACGGCAGCGTCTCGGTTTAGCTGGTGGTGGGTGAAATTGGTGGTGGTGGTCGGAGCTTTGAAAGGGCGAGTAGGATGACCGCCACATCTAGGATCGTTGCATCGGGCCGCTTGAGCGCAGACATGTCAGTGTCTGTCTGCAGGAGATCATGTTTTTCCGCGAAGGGGAACAAAACGTCGTCCAAAACCTCTTCCAGGCCCATCCCGTAGATGCTTGCCAGCTCATCGCTGGGGAGGGGACGGAAGTCTGGAACCAATGCGCAGGTGTCACTAAAACAGCGCCACAATAGACTGCTGAGTTCAGGATAGTCATCACCGCCAAACAGGTCTCGTGCGAATTGCAAATAGCTGTACCCCATTCGCTCTTGACGCAGCCTGAGTTGACGTGCCCTTCGAAACGGGAACAGCACTCTATAAATCGAGAACTTATCAATCATTGCTTGCCATGCATTGCGCGATCTTGGCAGCATCATACGCAAGCAATCCCCAGCCGATAACTGGAATTCCGCGACCAACGATCCGGGCAAGGCTGCTCGTCGCTCGGACAGCGAGGCGGCCCGTCAGGGGGTTTCCAACCAGAGTTGCGACTCGAAACGGCAATCGTGTTGACCCAAACAATGCACTAGCAGTGGTGCTTGCGACCGAAGTGCCTGGAACGGCGTGGCCGCCAAGCTTCACACCAGTCTCAAGCATATTGAATCCGGAGATGGCTGCTGCCGCGTCAGCCAGATCATCGAGCCCAAGCTGAGCACTTGCGCATTGTCTCAGCTTTTTGAGCTGATCCTCGAGGTCCTTGTCCGGTTCCGCTGGTTCAGGAGGACTGGGAGGCTCGAACGCCTGAAAGCCGGACAAGTCGATCCCCGCCATTGTGATCAGCGGCCCAGTAGAAGTCGGCAGCTCATTGGCCAGCACCTCTCGCCGGGATGCCGTGACAACCAGCTCCTCAATGGTGTTGCAGCTACCCCCTGGGCTTCCGCTCTTGCAAGCGTCTTCGCCATCCGCGCCCGGTGCCGCACCCATAAGCCCAGTGGGGTCCCAGCGATTCACCGGATCGCCCTTCACGTAGGCGTAGATATTCATGCCATCCCCGTACCCAATCGGATCGGTCTGCAGGAACCGGCCTTGGGTGGGATCATAGACGCGGGCCTTGTAGTGATAGAGCTGGGCTTCTGGGAGGGCGATTTGTCCGGTGTAGCGGAAACGCGACCCTGCCCAGGACGCAGGCTCGCCGTAAGGGCCGTAGGTATAGGGCGTCATGACGCCTGAAGTGCCGGCGGTGCCTATTATGGAGCCCTGGCGGTCTTTGTAGAGATAGCGCACATCATTGCCGAGACTTGCGCCGTAATAGGGCGAGGTCGGCCCGCCCTCGGCCCAGAGCAGCGGATCATCTGTGCCTGTGCCGTGGACATAGGCGCGCAGTAGGGTGCCGGTGGTGCTGTCATACTCCGCGATCAGGCGGTCTTGAAGTTCGTAGCATTTCCTGCGATATTCTCTGCGTGAACGGCAAGGAATTCATACGGCGTGCCCAGCGTTGGGCGAAGGGGCGCGGGGTCCATGTTCGGCTGGACGCCTCACGCGGCAAGGGCGGTCACCAGATTCTTACCGTCGGGGACCGCTGGACAACGGTTCAAACCGGCGAGCTGAAACCCGGCGTCTATTTTGCCATGCTCAAGCAATTGGGCATCGCCAAGGAGGAGTTGTGAGCATGCAGACCTGGGCCTATCCAGCACAGATCGAAGACCAAGGTGGCGACGGATTTCTGGTCACCTTTCCCGACGTGCCAGAGATGATCACCGGCGGTGA
>JANLPK010000238.1:0-3841 GCA_031367205.1 Alphaproteobacteria bacterium
GCCGTGACCTCGGGCTCCATCATGAGGTTTTTCGCGGTCTGTGCCTCGGCTACAGTGGGGATTGAGCCCTTGAAGCTCATAACCCCAGCATTTTTCTTCCTATGGTCCACACGCTCCTTGACGACCTCAGGTGCGGTTTTCTGCAAGACGGCCCAGTGCATGGTGTTTTGTATTTCGGCAAAAAATTCGGAATGTTGGGTCGGGTCGCGCGGATCGTAGTCGACGCAGAATGCTGCAAGTTCGAGAATCCGCGTCCACATCCGCTTCTCAGACGAGCGGATGTCACGGATACGATCCAGCAGTTCATCGAAGAAGTCTGGCTTGCCGCTGGGCTCTTTGAGCCGTTGATCGTCAATTACAAAACCCTTGGTGAGGTACTGCATCAAGACGGCTGTTGCCCAAATCCGGAACAGGGTACCGAGCCGGGAACTCACGCGGTAGCCGACCGATATCACAGCATCGAGACTGTAGAGGTTCGTCCGATACCGCTTGCCGTCAGCGGCAGTTAGCCAGGATTCCTGGCTAACTGAATCAGCGTCGAGTTCCTTGTCGGAAAAGATGTTCGTCAAGTGATAACTGACGGTCCTTGGGTCGATATCGAACATCGCGGCCATCTGCGACCGTGTGGCCCAGAAAGTATCGCCCAGGATGCGAAGTTCAGCCCGAACTCCGTCCTTGGCGGTATAAACCAGAAACCGGTCACCCGTGTCGCCGTCTTCAATGACGGTTAGGGGCTCGCCGTCCGGAATCACGGGAAGATGTGCGTCGCTCATCCCCACAAAGTAGCAGAGATTCCTATTTTGTGCCTGTGCCGTGACCACATCGCCCTAACAACTAAGCGTCCTGGCTCGCCACTGATCTCTTGCCCGCCAGAAAGGCATCGAAGTTGAAGGATGTGGTAGGCCCACTCTGTTCGCCTGCGATCAACGCTTCGCGCAGAGCCTCCGGGAGGACTGTCCTTGCTTACCTTTTCTCCGCAACATCCTTCCCCAGTTTTTCTAGCTTCGAAGTATCCATATAGGTGGGGAGGCTCTGCAGGTTCTTTGCGACTTCAGGATCGCCCATGATGCCTCGCATCGCGACCTCTCCGACGACCGAGAAGGACGTCTCAATGGCCTTGTCTCCCTCATACTTCATCGCGGCAACCAGTTCTGTCCGGCAATCAACGATCATCAGGCGCTGCATAAGCTCGCTGCATGTTTGGTGTTATTCAGAAGTTGGACTTCGCTGATGTTCGCGAACTGCTTAACCGTCGGGCTTTTCGCCATCGCCGAGAACACCCAGATGACGAGTTGTTGCTGGTCGTCTAAGCTGGTTGACCGCACAAGGCATTGGGTGAGCTCGTCGGTAAACGCGCCGGCCAAGGCAGGCGAGGCCGGTGCGAGCAGGGCGGCACCAAGGGCCAACTTCACGAATAGCGCTTTCATCTCGATCCTCCAGTTATCGGCCAGCTTATCAAAGGCGTCATCGCGGGCAATGGAGAATGAATGAACCTATCCGAGTGCGGACCGGCTAGTCCAACGTCCGCCGATACCGCGCCATGGCCAGAGCCGTGACCACACAGACGAACACCCCAAGCGCCACCAGCTCGCGCCAACTGTCGCCCAGGGTCTGGCCCTTCAGCAGAGCACCGCGCACAACCCGCAGGAAGTGGGTGACCGGGATTACCTCACCCATGGCTTGGGCCCAGTGTGGCATGCCTCGAAACGGGAACATGAAGCCTGACAACAACATCGAGGGCAGGATGTAGAAGAAGCTCATCTGCATGGCCTGCAGTTGTGACTCCGCAGCCGTGGAGATCAGGAACCCGAGCGCCAGCGAGCCGACGATGAACAGGGCAACACCGAGGGTGAGGTTCACCCAACCGCCCAGCATCGGCACATCAAACAGCACTTTTGCTAAGACCAAGATCAATACGGTCTGGATCACGCCCACCAGCACATAGGGTGCAAGTTTGCCCACCATCACCTCGATGGGTTCGACTGGTGTGGCCAGCAGACTCTCCATGGTGCCCCGCTCGGTTTCGCGGGTGACCGAGAGCGCCGTCATCATCACCAGGGTCATGGAGAGGATCACGCCCAGCAGGCCCGGCACGATGTTAAACGCGGTGATGGCCTCCGGGTTATAGTTTCGATGCACCACCACCTCGAAGGCTGGCGCGCTGGAGCCTCGCGGCGCGATGGCCCCCTTCAGATCGTGGGCAAGGGCTTGAGCGGGCAGGGCGGCAAGCGCCCCCAGAGCACCGCCCGTGGCGGACGGATCGGCGGCGTCGGCCTCCACCAAGATCTGCGCCTTGTCGCCGCGCACCACGCGACGGGTGAAATCGCCGGGGATCGTGATGGCAAATTGCACCTCGCCCCTGCGCAGCATCTCGTCCAGTTCTGCTGGGCTGCGGGCTTGGGCCGTGAATTCGAAGTAGCGGCTGTTTTTCAGGGACGCCACGATGGATCGGGCGAAGGTGGAGTCTTCCTGGATTAGCACGGCGGTTGGCAGGTGGCGCGGCTCAGCATTGATCGCATAGCCGAACAGCAGGAGCTGAACGATCGGCATCATCAGGATCATCGCGTAGGTCACCCGGTCCCGCGTGAGCTGCTTGAACTCCTTGGCCAGGACGGCGAAGATCCGAAGGGCGGAAAAAGATCTCACTGGAAGTTGTCCTTCGAGCCTTCCATCAGCTGGATGAAAACGTCCTCTAGGGTGGGCTCGACCTCAGTCCAGGTCAGGGGTGGGCCGCGGTAAGGGGCAAGCGCCGACTCCAGGGCCATGCGGTCGGTTCCCGACACGTGCAGAGACGCCCCGAAAGGCGCGACCATCTCCACCCCCGGTGTCTTGGCCAGGGCGGCGGCAACATCGGCGATGCCTGCACCCTGACCGTTGAACGTCACCAGATGCGACCCGGCAATCACCTGGTCCGCCGTGCCGCGCGCGATCAACCGACCATAGCTGATATAGGCGATCTCGTGGCACCGCTCGGCCTCGTCCATATAGTGGGTGGAGACCAGCACGGTCAGGCCCTCTCGCGACAGGGCATGGATCTCGTCCCAGAAGGTGCGCCGCGCCTTGGGGTCGACCCCGGCGGTGGGTTCGTCGAGCAGCAAAAGGTCGGGTTCGTGCAGCGTGGCGCTGGCCAGGGCCAAGCGCTGCTTCCAACCGCCGGAAAGCGTGCCCGCCAACTGACTGCGCCGGGCGCTGAGGCCCAGCCGATCCAGCGCCCGCGTCACTCGGCCCGCACGGTCATCCAACCCATGAACCCGCGCGGAGAACATCAGGTTCTCATCAAGGGTTAGATCCTCATAGAGTGAGAACCGCTGCGTCATATAGCCCGTGCGCCGCTTGATGGCATTGGCGTCCTTGATGATGTCGAGCCCCAGACAGGTGCCCGACCCGGTATCGGGCGTCAGCAGGCCGCATAACATCCGCAGCGTCGTGGTCTTGCCTGAGCCGTTAGGACCCAAGAACCCGCAGATCTTGCCGTGCTCAACCTGAATGGAAACGCCGTCCACCACCTTGCGACCACTATAGCTCTTGCTGAGGCCGGTAACGTCGATGGCCAGATTGGTGTTCACTTGCCTTGCCCCAGCGGCGTCACGTCCACCGGCTGGCCGGGGTTTAGGCGCGCGGACGGGCGGGCCTCCACGAGGTAGACCAGACGGTCGCGAGCCTCGCGACTATAGATCACCGGCGGAGTGAATTCGGGTCGCGGGCTGATGAAGGTGATCACCGCCGTGAGACCTACCGCACAGCCGTCGCAGGCGAACTTGACGGTCGCACCCGGCGTGTAAGCCGACACCGCCTTCTCCGGCACGAAGAAGCGCAGCTTGATCTTGTCGTCCGGGATCAG
>JANLPK010000256.1:0-6400 GCA_031367205.1 Alphaproteobacteria bacterium
CTGGGCTCAAAGAAGGTGAGCGAGGTGAAAGGGGTGGCTGAGCTGATCTCGACCCAGGCCGCATAGCCGTTTCCGCTGTCCACTAACGTCAGCGTACCTGTGTCACCGGTGTTGGTGGTCAGATTGAACACCGCGCCATTGTGGTTGATTTCGCTAATGAGGATGCCCAGCCCCGTCGAGATAGCGAACCCAATCTTGCTGACGGGTATCGCGAAATTGAGGGTGACGTTTTCCGCGCCGTTGACAGCTAGATCGGAGCCCGCAAAGCCGGTGCCGTTAATCCAATTCATGATATTAATGTTGCCCGACGCCGAACCGGGCGCACCGTTAGCGTCCCAATCCATCGCAACGGACGAAGGCCCGAAGCCCGCCATTCCCCCAGCAATATTGGCATTCTGCGTAATCCCGAGCGCGGCCGCAGAGGCACCGCTCGCCAAGCTGCTAAGCGTAAGCGCCACTAGAGCACCAGTCAGTTTATTCGTCATCACAACATCCCCCAAAGAGATATAAGTTACCACCATGTTAACTCAGGCGCAAGTTGCAGTATCCCGCCTCCGACGCAGCATAACGCCGGAGAGACCAAAGCCGGCGATCATTAGGGTCCAAGTTTCCGGCTCGGGAACACCGCCACCCACGGCACCGAAGGTCACATTGTCCAAGCCGACGCCCAGATTACTCGAGGTCGCCAACTTACTGGAGAGGAAGGTAAGCTTCACCGTACTGGTCGATGCTATGAAGTTGTAGCCGAAGGTTTCCCAATCGGAGCCGGGAACGGTGAGGCTCTGGATGTTGGTATAGCTGCCGACCAGGACATCATTGACCAGCAGGTCAACCGTGGCGTTGCCGTAGCTGCCGAAGCCCGCGACGAAGAAAGCCCCGACGTCGAAGGCCAAGTGGTATTGCTGGCCAATGATCGCAGCGATCGGGTCAGAGAAAAGGCCCTTGCCCTTACCCACATTGCCGGTGAGGTCCACGAAATAGTTACCTTGAGAGGGGTGCACGCCGAACCCGCCGAAGGAAGCATTGTCCAAGATGGCGACATCATTGTCACCGCCTGGGGTGGCATCGATGGTGGTCCAACCGGTGATAAAGGTGCTGCCTGGGGTCAAATAGTGGACACCGGCGATACCTGGCTGCTCAAAGCCGCCATTGACCAAGGGAAGCGCCACGGCTTGGCCGGCGGCCAATAGCGAGACGGCGAGAACTGTAGATACAAGTCGCATCGGAACCCCTTGGCCCGAAATAGGTCTGCCCATCGCGATGACCGCCGTTTGAGGCAAGACCATAGGCGGCGGGAAGACTCGCCGTATGATCCATATGGACTATCCGGCGCAGTTTTCGGGGCTTAGCTCCGGGTCTGCATGGCCCCTAGATAGTCCCGCTTGCCGAGCGGCACGCCCTGCAGACGAAGGATGTCATAGGCTGTGGTGGCGTGGAAATGTAGGTTGGGCAGCGAGAAGCTCATCAGGAAGCCCTCTGCTGTGAAGGGGATTTTCATCTCGCCCATCTGGAAGACCATGTCGTTGCCCTGGAGCGCGTTAAGCTCATCGGCCGTGACCTTGGCCAGGTCGGCCTGGGCATCGGCGATCAGCTTTTGGAGGTCGGCATAGGTCAGCGGCGGAGCTGCACCGCCGGGCGAAAACACGCCCTTTTTGACGCCGGCAATGGCGTCAATGCTATGGTGAGCCACCGACGACACCTGAAACCAAAAGGGTAGCATGTCCGGCATCAACCGATGGTCCACAATGGTGTTGGGGTCGATCTTGTTGGCCTCGAAATGGGCCGCGCCCTTCTTAAGAAATCCCGACACACCGCCGAGGGTCTGAAGGAACGATGGGACGGTGACGTCGTAGAGCGAAAGGGACATGCAAGACTCCTGATATGAGGCGCGGACTTTCAGCCGGAATGGCCGGGAATTGCCAGCATTATTCGCGCAGGTGCAACAACCTCAGCTGTGAGGCCGTGATCGGCGATATCGCCGGGAACCCCCTGCCGCAAAACCAGAGCCGCGCCCAGGCGGGCGGCAGCCGGGGCAATCTGCATGCCGTAGCCGCCCTGGCCAGCGTACCAGAAGAAATTGGCCACACCGGCGTCATAGCCGAAAACCGGAGCCCGGTCGGGTGCAAAGGTGCGCAGGCCTGCCCAGGATCGCACAACGCGACGCACCGGCAGGTCAGCGGCGGTTTGAATACGGTCGACACAGATGGCGATGTCCAGCTCCTCCGGTGCTGCGTCTACAGGCTCAGACGGTGTCTCATCGGCAGGTGAGGCCAGGATACGTCCGGCCTCCGGCTTGAAATAGAACTGCTCATCCACGTCCATTACCGAAGGCCAGTCGTCGATCTCAACACCAGGAGGGGCATCGAGGATAATGGCCGTGCGACGCTTGGGCGCTAGGCCCAACCGCGCAGCACCGGCCAGGGCCGCGACCTGGTCAGCCCAGGCTCCGGCGGCGTTGATGACAATTCGCGCCTGGACGGTTTGGCCGCCGGCCAGACGAGCGCGCCAACCCGTCGCGGTGGGATCGAGACCTTCCAGTTTTGCCGACAGCCGGAATTCCACGCCATTGGCATGGGCCAGTTTGAGGTATCCGGCGTGCAGGCCGTTGGCGTCAATATCGCAGGCATGGGGCTCGAACACCGCTTCGGAGACAGCCTCCGGACGCAGGATCGAGACCTTGGCCCGAGCAGCGGCACCGCTGAGGTGCTCATACTCAACGCCGGTGGCGGCAATATCGACTGCGAAGGTGGCCAGGGCTGCCGATTGATCGGCGGTGGCCAGCGTCAGGCAACCGCGTGGGGAGAGCAGGGGGTAGTCGGAGAAGCCCGGTGGTGGGGCATCAAAGAAGGCGCGGCTGGAAGCGGTGAGTCGGCGCAACGGCGCAGCCCCATAGGACTCGATATACATCGCCGCCGAGCGGCCGGTGGTGTGGTAGCCGTGCTGGTCCTCAGCCTCGACCACCAGGACCTTGCCGTGACTTGCCAGCTCATAGGCCAGAGACGCCCCGGCAATTCCGGACCCGCAGATGAGATAGTCGTAGATCATGGACCCTACTTAGGCGCACGCAACGACACCTCCAAGCTTGCGGTCTGCGACTTTTCGCCAAAGATGGCGGCATGGACATCCGAACTCTCGTGGACTTGGCAATTGATGAAGACCCCCGCGCACCTTGCCTGTGGGTGCCGAGCGAGCATTGGCTGGACTTCCTAGCCGTCACCCGTCGCAAGCCCAACCTGATCGGGGCGGTGATCTATCGCGACAAGACCATCCGTGATGGCGGCCCTGGCACTGACGTCATGACCGGCAGTGACCAAGGCGGGATCAGGCGAAGGTAGGCCTGTCGCGTAATTGGACTTAGACTGCATCCGCGAAATGTGAGGATTGTCATGGAACGTCGTCTCTTTCTGGCCGGAGCTGCCGGCTTGGTGGCCGGACCCGCCCTGGCTTTAACCGCCTCGTCCACCCCGGCGATTGTGGCCGGGGTTCCACCAAAGCCCGCCAAGGGCGTGGTTAGGGTGCGGATTGAGACAGCCCTTGGGGCCATTGTTCTGGAGCTGCGCGGCGACAAGGCCCCGATCACCACCGCCAATTTCTGCGCTACACCGACCAGAAGCGCTATGATAAGGCGAGCTTCTATCGCGCTTCTCGCCCACCCAATGCCACCGACTATGAGTACGGCGTCGTTCAGGGCGGCCTGCAGAATGACCCTAAGCTGATCCTGCCGCCGATAGCTCATGAGAGCACCGCCAAGACCGGTCTGAAGCACACCAACGGGGCCATCTCCATGGGCCGTCGCGCACCCGGCACCGCCACCTCGGACTTCTTCATCTGCGTTGGCGATCAGGCCTATCTGGATGCTGATCCCAGCCAATCCGGTGACAACAAGGGCTTCGCCTGTTTCGGCTATGTGGTGGAGGGTCTTGAGACGGTGAAGAAGATTATGGCCTCGCCGCTTTCTCCGACTGCCGGTGTTGGTGTGATGAAGGGCGAGATGTTTAGGCGACCTGTGCCGATGAAGGTGAGGCGGGTCTGAGTAGCGCGTCAAGGATTGCTCAAGCCGCTATCCTGTGACAGGTCGAAGCGCGAACCCCAAGAGGCCTGATCCCATGTCCGACCCCCAACCCGCTTCCGTCTACGACCTAGCCCACACCGATGAGGTCGAGGGCTTGGCGACCTTTGCTATCTTGGTGGAGAACGAGCCCGGCGTTTTGCACCGTCTGGTCGGCCTGTTCGCGGCGCGGGGCTACAATATCGAGAGCCTGACGGTGGCCGAGACCGACCGCAACGCCAATACCAGCCGGGTAACCATCGTCACCCGAGGCGCGCCGCATGTGTTGGCCCAGATCGAAGCGCAGCTGGAAAAAATGGTGGCCACCCGTCACGTCCAGGATGTCAGCCGCGACCCCAATGGGCTTGAGCGTGAATTGGCCCTGGTCAAGGTTCGCGGTCTCGGCGGCGACCGAGTGGAGGCCCTGCGTATCGCCGACATCTTCCGCGCCAAGGTGCTGGACACCACCATCGACAGCTTCATTTTCGAGCTGACAGGGACCTCATCAAAGATCGACAAGTTCTTGGACCTGATGCGGCCGCTTGGCTTGGTAGAGCTGTCGCGTACGGGGGTTCTGTCAATTACCCGTGGCGCGGAGGCGATGTAGTCGCCTTCATAGAATCTTGAACCGGAACAGCAACGCCCCGAGGGTCGCCCCAACTGCAGGTGCGACGAAGAACAGCCACAGCTGGTTCAATGCCTGCCCTCCCACCAACACGGCCGGGCCAAAGCTACGTGCCGGATTGACTGAGACGCCGGTCACCTGGATGCCCACGATGTGGATCACCGCCAAGGTGATGCCGATGGCTAGGCCCGCAAACCCGGCAGGAGCCCCGGGTGATGTGGACCCCAGGATGACGATCACGAAGAGTGCCGTCATCACCACCTCAAAGACTGCCGCGGCCTCCATGGGGAATTCACCGAGATAACCTTTGCCCCAACCGTTTTGACCCAAGCCGTGTGCGCTCCCGGCGATGACCAATAGAATTGCGGCTCCGGCCAAGGCACCCGAAAACTGAGCCGCCCAGTATTTCAACATGTCTGCGAAGGTCATGCGGCCTGCAATGAGAAGGGCCAGGCTGACCGCCGGGTTGACGTGACAGCCCGATATTGGGCCGATGCCATAGGCCATGGCCACAATGGCGAACCCAAAGGCCAAGGCAATGCCAAGCTGGCCGACGTGATCACCGCCGAGAACGGCTGCTCCGCAGCCGAAGAGCACAAGCGTTAGGGTGCCGATGAACTCGGCGACAAATTTGGACATGGTTAGCCTCCCCGTTTTCTCTGGAGGCTAACCCCAGTCATGGGCGTTGTGGAGTCACGCTCGCGTCATACGGCGGCGGAGACTTGACCCTCCATAGCCCGCGCCGCCAGCACCCGCTGACGCACGATGGACCGGGTCGTTGCATACTGAACGGCGAATAGGATCAGCTTGGAGGCCATGGGAAAGATCGCCATGAACTGGACCCAGTGGTTGGTGAAGGCGACCGCAACGATCGCGTTGGCCACGGCAGTGACAATCATCAGCCCGGCCCAGACATAACCGAAGACAATCATGATGTCCTCGCCATGGCCCGCAGCGACGGGCGGCATATAGCGCAGCATCCAGCCGCGCTGGAGCATCACCCCACCGACCAACAGATAGATGACCGTCGGCTTGACCATCAAGAACCGCAAATCGTGGGTCAGCAGACTAGCGGTGCCGAACACCACGACCAGTCCCAGACCCATCCACTGCAGCGGCGCGATGGGTCGTTGGGTCGCCTTCAGGAACACCACCTGGCCCACACCGATGGCAATGCCCGAGGCTGCAGCAATCGTGGGATCGACCTTCAAGGCCACCAGGACCACGAAAACGATGGTGGACAGAAAATCCAGCAATAGGGGTCGAATGGCGTAGAGAAACGAGTTCATGGTGAGGGGGCTCCAAGCGCGACAACACGGCTCATGAACCTAGGTGGTCGGGGCTTGAAGCCCTAATACGTCGGCGCAAGGTCGGTGGCGGCTCACGAAATCGGGCCGGTCGATCACGCTTCGCCAACCGCCAAATGCCAAGGATCGGCGAGAGTTCTTCATTTCCTAACTGAGATGCCCTATATGTAGGGCGTTCGGTTCGCCGGACTATGAGGATAAACGCGCACGTAATAAGCGGACTGGACCCGGGTGCGATTCCCGGCGGCTCCACCATTCTTCCCCCGGGTATCGCCGGACAGCATGGGGCCGATCAGCATCGACAGACGTCTAAAGGTGTTGCTTTCTTCCGGCTTGGCCCACCGTTTCGGGCCATTTTGTAAATGCGAACGATAACTTCGCTGGAGAAGTCCGTTTGGCCGCGTAAGCGACCCGATAGAT
>JANLPK010000281.1:0-6173 GCA_031367205.1 Alphaproteobacteria bacterium
TATGCCGTCTCCTCCGACATGGCCGTGCAGCTCAGCTACGGACGCCTTGCCTCCAACCGCCCCCGCACCGACCCCTTCGATCCGCTGGCCAACTTCTACAAGAGCAAGGACGAGCGCTGGTTCGTGCTCAATCCGCGCGGCGGCGGCGGCCCCGACTGGCCCGCCTTGGCCAAATGCGCAGACCGTCCCGATCTGCTCGAAGACGACCGCTTCAAGGGCGGCCGCGCCCGCAAGGACAACGCCAAGGTCCTGGTCGCCGAATTCGAAGCCGCCTTTGGTGCCCTAGACATGGCCGAGATCGCCCGGCGCTTCGACGCCGTAGACATGGTCTGGGCCCCGGTCCAAACCCCCGCCGAAGTCGTGGCCGACCCGCAAGCCGCCGCGGCCGGAGCCTGGGTCGATGTTGAGGATGGGCAAGGCGGCACCTACCGCTCGCCGGCCGCCCCCGCCCGCTTCCCCGGTGCCGACATCAACCAGCGCCCGCCGCCGCCAAGCCTTGGCCAGCACACTGCCGAGGTCTTGGCCGAGATCGGCTATTCAACCGCCGAGATCGCCGCCATGGTGGCGGAAGGCGCAGCGGTCTAGCGCTCAACAAAGGACGACCACATGACCGTTCAAACCATTGTCCCCGAGACCATGCGCAAGAGCTACGACCTCGGCCACTTCGCCCCAGCGGTGAAAGTCGACGGCTTCATCTTCGTCTCCGGCGTGATCGGTCGCGGCGACACAGCCGAGGCAGAATTCCGCAATGCCTGGGAAACGGTCGCCATAGTGCTCGCCGAAGCCGGTGCCAAACTCTCAGACATCGTCGACAGCACGCTCTACATCGTCGATCTGGCAGAACACACCGCCACCATGGCCAAGGTGAAGGACGAATTCATCCACGCGCCCTATCCTGCGTCCACCTGGATCGGAGTTTCAGGTCTCGTCCGGCCCAAGGCTCGCGCAGAAATCAAGGTTGTCGCTCGGATAGCCGGCTAGGCTTTCAGTGGAGGCAGGTCCTGCGATGGCCGCTTACTCATCACGCCTCGGCACTATTCAAGACCAGCAGTTCGCTGCCGCCGTCCGCAAGGCCGGAATTGGTGAGTTCATTTCGGCCTCACCGGTCTCAGGCGGCCTCTTCGGCCAGAACGTCTTCCTCGCCACCACGAAAGGCGACTACGTCTTCCGAGGCGCTCCCCACTGGCACAAGGGCGGCCCCAATGATGCCTGGCAATTTCCCAAGGAACGGTTCTATGCCGACCTATTGCATACCCACACCGACGTCCCCGTGGCCTGGCCACAGCACCTTGACGACAGTTGCGCGGACTTTCCGTGGCCCTATCTGATCATGCCGCGCTTGCCGGGCCTTTGCCTCGCCAATCCGGCAGACCGCGAAGGCCTCAACCGGCGGGACTTCGTTCAGATCGCCCAGGCCATGGGGCAGACCTTGGCCGCGCTCCAAACGCTCACATCTGAGTTCGCAGGTGACTTCGACCCCGCAGTTCAGAGGCTCGTTCCCTATCCCGGCGGCTACGCCGTGCACCTGCGATCAGAGATCGAGAAGGCGGCAGACGAGGCTCGCCGCAACCATGCGCTTGGCACCGCTGACGACGAATGGCTGGCCGACCTCTTTGAAGCTGATCACTCGCCCCAGGCTTCCCCCGCCACCTTCGTTCACAATGACTATCACCTTGGCAATGTCCTCCTGCAACGCACCCAGTCCAGCTGGGAGGTCAGCGGCGTCGTCGACCTGATGACCTGCTGTTTTGGCGATCCTGCAGCCGACCTGGTCCGTCAATCCTGCGACTGGCTTGACCGCGCACCGCACTGCGTGGACGCCTACCTCAGCGCCTACCGGCAAGCCGGCGGTTGCGCGGCCCCGACAACAGCCCGCCTGGCTCTACTGGTTGTCTATGAGCGCCTGCTGATCTGGAGCTACTTTACCCGCCCCGATGTCGCCCATCCGCCGTTCCAAGAAACGACCTTCCGCGCCTGGGCAGAACCCTATAGCCAGACCTTGGCCGAGATGTGGTTTGGCGGGGCGAGAACGGTGAGATGACGATCCAAAGTCCTGCGAAGCTGAGTTCCGACCTCTTTGGCCATCCCCGTGGGCTTGCCGTGCTGGCAGGCCTGGAGATCTGGGATCGAATCTCGTTTTACGGCATGCAGGCCCTGTTGGTGCTCTACATGGTGGGCCAACTCTTGCTGCCCGGTCGCGTGGAACACATTGTCGGGTTCGCAGGCTTCCGATCCGGTATTGAAGCGGTGGTCGGGCCTCTGTCCGTGCAGGCTTTGGCCTCGCAGATTTTCGGGCTCTATATCGGGCTGGGGGCCTTCACGCCGGTCATCGGCGGATTCCTGGGTGACCGGTTCCTCGGGCGGCGCAACAGCATCACCCTTGGGGCGCTGTTGATGACCGCCGGCCATTTTGCCTTGGCCTTTGATCAGTCGTTCCTCATCGCGTTGCTGCTGTTGATCCTGGGCGTCGGCTTGGTGCGCGGCAACGTCACCCCGCAGATCGGTGAGCTTTATGATCCAGCCGACCGTCGCCGGGGTGTGGCCTATCAAATCTATGGCAGCGTCATCAATCTGGGGGCGTTTATTGCGCCGCTGGTCACAGGCGCTCTGGGTCAGGCCTATGGATGGCACATTGCCTTCGGATTTGCCGGGTTCGGCATGCTGGCGGGCCTCATCGTCTATCTCTGGGGTCAGCGGCACCTGCCGCCTGAGCGTCCCCGTCCACCGCGCGGTGAACGGGTGCCGCTGACCACCGATCAACGGCGCGTGGTGCTCTACCTGCTGGCCCTGGTGCCGATTGCGGCGATGTTCTGGGTGGCCCAATCGCAGATTTGGAACACCTATAACCTCTGGGTTCGCGATCACCTTCAGCTGCAGTTTGGGTCCTGGACCATGCCGGTGCCTTGGTTGCAATCGTTGGATGGACTGGCCCCATTTGTGCTGTTGCCGCCGATGCTGATCTTCTGGCGAGCTCAGGCGGCGCGCGGGCGAGAACCCGACGAATTTACCAAAATCGCCATCGGATGCTTCATCTTCGGGGCCTCAACTCTGCTGTTGGCGGCGGGGCAATTCATCACCGACGGAACCGGGCGCACACCCCTGGCTCTGGCCGTCGTGTTTCACTTCGCCTCGAACCTGGGCTGGCTGTTTGTCGTGCCTTCGCTCAATGCACTTTTTTCGCGCCTCGCCCCGACCTCGGTGAATGCCACCATGCTGGGGGTCAATGCGACGTCTGTGACCTTCGGCAGCTTCATCAGCGGCCGGATCGGCGGGTTCTATGAGCAGATGCCGGCTCTGCAATTCTGGGCCATGCATGCGGCCATTGTCGGCGCAGGCGGGGTGCTGATGTTGTTGGTCGGTGCCAAGTTGAGGCGCGAATTCGCTAGGCCCTAGCTCTTCTTGTCACTGCGCGCATCCGACAACACCCTAAGCATCTCGCTGGAGAACAGCGACCCTGACAGCCGCACGCTGGAACTCCCGCCGTTCAGTTCCTGGGGGCCGCGCAGGATCAAATCGACCAAGGCGTCCTTCTCCCGATTGGCGTCGGTGTGGCGCGCCGAGGCGTATTGGATGAAATTCACATCGGGCTCGACCTGGGGCGCTTGAATCGACGGCGACGCACGGCCCGTGCCGCCTGCCCGCGTCAGATTGGCATAGACCTCGCTCACCGTGGCCGGTCGGCCATCCCGGTAAAATATAGAGCGGTTAGAAGCCGCAGCGTCGGGAAACAGACTCGCCGCAGAGGCTCCGGGCCGTATCTGCATCGCCTCAATAAGCTTGGCCGATCCGGAAGGGCCCAAAAAGTGCGCGGCATAGAGCTCGCCTCCGGTTGGCGCACGCCCGGTCCGACCGCGCAAATAGGCCGCATGATCAGAGGTCAGCTCCCCGGCCATCAGAGACGAGGCATGCGGGTCGAGCCGCAGGTCCATCACCGCCTTGCGCGCCTCACCGCCGTCAACGTGCAGACGACCATCGGCCCCCCTAGTGATCAGATCGGCATAGCGGGCATAGCCGTATTTCGCCCCGTGTTGCTTCAGCGTCGAAAGCCAGGTCTGCTCGACAAACTGGAACAATCCGGCCGCCGAGGAACTCGGGGCCTGGGCCTTAGGATTATAGCCGCTCTCGCGATTGGCGGTCTTCATCAGGAACGTGAAATCGACGCCCGTCGCGGTGGACGCGCGTTGAATGGCGGCCTCAACGACGCCCCTCAATCCCTGAATAGCCATGGGCAGAATTTGCCGCAGTTATGGTTAATATCGCCCTAATTCCACGGTCACGCTTTCGCTTCCGTTACGTCAACTATTCGCCTTGATCTCGGCGCGATCCTTCCCTCAAGGGGCAGAAGACCAGAAGGACTTTGACCATGGTCATTCGTCAGATTGCATATGCGGGAACGTCTTCCAAATCGCCGCGTCGCACGGGCTGGACAGCGCCCGCCATCGGCCTGTCGGTTGCGGTTCATGCCGGCTTGTTGGCCTACCTCGCCGTTCAGGTTTTTGTGGACCCCAAGCCGACCGTCGAGATCGGCGACCCGCCCATCCAAATCAGCCTCTATACCAAGCCCAAACCTGTCCAGGTCATCGAACCTCGCCACAGCGCCCCGAAGGTGAACCTGCACCCTCCGGTGACATTACCGATCCCGTCAACAGTGCCTCCGCTTCAGGCAACACCCCATCCCGCTCAGCCCGTGACGTCAACCGGCCCCGCCGAAGTGGTTTCGCCGCCCCACGTCGACCCCACACCCCCCATGATCACCACACCGAACTGGCTCAAGAAGCCCGGCGGTCGGGAGTTCGCGCGCTACTATCCTGACCGTGCCGTTCGACACGGCGTCGAAGGGTCGGCTACGCTCTCTTGCATCGTCACGGCCACGGGATCCATTCGATCGTGCGACATATTGGGTGAGACTCCAGTCGATCAGGGATTCGGTGCAGCGGCCCTCAAGCTATCGACCTTCTTCCAGATGAGCCCCCAGACCCAAGACGGCAGGCCGGTGGACGGGGCCAGCGTGCGCATTCCCATCCGGTTTGCCTTAGCGAAGTAGGGCAATCCAGCGCCCTCAGAGCTCTGAAAAATAACTGAGAATGGCGTCTTGCTTGTGACACCTTGTCGCCCGAAAATGCGCTGGACGGCAAACGGTCCGTCGATCTTGTAACGAGACCCGTCATGCGCCCCAGCATTCTAATGTCTTCGACCCTGGCCGTGTTGGCCTTCGCCGCCACCCTAGCCGTCACGTCTACCGCCTCGGCGGCGGCGGCTGCGGCTCCCGCCGAGCGAAACTACGACTGCACCAAAGCCGGAAACGCCAACAAAGCGGCCTGCAAAAGTGCGGCCCCGGCCGCGAAACCTGCAGCCAAGCCCGCTGCGAAGGTCGCCGCAAAGCCTCCAGCGGCGGCTAAGCCTGCCGCTGTCGCCGCAGCTGCACCAGCTGAACGCAACTACGACTGCACCAAGGCCGGTAACGCCAATAAGGCCGTTTGTAAGGGCGCTGTGGCGGCTGCCAAGCCGGCTCCTAAGGCCGCTGCGCCAGTCGCCGCCACGGCCATGGGCAAACCCGCTGTCGCCCGCTCACCTGCGGCGCGCGCCGGCAACACCGTCGAATGGACCACCAAGACCGGCAAGGTCGTGCATTACGATTGCAACAAGACCGGCAATCTGAACAAGACCGCCTGCAAGTAACCTCTGAAAGCGCCCAGGCCTGCTTAGCGGGTCTGGGACTGCTCTTCCGCCCCGTAATACCGTCGCAGCAGCCAAGTCGCGCCGCCCAGCGCTGGCAGCGCCAGCAAGATGTTGAGCGACAGCGGCACGCCCACCGTGTAGAGCGCCGCACCCACTAAGCAAGCTGTCCCGCACCCAAGATCCCACCCGGCCTCGGTGGCGATGGTGAACCGGATCGGGCAGGCCGAGGCTTGGCTCAAGTTATAGACCGGTATGCCGGAAACCGGACCGCGCAACGAATAGACGATGGGACCCATGGCGTTGGCGATCACGGCCAACCAGGGTGCGCCAAGGCTGGCCGCCCGCAGCCCGACCACCAAGGTCGCGACCCCTGCCACGATCATCACGGCCCGTGGTCCGTGACCGGCGTCCACATGTCGTCCGAGTAGCAAGCCCACGACCGCGCCCACCAAGGCCGCCAGCGCCATGGCACCACCGAAGGCCGAAAGGCTCTG
>JANLPK010000302.1:0-2946 GCA_031367205.1 Alphaproteobacteria bacterium
AAAGTTCAGGAGGTCATCAATCACCCCCGGCAGCTCTACCGCCTCTACCTTGCGCAGAGTACGCTCGATAGCGCGGGTGCGCGTACCTGCTTCCGTGACAGTGTTCTGGGCCGCAGTGAGCTGCTTGCCCACCTTCTCCAAGAGTTGGCCGTATTTGCCAAACTCAGTCTTAGCCGCGCCCAAAACCTGCCATACCTCACTAGAGCGCTTTTCGATGCTCAGGGTGCGGAAGCCCATCTGCAGACTGCTTAGCAGGGCCGCCAGGGTCGTGGGGCCCGTCACCGTCACGCGGTAGCGGTTCTGCAACTCGCTGCACAGGCCAGGCCGACGGATCATCTCGGCGAACAGGCCTTCCGTTGGAAGGTACATGATCGCGAAGTCCGTCGAATATGGCGGGTGAACGTATTTGTCGCAGATCAGTTTCGCTTGGCCGCGAATCGCGCGCTCCAAAGCAGCACCCGCCTTTTCGACATCCTCCGGATTGCCTTCATCCTGCGCCAATAGCAGGCGGTCGTAGTCCTCCTGTGGGAACTTGGCGTCGATAGGCAGGAACACTGGGCGTCCATCGCTTTTCCCAGGCAGCCGGACGGCAAACTCGACAATCTCGGCGCGGTCGGGATGGATGCGCACATTGGTGTCGAACTGCTCGGGGGTCAGCATGTCCCCCAACAGGGCACCTAGCTGCATCTCGCCCCAACCACCGCGCGACTTCACATTGGTCAGCACCCGCTTCAAATCGCCCACGCCGGTGGCGAGGGTCTGCATCTCGCCAAGTCCCTTGTGAACCTGCTCCAGACGGTCGCTGACCATCTTGAAGCTCTCGCCCAGGCGTGTCTCAAGGGTCCCCTGCAGTTTCTCGTCCACGGTTAGGCGCATCTGCTCGAGCTTGGCCTCATTGTCCTTCCGAAGCTGATCGAGGCTGAGGGTCAGAGTTTCACGAATGGCGTCCTGCTTTTTGTCGTTGGCTTCCGTCAGCGCCGCGATCTTCGTCCCAACGGCATCAAGTCCCAGCTTTTGCTGATCGCGAGCGGCTATGTGAGACTTCTCGAGACGCTCGGCCAACTCCTTCATGGCGGTGTTGGTCTCGCCCAGGCGGGTCGTTTGCGTGTTAGCGAAGGCTTCACTGGTGGTCTTGAGGGTTTCTTCCAGTTTGGCGCGACCGTCTGAGGCCTCCTGACGCATCAGAGTCAATTGTTCCCCTTGACCCTGTCCAAAGGTCGTCAGGCGCGTCTCGAGCCATTGTTGGAGCGCGGTATGAGCACCGCGCATATCTTCGCGGATTAGACGCCCCTCTTCTCGCATGGCAGCAGGCATCTCCTTCATCGACGTTTCCATCGTGGAGAGTTTGGCCAGGAGCTCGGCATGCTCCGCCCGCGCCCGGCTCGGTCTCAAGAGCAGGTGAAGCTGCACGCCGACGGACAAGACAGCGGAAACGGCGGCGAGCATTAAGAGCCAAGGCATCGGGTAGATCCTTTAAGCGGGTCGGCGGATTAGGGTTTGACCGGCGAGGCGGGTTCGAATAGTTTGTTTATGGGTCGTATATTTATACCCGTCAAGTTTCTATTCGTATGGAGCCGCTATGAACGATCGGTACGATGTCTCAAAAAGGCGGTGGGGAGCTGAGCAGCGCCTGGAATTCATTGAGTTTCGGGCGTTTTGGGAGGGCGGCGTCAATCGCTCCGACATCACTGATCGCTTCAAGGTTTCCGTGCCCCAGGCGTCCAGCGACCTCTCCGCCTATCGTGAACTAGCGCCGGAAAATTTGATCTACGACTCAAGCGCTAAGCGATATTTGGCGAGTCCCACCTTTGCTCCAAGGTATCTGAACCCCAGCCCGGATCGGTATTTGTCGCAGCTTCGCGCCGTCGCCGAGGGAAGTATTGACGTCAGTGAAACTTGGTTGGGCCAGGCACCTCATGCACTGGCCATGCCCATTCCTTCGCGCCGGGTGTCATCCCAGCTGTTTCGGGAACTACTGGCCGCCATGCGTGCACGTCAGTCAGTCGAGATTCGCTATCAGTCCATGAGCCCAAAGCGACCCGACGCTCAGTGGCGACGGATTACACCCCATGCCTTTGGGTCAGACGGCCTGAGGTGGCACGTCAGAGCATATTGCCACCTGACAGACGTCTTCAAGGATTTCATCCTGTCGCGCTGGCAGGACCTGCGAAACCCTGGAGCCCCTGGTGCCCAATCCGATCAAGATCAAGATTGGCAGATCATCGTCCCCGTGGAGCTGGAGCCCAACCCCGACCTCTCCCCTGCCCAGAAAGAGGCCGTCGCCTGGGAGTACGATATGCCCCAAGGTCGTTCCACACTTTATGTGCGAAGGGCGCTTCTCTACTACCTACACAAGCGACTACGGTTGGACGTGGAGCATGACCGCTCCGCAGAGAAGCCCGTCGTCGTCGCCAACCGTATTGAGTTTGATCAGGCCCTAGCGTCAGCTACCGGCCAAGTAAGGGGAGCGGCAGTGTGATCGTCGGTGAAATTCGAAACCAAATCGACAGCATCTGGGATGACTTTTGGTCGGGCGGGGTTTCCAATCCGCTGAGCGTGATGGAGCAGATTACATATCTGTTGTTCATCCGGCGATTAGACGACTTGCAGACGGTGGAGGAGCTGAAGTCCCAGGCGACCGGCCGCCCGCCCGAACGCCGCATTTTCCCGCAAGGGTCCGATCCGCGCGGCACGCCCTATGAAGACCTGCGCTGGCGGAATTTCAAGGCGTTGGAACCCCGCGAGATGTTCCGCATCGTCGATGAGCACGTCTTTCCGTTCATCCGCGATGTGGTGGCCGCAGATGGGGCGATGGCTGGGCATATGAAGGAGGCGCGGCTGGGCATTCCCACGCCGGCCCTGCTGGCCAAGGTGGTGGACAAGCTCGACCGCGTGGCGATGGCCGACCGCGACACCAAGGGCGACGTCTATGAATACATGCTGGGC
>JANLPK010000331.1:0-1824 GCA_031367205.1 Alphaproteobacteria bacterium
CGGCGGCATCGGCACTCTGGAGGAAGTGGTGGAACTGCTCTCCTGGCGCAGGCTCGATCTGCATGCCAAGCCGGTGGTGTTCTATAATCCCGACGGCTTCTGGGACCCGCTATTTGCTCTCTTCCAACACACGGTGGACCAGAACCTGACACCAGCGGAGTTCATGCAAAGCTGGGCGTCGGTGGATCGGGTGGACAAGATCGTGCCCGCGCTGCGGGCAATGGCGGCAGGCTAACCCTTCGTCACCACATCCCTAAACCCGTTCACGATCGGATATCGCCGATCCCTCCCAAAGGCCCTAGCCCCGATCTTCACGCCCGGTGCTGCCTGCCGACGTTTGTATTCTGAGTTGTAGAGCAATCGCTGCACCCGCTCGACGGTGGCCGCAGGATAACCCCGCGCTACGATCTCATCCAGGGTCGCCTCTTCCTCCACCAAGCCGTGAAGAATGGCATCCAGCTCGGCATATTCCGGCAGGCTGTCCTGGTCCTTCTGATCGGGTCGCAACTCCGCAGACGGTGGTTTGGTCAGGATGCGCTGGGGGATCGGGTCCTTGGCCACGCCGTAAGGGTCATTGGCATTTCGCCACGCACAGACCGCGTAAACGTCAGTCTTATAGAGGTCTTTCAACACGTTATAGCCGCCGCACATGTCACCGTAGAGGGTGGCATAGCCCACCGCCATCTCGCTCTTATTGCCGGTGGTCAGCAGCATGAGGCCCAGCTTGTTGCTGAGCGCCATCAGCGAAAGCCCCCGCGTCCGGGCCTGGATGTTCTCTTCGGTCAGGTCGGGCGCGCGATTGCCATAGTGCGGCGTCAACATCTCCGCAAAAGCCTCCACCGCCGGTGAAATGGCGATCTCGTTAAGCTGCACGCCCAGCCGTCCGGCACACTCTGCCGCATCATCCAGACTGTCCTGGCTGGTATACCGAGACGGCAACATGAAGCAACGCACCCGCTCGGGCCCCAGGGCATCAGCGGCCACCACAGCGACAATAGCCGAGTCCACGCCGCCGGAAAGCCCAAGCAAAACACCGGGAAAGCCGGACTTGTTCACATAGTCCCGCAGCCCCAGCACCATGGCGCGGTAGACCTCTTCGGCCCCGCTACACCAAGCGCTCTTCGGCGCATCAACACATGTCCAGCCGGACGCGCCCTTCTGCCAAGTCGATAGGGCCAACGCCTCCTCAAACATCGGCAAGGTCATCACCGGCTCGCCGGACGCCGACAGAGCAAACGAGCCGCCGTCGAACACCAGCTCGTCCTGGCCGCCCACCTCATTGACATAGACCATCGGCAGGCCCGTCTCAGCGACCCGCGCCTTGGCCACGGCCATCCGCTCATGATCGGCTGTGCGACGGAACGGCGACCCGTTGGGCACCAGCAGGATTTCGGTGCCCCGCGCCTTCAACGCCCCGCAAACCGCGGCCTGCCAGATGTCCTCGCAGATCGGCACACCCAGCTTAACGCCTTTCCATTCAAAGACGCTGGGCTCGACGCCGGGCGCAAACACCCGTTTCTCGTCAAACACACCGTAATTGGGCAAATCGCATTTGAAGGCGACGCCTTGAACCTTGCCTTCCGCCAAAAATGCCAGACCGTTGCGGGGACGCTCGCCGCGCACTTCCGGCGGCCAGATCACCCCTACCAGAGCCGCAAACTGATCATCGGTCTCCAGAGCTAAGCGCTCAATCGCCGCCTGCCCCGCCGCCCAGAACGCCGGCTTGAGGGCCAGATCCTCAGGTGGATAGCCGTTGAGGAATAACTCCGAGAACAGCGCGATGTCGGCCCCAGCCGCCCGCGCCTCTGCCATTCGGGCGCGCGC
>JANLPK010000160.1:0-10730 GCA_031367205.1 Alphaproteobacteria bacterium
AGAATTTTGAGTGGCATTTGTATAATTCATATAATCCTGATAGGATTGTGCATATTAAAAATACCAAGGATGTTCCCTGGATTGATTCAGAGATTGAGAAGAGTCCTGGGATCCTCCGTGCCGGTTTGAGCTTGAATCCAAATCTCGCAGCAGGATGGACTGGGCTAGCGGCACAGGAGAGTTATGTCGGTCACGATGAAGCATCCTTGGCGGCGCTGCACAAGGCTGACTACCTTCTCAATAGGACTCGCAATTTCGGGGGAGTGTCTGCTGCGGCACTTAACCAGACAAGATTAAGAACTCGCGCGCTCACTGCCGAGGCGACGGGGAGCTATTCCGAGGCGGTGCGGGTTTGGTCACAAGCCGCGACAGCGTTGAACTACAACTCGAGCAGTGTCGAAGCTGACGTGCGGCGGGCAATCAACGCGGCATACAATCACGACCTGTCACTTCTGGATGACTCTAGAGTCTGGGACGCCCTGGGGGAGTCGGTCAACGGTCCCTTGCTTCGTGCAAAGCGTGAAATTGCGAAGGCGGTTGTTACGGGCGACTGGAGCAAGACTGCAGGTGACCTCGAGAGCATTGAGCTCGGAGCGAGGGCACTTGGCGGCGACTACTATGTACCCCTGCGATGGGTGATCCAGGTTCATCCCTGGCGGGCTGTGGCCTTGGCGCAAGTTGGGAAAATCGATGATGCGCGCAAATTGGTAAATAGCACACCAGCGGATTGCTATACGTGCCTCCGAGCGCGCGGTTTGGTCGAGGAGGCGGCAAAAGAAGAGATAGTTGCAGCGGATTGGTTCACGCGAGCGATTGATATCGGACCGTCTCTTCCCTTTGCATTTGCCGATGCAGCTAGGCTTGCCATCCGCACGGGCGACCTGAAGCGCGCGTCGGTACTCGCAACTCGCGCCCGTGAGGTCGGCCCTGGGTGGCCCGACGCCGCACTGCTTCTTGGCCAGGTTAGTTTGCGTTTGAATAAATGCGAGCAGGGTCGAAGCGAGATTGGAGCCGCAGCGATATTGTCACCCCATTGGGCAGAGCCGCGACGCTCAATGCCCAATTGTGTTGCTCCGAAGTAGTTAAGCGAAATGATAGCGCCTAGCGCAACGCAAACTCCAGGCGAGCTATTTCTGCGGCAATTCGGTTGAACTCGAACTCAGTGGGAGGAACTGAACCAAGAACAATTTCCCGCATATCTCGGACCTGAGCTAACTGTTGCTTCGCGGTGTCATCTGTTCGCCAAGACAGCTTTTGCTCCAAACTTTGGAGTCGTCGCGCGAGATCGTAGAGCTGGGCACCGGAGTCCGACGGCAGGATAACCGCCGCATTCATCCGCGGCGGCCCGTCCTTTTGAGCCATCGCCGCATCGGCGCTCACCAAGCTCCCGCCCAGAACCAGAACCGACATGATCATTTTCGTACGCATATGAGTCTCCCATCGGCTTGCGCCGAACCCGTGGCGCATAGAACGCCAGTCTGAGATGGTCGCCAATCGATTTCCCCTATCAGGTGTTGCAGGGGTGCCTGTTGGGCGAGTGTGCTGTCTTGACCGATTAGCAACCTTGGCGGGGCAGAATGATCGCTCGCGCGAGACCCCCTTATGCGGAACCTTCCCAGTCTCACCGGCCTTCGCGGCGTCGCGGCGCTTTGGGTGATGGCCTATCATGTCAGCCAGTTGGCCTCGGCGATGGGCGCGAACTGGATTGGTCATGTGCCGCTGTTGTCGGCGGGTTGGGTCGGAGTGGACCTGTTCTTCGTCCTGTCGGGGTTCATCCTGATGTGGGTGCACGGCGAGGAATTCGCTGCGCCGACGGCCGCCACAGTTCGTCATTTCGCGGCCATGCGGTTGGTGCGGGTCTATCCTTTGAGCCTCGCGGTGCTGGGCCTGATCGCGCTGATGGTCTGGGCTGATCCAAGTTTCGCGGTGTGGTTCAAGGCCAAGAACCCGGACAATCTGTCACTGTCGGCATTCGTCCGCACCGCCGCCCTGGCGACCCGGTGGGTGGGGGCCTCAGGCGGTGACTGGAACCAACCGGTCTGGTCGTTGAGTGCCGAGCTGGTGGGCTATGCGGCGTTTCCCTTGCTGGCCTGGGGCTTGGCGCGGCGGGCGTTCGGCACGGCGATGATCATTGCGGTCACCAGCTTGGCGGCATTTGCCGGGTTCCAGAGTTTGGCCGGGATCGTCGGGGTCAACACCATCGATCAGGTATCGGCCCTAACCCGGATGGCCTGCTGTTTCACCGCAGGGATCGCCATCTGTCGTATGCGGCAGGCGGCACCGGGGTGGGGGGCTCGGTTTGCGGGGCTTGGCGCAGTAGCACTCTGCCTTACCCTGGTTGCAGCCCTCCAGATGAAGGCCGGGTTTATCGTGGCTCCGGTGGTGTTTGCGGCGCTGATCTTCGCTCTGTCGTTCCAGTCGGGCATCATAGACCGCGCCTTGTCGTCAGCCCCGGCGGTGTTCTTAGGCAAGATATCCTTCCCGCTCTATCTGGTTCACCTGATGCCGTTGCAATGGATGGTGTCGCATATCCATGGTGCGGGGCAGGCGGCGGCGACGGGATATGTGGCGGCCTATGCGGCGCTTTGCTTAGCGGCGGCCTATCTGCTGCACCGCGTTGTGGAACGTCCCGCCCATCATTGGGCGCGCGGCGGCTTTGCGATGCCGAGCCTCTTTCGTGGGCGTCTAAGCCCAACCTAGGGCCTTAGCCCCCTGATAGACGATCAGCGCCGCGCCATAGGCCAGGGCCACCATGTAAGCGAACATCACCGTGGGCCAGAGCCAGCTATTGGTCTCGCGCTTGACGACGCCCAGGGTCGCCACGCACTGCGGGGCAAAGACGTACCAGGCCAGGAACGCCAAGCCGGAGGCGAGCGACCATTGGTGGGCCAGGGTGGCCGCCAAGTTCGATCCATCGCCACCTACCGCATAGACGGTGCCCAGGGCAGCTACCGCCACCTCGCGCGCTGCCATGCCGGGGATCAGGGCCACGGTCATCTGCCAGTTAAAACCGATCGGGGCAAAGATCGGCTGGATCGCGCGGCCGATGGAACCGGCAAAGCTATAGTTGATAGCTGGGCCCGCGGCTCCGATGGGGGCCGCTGGATAGGTCGATACGAACCAGACCAGCACCATCAGCGGCAGGATGATCCGCCCGGCCCGCTTGATGAAGATCTTGGCCCGCATCCAGAGACTGCGCGCCACATTGATCGGTTCGGGTCGTCGGTAAGTAGGCAGCTCCATCATGAAGGGCTCGGTCTGGCCGCGCCAAAAGAAGGTGCGCAGGATGAACGCGACACCAAGCGCCGAGAGGATGCCGCTGGCATAGAGGCCGAACATCACCAGACCCTGTTGGCTGGCAAATCCCCATAGCGTCCTGTGCGGAATCATGGCCCCGATGATCAGGGTATAGACCGGGATGCGGGCCGAGCAGGTCATCAGCGGGGCCACCAAGATGGTGGTCAGCCGGTCGCGCTTGGAGTCGATCACCCGGGCCGACATGATGCCTGGAATGGCGCAGGCGAAGCTGGAGAGCAGCGGGATGAAGGCGCGGCCATGCAGGCCGGCCCCGCCCATGATGCGATCCATCAGGAACGCTGCGCGGGCCATATAGCCTGAGTCCTCCAACAGGATGATGAAGAAGAACAGGATCAGGATTTGCGGCAGGAAAACCAGCACGCTGCCGACCCCGGCGATCACGCCCTGCACGATGAGATCATGCAACCAACCGGCGGGCAGAAACTGTCCCACCAGAGTGCCGAGGCCCGCCATGCCGCCGTCAATGGTGTCCATCAGCGGCGTGGCCCAAGTGAAAACCGCCTGGAAGATCACCAGCATGAGCGCGCTTAAGATCGCCAAGCCCCAGACCGGGTGCAGCAGCACGGCGTCGATCTTGCCTGTGCGGGTATCGGGTCGCTCGGGCGGGCGCACATAGGCGCGCATGATAGCCTGAGCCTGGCGGTGCGCCTCACGGATCTGGGCGGCATCCAGCTCATGCCAGCCGTCTTCACTCACGGGTGTCAGATGGTGGGCCACGGCGTCCACTTGGGCGATCAGGTCGTCGATCCCGCGCTTGCGGGTGGCCACGGTGGTGACGATGGGCGCACCGATCGCCTTGGACAGGCCCTCGATATCGATGCGCAGGCCCTGGCGCTGGGCGATGTCGTACATGTTGAGCGCCAGCACCAGCGGTCGACCGACGGCCTTGAGCTCCAGGATCAGCCGCAGCACCAGCCGCAGATTGGTGGCATCGGCCACGCAGACAATGACGTCGGGCGGCACCTCACCGGTCAGGCGGCCCAGCACCGCGTCGCGGGTGACCATCTCATCGGGGCTGCGCGCCCGCAGACTATAGGTGCCGGGCAAATCGAGCACATGAATCAGGCGACCCGCGGGCGTGGTGATCAGGCCCTCTTTCCGCTCAACCGTGACGCCGGCATAGTTGGCCACCTTCTGGTGCGATCCGGTCAGGGCGTTGAACAGCGCCGTCTTGCCGCAATTGGGATTGCCCACCAGGGCGACGCGAGCCGGGGCGAGGGCAGCGGCGGTCATGCCCGGTCGAGCACCAGCAGCACTTCATCAGCATCGCGACGACGCAGGGCCACGCGCATGTCGTCCAGCTTCACCGCAATGGGGTCGCCACCGAACAGGCCCTCATGGATGACCTCCAGGTGGGCTCCCTCAACAAAGCCGAATTCCAGCAGGCGGCGTTGTAGTTCGCTGGCCTCAACCCCGTGCTCCGCAAGGGTGCCCTCCGCACGGACATCGGTGATGACGCCACGATCACCGACCTTGGCGGTGCTGAGGCGGATGGAGGCAGAGGAAGTTATCATTTGCGAATGATTATCACTAAGAACTGGCCGCGTCCACAAGCCAATCGGACCTCGCGCACCCGCTAGCTCTTGTAAGCCCCGGCAAGCCGTATTAGTGCGAACCCGCGTTGCCCCGGTGGTGGAATTGGTAGACGCGCTGGACTCAAAATCCAGTACCGCAAGGTGTGTCGGTTCGAGTCCGACCCGGGGCACCATCCTGCTTCGCCCTAAGGGGCTTCGCAGGACTGGAGGGCTAAGCGACCTTCGGCACCAGTTCCAGGCGAAAACCTAGCGCGTCGGCGACCTTGAGTACCGTGCCCAATTCCGGACGCCCCCCAACTGAGAGTGTTCTGTAGAGTTGTTGGCGGTTGAGACCAGTTTCCTCCGCCAAACGCGACATTCCGCGCGCCCGGGCCGCGATGCCAAGCGCATCGGCGATCTCTGCAATATCGTTCGAGGCAAAAGCATCGGCGAGGTAAGCGGAAATAGCCTCTGGGCTGTCGAGGTATTCTGTTGCGTCGAAAGGCCGGGTTTTGACGGTCACGGGTTGAGCTCCTTGGCGATCGCTTTTGCTCTGACGATGTCTCGAGATTGAGATGACTTGTCGCCACCACACAGCAGGACGACGATGACGCTGCGTCTTCGTGTGAAATACACCCGGTAGCCCGGTCCGAAATCGACCCGCAACTCCGACACACGATCACCAACCGATTTGACATCGCCGGCGTTTCCCATCGACAGCCTGCGGATACGCCGCACGACCACAGCCCTCGCTGCCACGTCGCGCAGACCTGCAATCCAATTCGAGAAAACGTCGGTTTCGATCAGCTCGATCACGAGCTAACTGTCGTCCACCAACGACATTCCGTCAAGGCTCTATGATCTTAGCTACCGCTCGATCTGCTCCAGCGCGCTGGCCGTGATCCCGCCGGAATTGACCTTCACCCCCAAGAGCCGCATCTCGCCGCCGGAGAAGCTGATGTCCTCAATGGGGATGCTGCGGTCCTTGCGCAGGCAGGCGGCATCGCCGAGCGTGAGATGCAGGGTCATGTCGTCGGCCCCGATGCCGTCTTGCAGCGCCTGGGCGATAGCTCCGCGAAAAGCAGCAACAGACTCAGCGGCGGTCTTGGTGCGCGGTGGGGTAGGGGTCTTGGCCATGTTCCTAACCGAAATAGCCGTTTTCGCCGACGATGCGCACTTGGCAGGGGCGACCGGCGTCTTGGGCAGCGCGCGCACGTTTATTGGCGTGGGCCTTGATCTCTTCCTTGTCGGCCCCGGACTCGAAGATTTCGCCGTTGCATTCCAAGGCCCAACCGAGAGGGTGTCTGGCCACCACAAACACGGCCCGTTCCAACGCACGCATCACCATCTCGATATTCCTTGTTGATTGGTCTTGTTCATTTGCTGCCCTTGGCACTCGCGGCGTCTTGAACGCGCTTGAGATTGGCGAAGGTCTGAGCATTGGCATTATCTGCCGGTGCCGCCTTGCTGGCCTTGGGTTTCCGCTTTTCTTTGCTGCTGCGCACTTGTCCTTTAGCCACGGTCGAACCCTCCACAGACGGAATTAGCGTTCAGGTGTCCGGTCATTTGGGCGCCTTTCAGGAGTGGCCGCGAAGACGCGCGGCGCGCGACAATTCGCAAACGATCCGGACGGTCCCGGATTCCTTTTCATTGTCTTAACACAGACGGTCGGAAAAAGGGGCGGAAACCGCTGCACGCGATAGATTGCCGAATCCTGGCCCTCAACTCAGCCCCCTGAAGCTATGGACAAGGTCGCGATTGCCCTTAGGGTCACCTCGCGATTTGTAACCGAACTGAGTGTACCGATGTCAGCAGCCGACGAACTTGCCGAGTTGGCCGCACCGCGTCAGGTGGCGCGGCTCGCCGTGGGTCACTATTTGGCCACGGCTGAGATCCTGACCCAGTGCCTAAAGGTCGATCTGGGCGCCGGGGTGGTGTTTCTGTCGATCAGCCGGATGAATTGGTTGCGCTTGCTGGAGGATCAGGAAGTCGCCCTGCGTTATGCAGGCCTGGATCAAACGCCGCCCGATGACATTCGCGATCCGGTCAGCGTCTACCGCTTGGCCCGTGAACTAAGCCTACCCTATGAGACTGCGCGCCGGAACGTCAATGCTCTGGTCAAGCTGGGACATTGCGCGAAGTCTGACGGTGGCGGGGTTATTATCTCAAGCCAATTCATGACCAGCCCGCTGGCGCGGGAGATGGCCGACAGAACGCTTGCCTTGGCCAATGGGTTGGTGGCGGATCTGGCATGTTGTGGGTTGGTCGTGCCGGCTTCGATGCCGCCGCCGGGCGATGTTCGCAATCATGTGGGACGCTTAGCGATCCGACATTTCCTGGGTCTGACCGACCTGATGGGATCTCAAATTAAGCTCGATTTGATGAGTGGTCTGGTGATGTTGGCCGTCGTTTCCAGCAACACCAAATCCATCCGCGACACCCAGACCCTGGCGGAAGAATACGCGACAATGGCGGCGATTCCTCCCGATGATCTTCGCGAGCCGGTGAGCGTCTATACCTTGGCCAAGCGCCTCAGCCTGCCGTACGAAACGACCCGGCGCTATGTCTTGGGTCTGATCGCCAAGGGATTGTGCGAGCGGTTGGCATCGGGCGGAATTGTGTTGCCCAATCGCGCGCAAGCTTCCCCCGGTTTTCTGGAAGCCCTGCATGCTCACAATGCTGCGACACAGCGGTTGTTGGTGGAATTTGCGGCGATAGGCATTTCGGGCACGCCGCATACGGGCTAACCGGGATCCAATGTCGACCGCTCAGCGCCAAACCGACAATGCCGGACTGGGCATCGCCCTGCGCGTTGCAGCGATGTGCTGCATGGCCGGCCTCGCTGCCCTGGTGAAATGGTGTTCCGGCAAGGGCGTGCCGGTGTTGGAGATCATCTTCTTTCGCAACGCCTTCGCCTTTGTGCCGGTGCTGATCTACATTTGGCGGACCAGCGGGTTTGGGGTGCTGAAGACCCGCAGGCCGATGGGACATCTGGCGCGCTCAGGGGTGGGCCTTACGGGCATGGTCTGCGGCTTTACGGCGGTCAGCCTTCTGCCGCTTACCCAGTCGACGGCGCTGTCATTCTCGTCGCCGTTGTTCATGACAGCCTTGTCGGCCTTGATCCTGCGTGAACCGGTGGGGCGACACCGTTGGGCAGCGGTGGCGATAGGGTTCCTGGGCGTCGTGATCATGGTTCATCCCGACCCGGCCCACTTCGCCGGGATCGGCGTGGTGTTCGCCTTGGCCGGGGCCCTGGCGGCCGCCGGTGCAATGATCGCCATTCGTGAAATAAGCCGAACCGAACCTGGCCCGACTATCGTCTTCTATTTCACCTTGGCCGGTACCGCCTTGGGCATGGCGAGCCTGCCGTTCGGCTGGGTCATGCCCGACACCATGACCCTGGTTCTGCTGGTTTGCGGCGGCCTGTTGGGTGGTGTCGGTCAGCTCTTCCTCACCGAGGCCCTGCGCCATGCTTCCGTGGCCGTCATTGCGCCCTTCGACTATACCCAGTTGGTCTGGGCCGGCTTGATCGGCTATTTTGTCTGGCAGGAAACGCCGCACGTTCTGACCTTGGCCGGAGCCTTGGTGGTGGCAGGCAGCGGGGTCTACGTGCTGTGGCGCGAAACCCGCCGATTTCCAGCCGAAAGCTTGAATTGACAGGGGGATGCCAAGGGCAGAGTCTGGTCCCGACGCGACCATAGGAGAGCGATCATGATCCGGATGTGGTTAAGCCTTGGCACCGGCGCGCTGCTGATAGCATTGGCTGGTCAGGCCCAGGGCGCGATGACGGTGATCGGCGGCGGCAAAGCCGAGGCCTGCTCCCATGCCGCCCTGGCCGGCGAGACCGACCACAAGTATCAAAAGATCTGCACCGAGGCCCTGGAGACCGAGTTTCTGGTTTCGCGCGATCGGGCCGGAACCTTCATCAATCGCGGGGTGCTGAAACTTCGGGCGGGCAGTTATGCCGAGGCCAGCCGTGATTTCGATCAGGCGGCGCGACTGATGCCGCAGATGGGCGAGGCCTATGTCAACCGCGGTGCGGCCTCTATTGGTCGTCACCAATATGCCGAGAGTCTGGCTGACCTGAACAAAGCCCTGGAACTGGGCATCGAAGAGCCCGCCAAGGCCTATTACAACCGTGCCCTGGCCTATGAAGGCCTGGACGACATGAAGGCGGCCTATTTCGACTATCAGAAGGCGGTCGAATTAATGCCAGATTGGGATGCGCCCAAGGCTCAGCTGGTGAGATTCTCCGTCTCCCAACGCTGACAAGGCCGACTTTCTTGCGCATAGTCGGTTCTCGACACGAGGAGAGCATCATGCGTTGGGACCAGGGCGAGCGCGGCGGCAATATTGAAGATCGCCGGGGTATGCACCCCGCCGCTGCCGGCGGTATCGGCATTGGCGGCTTGGTGATCGCCGCCATCGGCTATTTCGTGTTCGGCATTAGCCCTGAACAGACGCTGCAAGCGGTCAACCAGGCCGGTGGCGGGGCAGAGCAAACCCAACAGGCCGGCGCACGCGGCACGCCGGGCGACCGCGACGCGCAGTTCGTCGATGTGATCGAGCAATCCACCACCGATGTCTGGAGCGCGGTCTTCGAAAAAGCCGGCCGGCAATATCAACGTCCAGCCGGCGTGGTGATCTATGACCAAGCCACAGGCACCGGCTGCGGCATGGGCCAATCGGCCATGGGGCCGTTCTATTGCCCGCAGGATCAGAAGGTCTATCTGGACCTCGCCTTCTGGCAGGAACTGTCAGGGCGGTTTGGGGCGAGCGGCGAGGCCGCGCGAGCCTATGTCATCGCCCACGAGATCGGCCATCATGTGCAGCAACTGACCGGGCAATCGGACCAAGCGCAGCGGATGGGCGCGCGCGGTGCCGATTCAGGCTCGGTGCGGCTGGAGCTGCAAGCCGACTGCTATGCCGGGGTCTGGGTGGCCCACGCCTCGGAAATGTCTCGCGGAAAGGTCACCCTCGATCCCGCCGATGTCGAGGACGGGCTGCGTGCCGCTTCCGCCGTTGGCGACGACACCCTGCAGAAACAAACCCAAGGCCGGGTGATGCCCGACGCCTTCACCCACGGCACCAGCGCGCAACGCATGCGCTGGTTCCGAGCCGGCGTGCAGAGCGGCGACCCGGGATCGTGCAACACGTTCAAGGCCGCGCAGCTTTAGGTCACCCCGGTGGAAACTTGGCATTCCTCGCCTACAGAAGGTGGAGGTGTTGGCACTCAAAATGCTCCACCTTTGGGGGAGCTGGCCCAGAGGGCCTGAGGGGGTTGCAGCCCACGGGCGTGCGCGTTTCAACCCCCTCCGCCCCTTTTGGGGCACCTCCCCCAAACCGCGCCTGCGGCGCTGGGGGAGGATTTGTGGCTCGAAATGCTTCACCGAATCTTTCCCATCGAAAGGGCGAGAAGAGTCGGCACGCGTGACGCAAACACTTTGAACCTACCCCCGCTTCGCCGCCGCAATATAGTTGTCGATCACCTGATCGAGCACGGTCAGCGGGGTGCCGCCGGAGAGCAGCCCGGCATCGTGGAACTTGCGGATGTCGAACTTGGAGCCCAGCGCCTTGCGCGCCCGTTCGCGGGCCCGCAGCCAGGTGATCTTGCCCACCATATAGCTGGAGGCTTGGCCCGGCCACACTGCGTAGCGCTCGATCTCGGTGATCGCCGCAGGCTCGGTGTCACCGATATGATCGATATAGTATTTCAGCGCCTGTTCACGGCTCCAGCGCTTGGCGTGCATGCCGCTATCGACCACCAAGCGTACAGCGCGGAACATGGCATCGTGCAGCATGCCGATGTGGCCCAGCGGATCATTGGCATACATGCCCATCTCGACGGCCAGGTTCTCGGCATAGAGCGCCCAGCCCTCACTGTAGCCTGAGAAGCCG
>JANLPK010000166.1:0-23427 GCA_031367205.1 Alphaproteobacteria bacterium
ATCAGGCCGTTCGCCATTAACCACATCGTGCCCTCCTGCAGCTGGCCCTTGGCGGCGGTTAGACCGGCGATGAAGGGTTTCAACACCTCATCGCCCTCATGCTCCGCCACGAAGGCGTCGATCTCGGCGAAGAAGCTGCTAATCCCGCGACCCCCATCGGCCGCCAGCTTGCGGCCCACCAGATCCAGGGCCTGAACCCCGTTCGTCCCCTCATAGATCAGGGCAATCCGCACATCGCGCATATATTGGCTGGCTGGGAAGTGTTCGGTAAAGCCCGAGCCGCCATGGATCTGAAGGGCGTCGGAACAGACCTTCAGCCCCTTATCGGTCAGGAACCCCTTCACCACCGGCGTCATCAGGGCCGTGTAGTCCCCAGCCTTCTGGCGCACCGCCTCGTCGGGATGGCTGTGGGCCAAATCCCCGTGCAGCGCGGTCCAGAACAGGAAAGCCCGACCAGCCTCGATGATCGCGCGGCTATCCATCAACATCCGGCGCACATCGGGATGGACGATGATCGGATCGGCGGGGCCGTCGGGGTTCTTCGGCCCGGTGAGGGAGCGCCCCTGCAACCGGTCCTTGGCGAACGCCGCCGCCGCCTGATAGGCGGCTTCAGCCTGGGCAATGCCCTGTAGACCCACACCGATGCGGGCCTCGTTCATCATCACGAACATGATCGGCAGGCCGCGATTTTCCTCGCCGATCAGCCAACCCGTCGCCTCCTCGTGGCGGATCACGCAGGTGGCATTGCCGTGAATGCCCATCTTCTCTTCCAGCCCGTCGCAATAGACGCTGTTGCGGATGCCCGGTTTGCCGTCGGCGTCAGGAATGAACTTGGGCACAATGAACAGCGAAATGCCGCGCACACCGGTCGGGGCACCCTCAATCCTGGCCAAGACCAGGTGGACGATATTCTCGGCCAGGTCGTGCTCACCCCCGGAAATCCAAATCTTAGTTCCGGAAATCTTGTAGCTACCGTCAGCCTGCGGCACCGCTTTAGTCCGCAACAGGCCAAGATCGGTTCCGGCCTGGGGCTCGGTCAGGTTCATGGTCCCGCCCCAATTGCCTGAGGCTAGGTTTGGTAGATAGAGGTCTTTCTGAGCCTCGCTGCCGCCGACCTTGATCGCCGAATAGCAACCATGAGTCAGGCCTGGATACATGGAAAACGCCATGTTTGCCGAGGAGCTCATTTCCGAGAACGACAGGTTCACCACATGGGGCAGACCCTGGCCGCCATAGGCGGGATCAGAGCCCAGGCCTGGCCAACCGCCCGCCACCAACAGCTTATAGGCTTCCTTGAACCCCTTGGGCGTGGTGACGCTGTGGTCGGAGTGCCAGGTGCAGCCCTCCTTGTCGCCCACGGCATTGAGCGGAGCCAAAACCTCGGCACAGAACTTTCCGGCCTCGACAATGATCTGGTCGACCACATCCATCGCCGCATCTTCAAAGCCCGGCAATTCGGCGTAGGTCTCGATCTCCAGCACATCGCGCAAGAGAAAGGCGTGGTCTCTAACGGGGGGCTGATAGGTCATGTTCGCTCCGGCGCTCCAGAGCATGTTCCGATAAGTGGGAACCGGTTATCGGATCGAAACATACTCTAACTTTTTGAATTAGAGTCGGCGCGAACCGGCCCTATCTGGCGTGCTCGAGGTTTCCGAGTCGCTTGGGCGCTACCTGACCACGTTCCGCGGCAACCGGCAAAAGGTCTGGCCGGGTGGTAGCCAAGTGTGTTTCTAGCCTATCGCAGGCATTGACCAATTCCTCGATCGCACCATCAATATCCAAGCGCTGCGCTTCCAGAGCCACGATGCGTTCGCGGAACTTGCCCAGAGACTTGGCATTCTGCAGGGCACCGCCGTCATTGGCCCCGTAGAGGTCAAGGATCTCACCAATCTCAGCCAGGGCCAAACCGACCCGTTTGCCGCGCAGGATCAACTGCAGGCGGGCGCGGTCCTTGTAGGAATAGACCCGGTTCATGCCGTCGCGGGCCGGGGTCAGCAGGCCCTTATCCTCATAGAAACGCAGGGCGCGGGGGGTGCATTTGAATTCCAGACACAGCTGGCGAATGGTGAAAGTGCGCGCGGGGCGACGAAGTTCCATAGGCATTAGACATCCTCCCTAGAGACGTTGCTTAGGTTTCCCAATACGTAAGCCTAGGTTACGTGAACGTCAATATGATCGTTGATCACTCACGAGTGATCTGGCTCAAGTCTGGCGAATCGGTCTCATCTCAACGTCTGAAGAAAGCGGAGCGTTTCCAATGTCCCATGCGATCCTGCAGCCCGTCGCGGTGCTGGTGCTCTGGTCCCTTGTCATGTGGGCGTGGCTCTATGCCACCCGTATTCCGGCCATGCAGAAGGCCAATATCGCGATGACCCCAAACCTCACGGCGGCTGACGTGGCAGCGGCAGTGCCGCCCTCGGTCAGGTGGAAGGCTGACAACTATAACCACCTGATGGAGCAGCCGACCATCTTCTATGCCACGGCCCTGGTCCTGGCGGTCACCGGTCACGGCGAGGGCCTGAACGCCTATCTAGCCTGGGGCTATGTGGGTCTACGCATCGCCCACAGCCTGGTTCAAGCCACGGTCAATGCCATCATGATCCGATGGGCGCTGTTCATGGTCTCATCGTTGGTGCTGGTGGCTCTGGCGGTTCACGCGGCCATGGCGGTGTTTTGACTTAGCTTCCCGCATGAATGGGGGAAGTGGGCCGACAGCCTCTTGGCTGGAGGGTCGATGGGGGTGCGTGTCTGAAGCCACAAGCCTTCAGATTCTCACCCCCATTGTCACGCGCCGCCTTTGGCGTCTTGTGACACTTCCCCCGCAAGCGGTGGAAGCTACTAAACCACCAACTCACCGGCCAGGGCGCGGTCGATCAAGCTGATCGTCCGCTCCAAACCGAAGATCGCCGCAAAGGTGCCAAACCGTGGGCCTTGGCTCTGGCCCAACAGCACCTCATAGAGCGCCTGGAACCAGGCCCTCAGCGGCTCAAATCCGGCGGCCTTGCCAGCTTCAAACACCTCATTTTGGACAGCGTCAGCATCTGCGTCAGCCGGCAATGCCCGGAACCGCGCCGCGAGGTCTTCCATCGCCGCTCGCTCACGGTCATCCGGCGCGCGGAACGTTTTGGCCGGCTTCACGAAGTCCTCGTAATAGTTGATCGCGTAGTCCGCCAATCGGTCGAGCAGCGGCTCGCTCTCCGGAGTCGCGGCCGGCATATAGTTCGCGATGAACCCCCAAAGGATGTCCTTGGTCGAGGCATCGGCCGCCGAGACGAGATTCAGCAACAACGAGAAGGTCAGTGGCGACCCCTTGGCCGGCGGTTCCCCGCCATGCACATGCCAGGCCGGATTGTCGATGCCGGGCGCATTGGCCCCCTCGGCACGGGCTTTGTTATAGGCGTCCAGCTGCTGCAGATACTCATCCGTCGCCTTGGGGATCACATCGAAATAGAGCCGCTTAGCCGACTTGGGTGACTGGTAATTGTAGTAGGCAAGACTCTCGGGAGCGCCGTAACGCAGCCACTCCTCCATGGTCAGGCCATTGCCCTTGGTCTTGGAGATCTTCTGATTGTTTTCGTCCATGAAGAGTTCGTAGTGGAACCCCCCCGGCGGGGTTCCGCCCAGCACCTTGCAGACCTGGTTGGACAGCCGCACGCTATCGATCAGGTCCTTGCCGCTCATCTCGTAGTCCACCTCCAGGGCGGTCCAACGCATGGCCCAGTCGGGTCGCCATTGCATCTTCACGCCACCGCCGGTTACCGGCACCTCGGTCAAGGTTCCGTCTTCGTCGCGGAACACGATGGTGCCCCGATCCACATGCCGCTCCAAGGTCGGCACCTGCAGCACCTTGCCGGTCTTGGGACTGATGGGCAGGAACGGCGAATAGGTCGCCCGGCGCTCCTCGCCCAGCGACGGCAGCATGATCTTCTGGATGGCGTCGAAGCGCTCCAGGGCGGCGAGCAGGGTCGTGTCGAACCGTCCGCTGCGATAGCAGTCTGTCGAGGACGCAAATTCATAGTCGAAGCCGAAACTGTCCAGGAATGCCCGCAGGCGGGCATTGTTGTGCGCCCCGAAGCTCTCATGGGTGCCGTATGGGTCGCGCACCACCGTCAGAGGCTTGTCCAGGTCCTGCGCCATCTGGTCAGCATTGGGCAGGCCCGGCGGGACCTTGCGCAGACCGTCCATGTCGTCGCTGAACGCGATCAGGCGGGTCGGCATGGCGTCCCCGGTCAGGCTGCGGAAGGCCACCCGAACCATGGTGGTCCGCGCCACCTCGCCGAAAGTGCCCAGATGCGGCGTGCCGGACGGGCCGTAGCCGGTCTCAAACACGACGGCCTTGTTCAGGGCGGGAAGGGTCGCCACCGCCTCGCCGGCCTTGCCTTGGCCGATCAGGCTGGCCGCCAAATCCCGCTCAGCATCGCTGAGCCGCAGACGCAGAACACGGTCGAGCAACAACCTAGCCTGTTCAAAAGGCCAAGACTTGGCATCGCGGGCGGTGTGGGAGAGACCTTGCAGAGACATGGCCCGCGCGTTAGCCCGCTGCGAGCAGACTCTCAAGCGCCAATTCGGTTTAGACTGTCAGCCAAGCGTCACAGAAATGCGTCAAATGCCTAGGGATTGCCGATGAGGGTCAAGTCGATGTCACAGGTCAAACATGCCGGACTGGCCCTGATGCTGTTGCTCAGCGCCTGCGCCAAGCCCGCGCCCCAGGCCGACACCAACACTGTGCGGTTCTCCATCATGTCCACGGAAAACGCGGCGGCGGCCCAGGCCTCTTGGGCGCCGTTCCTCGCCGACATGGGAAAAGCCACGGGCCTGACGATCAAGCCGACCTTCGGCACCACCTACACCACCCTCATCGAAGCCATGCGCTTCAAACAGACCGAGATGGGCTGGTTCACCAACCAGTCGGGCCTTGAGGCCGTGCGCCGCTCGGGCGGTGAGGTCTTTGCCCGCACCTCTAAGCCCAACGGCCCCGACGGCTACCAGTCGGTGATTGTGGTCAAGAAGGGCAGCGGTATGACCCTGGAGCGCCTGCTGAAATGCGACCAGAGCCTCAACTTCGCCATGGGCGATGCCAAGTCCACCTCCGGCACCTTGGCCCCTATGACCTATCTGTTTGCCCCGAAAAACATCAACCCCAGCACCTGCTTCAAGACGGTCAAGAACGCCAATCACGAGGCCAATCTGTTCGCCGTGGCCATGGGCCAGGTGGATGCCGCCACCAACAACACCCAGTCCATCGCCCGGCTGGGCACCAAGGACGCGCCGGCGGCCAAGGACGCCCTGGCCAAGATCGAAGTCATCTGGACCTCGCCCACCATCCCCGAAGACCCGATGGTCTGGCGCAAAGACCTCGACCCGGCCATCAAAGCCAAGGTGGATAAATTCATCTTCGCCTATGGCGTCGGCGACACACCGGAGGCCAAGCGGCAGCGCGAAGTGCTGAAAGGCATCGAGACCGGCCCGTTCCACAAGGCCAACAACACCCACCTGTTGCCGGTCCGTGAAATGGAAGCTACCGAGCAACTGATCCAAGCCAAGAACAAGGCCGACCCAACCGCCATCGCCAAGGCGCAAGCTGTGCTAGACGGCATCCATGCTGAGCAGAACGCGCTTTCCAAGTGAGGCCAACCTGACCGTCGGTGTGGCACCTCCACCTCGCCTCACGACGGCAACTGGATGCACACATCTGAGTCGTCTCTGCGGACTCTAGGCGACCGGAGCAAAACCCCTCATCCGACCCCGTTCGACGGGGTCACCTTCTCCCGCAGGGGAAGAAGGCACCAAGCTCGACAAATACTGAGTTTGTGACTGGCAGCACAACTGAGCCTTCTCCCCTTGCGGGAGAAGGTGGCCTTGCGGAGCAAGGTCGGATGAGGGGTCTCTCAGAACTCTGAGATAAATGGCGTACAGCCCCGACGTGGGGAGAAATATCCAAGCCGGCCCGCGCTAACCCATCAGAAAATGCCCACGCAGGGCCGCCACCGGACGGGTCTCGTCCTCCTGCCAGGCCTCGACGTGGACGTTTGACACCCGGCGTCCGGCCTTGATCACCCGAGCCTTGGCATAGGTCAGCACCGCGCGGCCCGAGCGCAGATAGTCGATGGTGATATTGCTCGCCACCGGCACCTTGGTGACCTCCGGCAGCACCAACAGCCCGGCCCGCGCCGTCGTCTCCAGAAAGGCCGCCAGCACCCCGCCGTGGATCGCCGGCAACATCACATTGCCCACCAGATGCGGCGAGAACGGCAGGGTCGCCAGCACCCCGTCCCCTACCGCCTCCAAGTGAAGGCCTAAGAACCGCAGATAGGGCGACCGCGCCAGAAGGGCCGAAAGCTTGTCCTGACTCATGCCGGAGTCCCGTTATGCACAAAGGCACCCTGGACCAGGGCAATCGGGTCGGTGGGGTCGGCGTCCCAGGCCTCCCCACGCACATAGGCGATGGGACCAGCAATCCGGTAACACTCAACCTGCACGCTCACCCCGCTTCGCGCCGCCGCCGGGCGCAGAAAATCGATCCGCAAATCCAAAGTCGCCGGGCGGAACATGCCCATCTTGAACGTCGACACCGCCATACCGCCGCAGTGATCCAGCAAAGTCGAGATAACCCCGCTGGCGAGCGCTTGGCTGGCCTCGTCCTCCACCAGATCTGCCCGCCAACCCATAGCCATCCTGGCCTTACCGTCGACAATCGTGCCGGGCTCAAAGCCCAGAGCGGCGGCCTGCGGAGCCCCGTTGGCCATGTCGAAGGCGAGGACTAGGGTAGGGTCAGAACTGGTCATCGCTTGGCTTTGAGGGAGGCGGGCCCGAGGGTCAATACTGACCGAACGTCAGCTGCTATTTTGCCATGGTTGCATCCTAAGTCCTTGGCGCTACGGTCAACTCGACCGCTGCGGGTCGCCCAAGGTCATCGCCATGAAAACCGCCCTTGCCATCGCGTCGCTACTTTTGCTCGCCGCCTGCAGCCCGTCTGCCAGTCGCACCGCCATGGGCGCGCGAGGCGAGGTCGCACCAGCCGCCGCAGAAGCCGCAGCTCCGGCCAATGACACTGTCGCCCTGAAGCCGGCCCCGGTCGCACCCACTCCCAGCGGTCCCATGCTGGCCTATAGCTACAATTACAGCATTGTCGGACCCCCGGCGGGCATCCGCCAACTTGCGGCCAAGCATGAAGCCGCCTGCACGGCAGCTGGCTCCGCTATTTGCCAGGTCATCTCCTCCAGCCACGCCGATCATGGTCCCAGCGGTCAGGGCGGCGCGGAGAGCGCGCTCAACCTGCGGGCCGAACCCAAATGGCTGGCCAGATTCCGGGCTGCCATGTCCGACGATGCCGCCCAGGCCGATAGCCGCTTGGTCAGCGAGAACGCCTCTTCCGATGACTTGTCGCGAGCCATTGTCGATACCTCAGCCCTGTTGCGGGCCAAGACCACTCTACGCGACCGACTACAGGGGCTCCTGGCCTCCCATCCCGGCAAGCTCTCCGATCTGTTAGAGGTCGAGCAGGCGCTCTCTCAGGTTCAGGCCGAGATTGATACGACGACCTCAGAGCTCGCCATGATGCAGGCCCGCGTCGCCACCTCGGAGCTGAGCATCAATTACAGCACTGGCGGTGCCCTCACCGCCAGCGATGTCTGGCACCCCTTGGGCAAAGCCCTCACCGACTTCACGGGTATACTGGCCTCAACCGTCGCGGCCATGATCCGGCTGATCGCCTGGACCCTGCCCTGGATCGCCCTGATCGGCGGCCTGCTCTGGCTGTTCCGTCGCCGCCTGCCCAAGCTTCATTGGCCGTTCTCCAACAAGACTAAACCGCCGCAGAGCTAGGCGATTTCTGCGTCAGCGGTTGACCGCCCTGCCCCTGGCGCGAGACAAGGCGAGACTGTTACTATGCCCGGAGATGCCGCCTTGACCATCCGCATTGCCATTGTCGGCGCTATGGGCCGTATGGGTCAGGCTCTGGCCTCCACCATCGAGGGCCGCGAGGGCTTGGCGGTGACCGCTCGGTTCGACCGTCCCGACGTCACCGGCGATGGCTTGGTCACCCAGGCTCAGGCGCTTGACCTCGCCGACGTGGTCATCGACTTCACAACCCCCACCGCCTCCGTCGCCCTGGCCCTAGCTTGCGCCCAGCGCGGCAGCCCAGCCCTGGTGATCGGCTCGACCGGCTTGTCGGAGGCAGACCTCGCCGTGATCGCACAGGCCGCCAAGCGCGTCCCCATCGTCCAGACCGGCAACTTCTCATTGGGCGTCAATATGTTGATGGGCTTGGTCGCCCAGACCGCCAAGGCGCTCGCCGCCGCAGACTACGACATCGAGGTGTTCGAAGCCCATCACCGCCGCAAGGTCGACGCCCCCTCCGGCACCGCCCTGATGCTGGGTCAGGCCGCAGCTGGGGGCCGCGGGGTCAATCTCCAAGACGTCGGGGTCCACGCCCGCCACGGCGTCACCGGGGGTCGGCCACCCGGTGCCATCGGATTTGCCGTCCAACGGGGCGGCGACATCATCGGCGAGCACTCGGTCAGCTTCATTGCCGACGACGAAATCGTCACGCTCAGCCACTCCGCCCGCGACCGCAGCCTGTTCGCCCGCGGTGCCGTCGAAGCCGCCCGCTGGATCGTCGGTAAGCCGCCTGGCCACTACGACATGGCCGATGTCTTGGGGATGAAGCCGTGACCGAAGCTATCCTGAACCTCGACGCCACCGGCCAGCTGGCCGAACTCTCAGCAGGTCGCATCTCTGCCGTCGAGCTCTTGAAGGTCTCCGTGGCCCGGCGCGACGCGACCCACGGCAAGCTCAACGCCGTGGTGGTCACCGACCCGGAAGGCGCCTTGCGCGCCGCCCAAGCCTCTGACGCCGCCCGTGCCAAGGGCGAACCCCAGGGCCCGCTGGCCGGTTTGCCCATGACCGCCAAGGACACTCTGGATGTCGAGGGCATGCCCGCCAGCGCCGGTCTGCCGACTTACCTCAACCGCGCTTGCGAGGACGCCACCGTCATCGCCAAGGCCCGCGCCGCAGGAGCCATCATCTGGGGCAAGACCAATGTGCCGGTCATGGCCGGTGACTGGCAGAGCTATAACGCCCTCTACGGCACTACCAACAATCCCTGGGATGTCACCCGCACCCCCGGCGGCTCCTCCGGCGGCGCGGCCAGCGCCTTGGCCACCGGCATCACGTCCTTGGAGATCGGCTCAGATATCGGCGGTTCCTTGCGGGTCCCGGCCGGCTATTGCGGCGTCTATTCACACAAGCCCTCATGGGGCGCGATTTCCCCCTTCGGCCATGTGCCGCCGAGGCCGGGTACCCGCTCGGCCCGCGACCTCAACGTCGTCGGACCCATGGCCCGCTCGGCCAGAGACCTAAGCCTGCTCTTCCAGGTGATCGCTGACCGCCCCGATCCCGCCATCACCGCGCCAGCCAAGATCCGCGTGGGCCTCTGGCTGGACGAGCCAAGCTTCCCGCTCGACCCCCAGGTCCGCACTGTCATCGAAACCTATGCCAAGGGTCTCGCTGCCATCGGTGCCCAGGTCGAAGAGATCGCCAGCCCGGTCGATGCCCAGCAGCTCTCCACCACCTATCGCCGCCTCTTGAGCTCGGTCCTGTTCACCGACCTGCCCCCCGACCAACAGGCCCAGATGCTGGCCGCCCGCCCGCCCGTCCTTGCGGCCATCGCCGCTGGCTCCAACGATCCATCGCTCGCCAACATCCTCGACTACACGGTGACCCACGCCGAATGGCTCGCCGCCGACGAGGCCCGCGCCCAGATTACCCACCAAGTCACAGCCGCCTTCGCCAAGTTCGACGTCATCCTAGCCCCCATCACCGCCACCCCGGCCTTCCGCCACGACCACACCCCCTTCAACACCCGCGAACTGACCCTCTCCACCGGCCAAGCCATCCCCTATGCCGCCAACCTAAACTGGATCGCCTTAGCCACCGCCTGCCGCCTCCCCGCCACCTGCGTCCCCGCAGGCCTAACGGCGCAGGGATTGCCGGTAGGCGCGCAACTCATCGGCCCGCCGGGCGGTGATGCGTTGACGCTGGCCGTGGCCCAGGCCTTCGAGGTCATGAGGGGGTTTGTGGGGCCGCAAACCCCGCCATTCTAAGCCTCGCGCCTTAGCCTTCTCTCTTCAGCAGGTACTGAGCTATGTTCCCCCGGCAATCCCCGCGGAGTCTCAGCGACTCCTGCGATTTTGCCGCTTAACCTGATGGCGCGCTGAGAAGTTCAGAATCCCGTCGCCAGTCCTGGGGGCTCGTCCTGGCCGGTAGTTGCCGCAGACCTCCACGTCTTCGAAGTCCAAGGCTTTCAGGGTCAGCTCCATCTCCTTCAGGCCCCAAACCCGGTAGGCGAAATACTCGATTTCAGTCCCGATCAGCTTACCGTCCCGCCAGCGTTCATAGCGATCCTGATTGACCCGCGTTTGGGCGATAGGGTCGCTGCGTTCCTGCTGACTGACCAGGGTGAGCCGGTCGCCGTTGGTGGCCGTCCAACTGCGGGGAGGCGCTTTGACCTCATAGAAGCTCAGGGGCGGCAGATCGATCAGCAACAGGCCTCCGGGTCGCAGATTGTTGCGGAATCGGGTAAGCGCCGCGCACGCAGCGTCATAATCGTCGATCAGGATGAATGAGCTCGCCGGAACGATGATCGCGCCATAGGGCTGGTCTGCGGTGAAATCCGAGAACCGGGCTTGCTGTAAACGGGAGACCAGACCCCGGCTCCGAAGGTGCCCCTCGCAGACGGCGAGCATGTGGGCGGAGTGGTCAAAACCTTCCATCGACAGGCCAGCCTCAAGCAGGGGGATCAGCAGGCGCCCAGTGCCCACCGCCGCCTCCAGGATCGGGCCCTGCAGGTCCTTTAGGCGCGATTGATAATAGGGAATATCAGAGAGTGAGCCGGGGGGTTTATCCAGGTCGTAGATCTCAGCACAGAGGCTGCCGTAACGGTTGGTCAAAGTGGTCATGGTGTCATTTCAGCACGGCGAGCCATGGGCTCGCGCGGGTTCAGGCAAGGGCTCTAGTCCGCAGATCACGGATTGAGCACGCGATCTTGTCAGACTCCCAAGCCGTTTAGGCTGGGTTGAGAGTCCGAATGGAGCGTAGAGCCTTCATGAAACCGGATCCTCTGTTGCTGAAACCCGATGCTGACCCTTGGATCGGAGCCTGTCAACGCGCTCAGTCCTCCAGAGCGCGGGCTTCCTCGGGCAGCATGATCGGCACGCCGTTGCGGATCGGATAGGCGAGCTTGGCGAGCTTGCTGATCAACTCACCTGCAGCACGGTCATAGTCTAGCGGCCCATGGGTCACCGGGCAGACCAAGATTTCCAGCAGGCGCGGATCGACCTCGTGGGTCATGGGGGGCAGGTCGTCATCGGTCATGATCATCCTCCCCTACTGGATGCCGCCAAATTTGTCGCCGTCATCGTCCGAGGTATCGATTTCCAAAAGGGTGGTCAGGGTCTCGCAACGGGCAGTGAGCGAGGGGGCCTCCAACAGGGCCTGCTTCTCTGACGGGCCGAAGGGCAGGCCCATGGCAAGACTACTGACCAAACTGTCCAGGGGGGCAGACTTGGCGCTCTCCCAGTCGATGTCCAGCTCACGGCGATTGAGATAGGTCTTAAGCGCCTTGCCGAAGCGGGACCGGTCAAAGCCCGGCGCATCGGGGTCTTGGGCCAGGTCGGTGGCGAAGGCCTCGAAGGCCGCGCGCACCTGGCGATAGGGGGTGTTTCCCGGTAGCTCAGCCCCGGCCGAGAAGCGGCAAACCCCGGTCAGGGTGATCAGATAGGTGCCGTCGGAGGTCTCGTTGAAACTGGTAATCTTGCCGGCGCAACCGACCCCAGCCAGCTTCGGACGGGAGCGCTCCCCGCCGGTGGTCTGGATCATGCCGATCATCTTGTCGCCGGCCATGGCGTCGTCGACCATGTTGAGATAGCGCGGTTCGAAGATGCGCAGGGGGAGTTCGCCGCCGGGCAACAGGAGGGCACCGTCGAGGGGAAAGACGGGGATCACTTGGGGGAGATGGGGGGACTCGGGGGTCATCATGCGACCTTTAAGAGAACAGGATGGCAGAGAGACGGCGGCGGCCTGCGCGGGTGATCTCTGAGGCCGGACCGGCAGCCTCGAAGACCACGAGCAATTGCTTGCGCGCGGCTTCCTCGTTCCAGGTGCGGTCAGTTGCGATGATGCTGAGTAGATGATCGACAGCTCCGGCCCAGTCCCCACGGCCGGCGAGAGCGGCAGCCAGATCAAAACGCGCCTGATGATTGCCGGGATCCTTGGCGACCGCAGTCTCCAACTCAGCCGTTTCGCTGGGTGCCGCGCTGGCCAGGGCCATGGCGGCGCGGACGCTGTCGAGATCGACGTCCTTGGCCTCGGCTGGTGCCATGGCCACCACCTCGGCGGCCCGCTCGAGATCGCCGCTATCGAGATAAACCCTCGCCAAGCCGCCGAGCGCTTTCAGGTTCTCCGGGTCGGCTTGCAACACCTGGGCATAGGCCTGAGCCGCGCCGCCTAAGTCGCCAAGTCCAAGGGACTCTTTGGCCAGGGTCAGCAGCTCATCCAACGGATTGGCCGGGGCCTTCTTGGCGACCTTTTCCACAAAGGCTTTGACTTGGCTCTCCGGCAGAGCGCCGGTGAAGCCGTCGATGGGGCGACCACCGGCGAAGGCGAAGACGGCGGGGATGGATTGCACCCGCATCTGACCGGCATATTGCGGGTGCTTGTCGATATCGATTTTGACCAGCTTGACCTTGCCCTTGGCCGCGATGACCGCGCGTTCAATGGCCGGACCGAGTTGCTTACAGGGGCCGCACCAGGGAGCCCAGAAGTCGACGATGACGGGAACCTCTTTCGAAGCCTCGATCACATCGGTCACAAAGTCGGCGTCGCTGCCGTCCTTGATCAAATCGGCGACGGGTTGGGTTTCCCCGATCAAGCTCATGGTCGTCTTCCTGGTTGGCCTTGGCCAGATATGGTGTCGCTACTGGTCTTTCCATACCGCCATAGCGGCAAAGTCCACAATCATCGGCGTGATGTTTAGGCCAGATAGAAATCGCACAAAGCCCTGGCGGCTGACGGCTGTGGTGGCGGTATTGACCAGGGGATGAAAGTTCACTGTGTCGGCCTGCGCCAACCGGCGGTCGAGGACAAAGTTCACGCGGCGCTCGCGGTCATTGATCAGGCCAAAGGCGGTCACTGAACCGGGGGTCACGCCCAGGGTTTCCTGCATAAGGTCTGCAGACCCGAAGGACAGCCGCGCGGACCCGATGATGGGATGCAGGCGCTTTAGGTCAATCGCCGTGTCGTCTTGGGCGGAGATCAGCCACAGCCGGTCCTTGGCGTCCTTCAGGAACAGGTTCTTGGTGTGGGCACCAGGCATGGTCGCCTTGATGTCCTCACCCTCGCCCACCCGGAATACAGCCGGATGATCGGTGGTCGCATGGTCAATGCCGCGGGTATCGAGGTGGGCAATCAGGTCGGCGCGGCTCAGCATTGACCAGGGATAACCGAGGCGGCCCAATTCGGCTTGGTGTTTTTCGCGGTCTTCGTGGTTGAATAGACCAGATCCTACCCATTGAAGAGTTCGTGTCATGGAATTGCAATGCTACCCCACCGCTATGCGGCCTCCGGAGATTGTCGCGGGACGACCTGAGAGGGCCTGGATGGACACGTTCGCCCATCGCCATCCTTATCGCTGTCTCCCGCTTTCCATGGCGAACACGACCGGCTGGGAGATTCTGTGCCCCATGTCCTTCACCGCCGAGTGGAATGGCGGCACTCTACAGACCGACATCAAGCTGACGCCGGATCGACCCCACCCGGACTTCCATGAGTTCGTCAAAAGCCACTTCAGCCACGGGGTGGTGACGATGCATCCGGGCTATTTGTTCCGCACAGAGCCAGGCTGGTCGATGATCGCTCAGGGGCCGCCGAACCACATTAAGGACGGCATCCAACCTCTGGCTGGCCTGGTCGAGACCGACTGGTTGCCCTTTCCCTTTACGATGAACTGGATCTTCACCCGGCCCGGCAAGGTGCGGTTCGAAAAGGGGGAACCCTTCTGCTTCATCACCTTGGTGCAGGATAAGCCGCTCAGCGACGTGCAACCCACCATCCGTTCCATGGATCGCAATCCCGAGCTGCGCGATCAATATGACACCTGGGAAAAGCACCGGGCGGAGTTCAATAAACGCATCTTCCGCCTCGACCCCGAGGCCACCAAAGAGGCTTGGCAGCGCTATTACTTCAAGGGTGAGTTTCCCGAAGAGACCGGCGAACCGCCAAAAGACCACGTCAATAAGCGCCGCTTGAAGGCTCCACGGTTCATGGGTTGAGGGTTGAGCACTAGAAGGATTATTCAACCGCGGAGATCGCAGAGGTTCGCGGAGGATAGAAGCGGTGCTGGAAGCTCTGCGTATCTCCGCGATCTCTGCGGTTTAGAATCTTGATTCTCACCCTGGCTTTGGACGGACCCTTGCCAAGGGTGAAGCCCTCTGCCATAAGCCCGCTCTCGAATTTCGGGGCCGCCGGACCATCCGGCCGACCCTGAGGAGCGCGGGCGTAGCTCAGTGGTAGAGCACAACCTTGCCAAGGTTGGGGTCGAGAGTTCGAATCTCTTCGCCCGCTCCAAATTTTCCGCGAAAATGAAGTCGTGAGCGCCGGACGAAAGTCCTGGCGATCCGGCTTTGCGCTCTAGCCGTACGCTGTAAATTCTGCGACGGTCGCGGGACAACACCGGAGCGCGCGCCATGAACCCCAAGGCTGAGTTTGATATTATCGTCTATGGAGCCACGGGTTTCACGGGACGGTTGGTGGCTGAGCATTTGGCGGCCAAGTACGGCGTCGGTGGCGATGTGAAGTGGGCTATGGCTGGGCGGTCGGGGGCTAAGCTGGCCCAGGTTCGTGATGAGATCGGCGCGCCGAGGGATACGCCGCTGGTGGTGGCTGATGCGGCTGATCCGGTTTCGGTGCGGGCCATGGTCAAGCGAGCCAAGGTGATCTTGACGACGGTCGGGCCCTATCAGCTCTATGGGAGCGATCTGGTGGCGGCCTGTGCGGAGGCGGGGACCGACTATCTGGACCTGACCGGCGAGTCCAACTGGATGGCTGATATGATTGCGGCCCATGACGCGGCGGCCAAGGCTTCCGGTGCGCGGATCATGCTCTCCTGCGGGTTTGATTCCATTCCGTTTGAGTTGGGCGTCTTCTTTGTGCAGGGCTTGGCGCGGGCCAAGCTGGGGCATCCGGTGGCGCGGGTGAAGGGTCGAGTGCGCTCCATGCGCGGCGGGCTGTCCGGCGGCACAGCAGCCAGTGGCAAGGCGACCATGGCGGCAATCCAGAAGAACCCGGCCCTGATGGGCCTGATGTTCAACCCCTTTGCCCTGACGCCGGGATTTGAAGGGCCGGCGCAACCGCCCGGCAATGAGAAGCATGTGGATCCGGACTTGGGCCTAGAGGTCGGCCCCTTCATGATGGCGACGATCAACTCCAAGAATATCCACCGCTCGAATTATCTGCAGAGCCACGCTTACGGCACTGACTTTGCCTATGACGAGATGGCGGTGACCGCGCCAGGCGCGGAGACGGCGTTCACCGATCTGGGCGGGGCCGCCGGGCCGCAGCCAGGTGAGGGGCCGAGCAAGGCTGAGCGGGAGGCCGGGTTCTACGACCTGCTGTTCATCGGCATTGACAGTGACGGTCGACAGGTGCGCGGCAGCGTTTATGGCGACAAGGATCCGGGCTATGGCTCGACCTCAAAGATCATCGCTGAGACGGCGATTTGCCTGCTGAAGGACGGAGCGGGTGTCGATGGCGGCGTTTGGGTGCCCGGCGCGGCATTGGGTCAGAAACTGGTGGACCGGTTGCACGCCAATGCCGGCCTGACCTTCAAGGACGAGACGGTTTAGGGCTTCACCGGCGGACGCTGAATTCGCGGACCGAGGTTTTCCACCACCGCGCGCGCATCGAAGGCTGCAGGGTCCCCCTGCGCCTTTGGACCGTGGGTCATCACGACCTCGGCGCTGGAACGGAACTTCTCGATCGTGCGGACCTCATCACCCCATCGGGGTCGGTCCCAGAACGGGTCGCTGTAGTAGGAGTCCCATCCCACGATCACGATCTGGCCGTTGACGCGGGCATAGATGGGGCGTGGGCTGTAGAAGGGCCGGTAGAACGGATCGGGGATCAGCTCTGAGCGGGCGTCGCGATCGGTGTGACGATCAGCAATGGTGAAAGTGTCAAAGCCTTGGGCCAGGGTGAGTTCTGCGGCGCGGAATAGCAGATAGTCGTCCACCTTCTCGCGGGGTGTGGAGGTATTGCCGGAGAAGGTCACGCGGAACCGGTTTGGCTCCAGCTTGGTCTCCGAATAGCCGCCGGAGGCAGCCTTGCTGTTCAGCTGATAGGGTGTCGAGGTGACACAGGCACTGAGGGCCGCTGTGAAAGTAAGGCTGAGCGCAAGGGCAATGGACTTGGACATCATGGGGTCAGCCAATCACGGAATTCGCTCAAATGTAAGGCAATGCCGACCCGGCCTTTGAATTCCGAGAAAAGCTAAGGGCCCCCAAAGGTATTCCGCGTTGATGTTAGGCGCTACTCAGGCGACACCTCGGCCAAGAGGATACCGAAATGACCCCTGAATTCTGGCTTTTCACGGCCGTCGGCTTTGCCGCCCAACTCGTCGATGGGGCGTTGGGCATGGCCTACGGCGTCATTTGTTCGACAGTTTTGCTGGCCCTGGGGGTCACCCCGTCCAATGCGTCGGCCAGTGTCCATGCGGCCAAGGTATTCACCGGAGCGGCTTCAGCGATCAGCCACCTCTATCATCGCAATGTCAGCTGGCGGCTCCTGGCGCTGTTGTCGCTGGGCGGGGTGATCGGCGGGGTGGCCGGCACCTACGTGCTGACCTCGATCAAGGGTGATGTGATCAAGCCCTGGGTTGTCGGATGGCTGGGCCTGATGGGCCTGACGATCCTCTACCGGGCTTGGCGGCAAACGCGTCCCAAGCTGTTCTCCTGGCAGCTGCCGTTTCCGCTGGGCCTGACCGGCGGTTTCTTCGACGCCATAGGCGGCGGCGGTTGGGGTCCGATTGTCACCTCGACACTGATGGGCGGCGGGGCGGATCCGCGCCAAGCTATCGGCACGACCAATGCGGCGGAGTTCTTCATGGCCGTCGCGGTTTCCGCGGCTTTCCTGACAGCGCTGGTCACGGGCCATTGGAAAACCTCAGGTTTGACTGACCACCTTTGGCCGGTGGTCGGCTTGATCGCCGGAGGCGTGGTCGCCGCACCCATTGCGGGGTGGGCGACCAAACACATGCCACTTCGAGCGCTAACGTGGATGGTCGGCGCGCTGGTCACCGGTCTTGCCGTTTGGCAGGGCTGGACCCTGTTCCTTAAATAGCGCCGCCCTGGATCAGGACCCAGACAGCTTTTCCGAGCGCGCCGAGTAGCAGGACGCTGGCAGCCATCATCTGAATCAGGAAGCCGGTGCTGCGTTTGCCCGCGTCTTCGGCATAGCCAAGCGCATAAAGAATCCGCCCGACGATCCAAACCAAGCCGAGGGCTGTGGCGACCATGTCGTTCCAATAGAGGGCGAAGAGCCACAGCGAAACCAGGAAGATCGGCAACCACTCAAGCGTATTCTCGTGGGCCCGAACGCACCGCTCTAGGCGCGGATCACCGGTCATGGTTGGGGCCGAAATGCCGCTGGTCCGGCGTGCGCCGGCCACCTGTATGCCCATCCAAAAATAGACAAGCAGAGCCAGTAGGGTGACTGCCGCCACCGCGTTATGTGAGTCCATGAAATCCTCCCGTTGCCCGGTCAGACGACATGCTGACCATCACGCGGGGAAGGTTGCACGCCCCGCGGAAAAACGGAAATCGGGTCTCAGAAGCTAGCCTTTGATCCGCTTGTCGCGCTTGGCCATAACCCGCAGCCGCAGGGCATTGAGCTTGATGAAGCCGGTGGCGTCGCGATGGTCATAGGCCACCTTGCCTTCTTCGAAGGTGACGAGGTCCTGGTCATAGAGCGAATAGGGGCTGGTGCGGCCTATGATGCTGACGTTGCCCTTATAGAGCTTGATCCGCACCTGACCGGTGACCATAGCCTGGCTGTGATCGATGGCGGCTTGCAGCATCTCGCGCTCGGGTGTGAACCAGAAGCCGTTATAGATCAGCTCCGCATAGCGGGGCATGAGTTCGTCTTTCAGGTGCATGGAACCCCGGTCCAGCGTGATGCTTTCCACGCCCCGATGAGCAGCCAGCAGGATGGTGCCGCCCGGTGTCTCATAGACGCCCCGCGACTTCATGCCGACATAGCGGTTTTCCACCAGATCCAGGCGGCCGATGCCGTTGGCGTGGCCCAGATCGTTGAGCTTGGTCAGCAGGGTGGCCGGCGACATTGTCACCCCGTCGACCGCGACCGGATCGCCCTTCACGAAATCCAGAGTGAACACAGTGGCCTTATCGGGGGCATCCTCCGGCGCAATCGTGCGCATGTGGACGAATTCCGGGGCCTCGACGGCTGGGTCCTCCAGCACCTTGCCCTCGGATGAGGAGTGCAGAAGGTTGGCATCGACGCTGAACGGCGCCTCACCGCGCTTATCCTTCGTGATCTGGATCTGGTGCTGTTCGGCAAATTCCAGCAGGGACTCGCGGCTCTTGAAGTCCCACTCACGCCAAGGGGCGATCACCTGAATGTCGGGTTCCAGGGCGTAATAGGCCACCTCATAGCGAACCTGATCGTTGCCCTTGCCGGTGGAGCCGTGGCTGACGGCGTCGGCTCCCAACATGCGAGCAATCTCGATCTGCCGCTTGGCAATCAGCGGTCGCGCGATAGAGGTGCCCAGCAGGTACTGGCCCTCATAGACCGTGTTGGCGCGGAACATCGGGAATACGAAATCCCGCACGAACTCCTCGCGCACGTCTTCGATGAAGATATTCTCGGGCTTGACGCCGGCAGCCAGAGCCTTGGCGCGGGCCGGTTCGATTTCTTCGCCCTGGCCCAGATCCGCTGTGAAGGTGATGACCTCCGCGCCGTACTCGGTCTGCAGCCATTTCAGGATGATCGAGGTGTCGAGGCCGCCGGAATAGGCGAGGACGACTTTCTTGATTGTGGGCGCAGACATGACGAATTCCTAGACGGTGACCTGGGTGCCAAGCTCCACCACGCGACCGGGCGGAATCTTGAAGAAGTCGGTGGGGTTGGCGGCATTGCGCATTAGGAAGATGAACAGCTTGTCCTGCCAAAGCGGCATTCCGCTTTGCGCTGAGGCGACCACGGAGCGTCTCCCCAAGAAGAAGCTGGTCGCCATGATGTCGAACTTCAGACCAAGTTTGCGGCTCTGACCCAGAGCCTTGGGAAGGTTCGGGCTCTCCATGAAGCCGTAGCTGATGGTCAGCTTTTTGAAGTCATCATTGATCGGCTCGATCTTGATCCGATCGCCGTCCTTCACCCGGGGCGTCTCAGCTGTGATGACGGTGAGGACGATGTTTTTCTCGTGAAGGACCTTATTGTGCTTGAGATTATGCATCAGGGCCACCGGGGCCATGTCGAGATCTGAGGTCAGGAAGATCGCGGTACCAGACGCGCGGTGCGGCGGGCGGGCTTTGAGGATTTCAGATAGCTCTGCCAGGGGCACAGAGTCGCGACGGGTCTTGTCGGTGAGGATCTGAGCGCCCTTGGTCCAGGTCCACATGACGATGACTAGGGCCGCGCCAAGAACTAACGGAAGCCACGCGCCCTGCGGAATCTTCAACAGGTTCGAGGAGATGAAGACCAAGTCGATGACCGCGAAGCCGCCGGATGCCAGCACCGCCTGCCACGTGGGACGTTTCCACATGGATTTGACGATCACGAAGAACAGAAGCGTGTCCACCAACATCGCCCCGGTTACCGCGATACCGTAGGCTGCCGTTAGATTGTGCGAGTTTTGGAATGTGAAGAGCAGGACCAAAACACCGATCAGAAGGAAGGTATTGACCTGCGGCACATATATTTGCCCCGCTTGAGTCTCCGAGGTCCGGCGAATGTCGATACGTGGGAAAAGGCCCAGCTGCACCGCCTGTTGCGTCATTGAGAAGGCTCCGGTGATGACGGCCTGGCTGGCGATGACCGTGGCGACCATGGCCAGGATCAGGACGGGCCAATAGATGGCGTGGGGGATCATCTGGAAAAATGGATCGCTGCGGGCGTGGGGGTGGGACAGCACCAAGGCTCCTTGACCTAGGTAGTTTAGCAATAGAGCTGGCAGGACCAGAAATAGCCAAGCGGCGCGGATCGGATCTTTCCCGAAATGGCCCATGTCGGCGTACAAGGCCTCGGCACCCGTCACCGCGAGGAACACGCTGCCCAGGATCACGAAGCCCAGCAGACCGTTGTCCAGCAAGAAAATGACACCATATTGCGGCATCAACCCCTTGATGATCGAGGGGCTGTCAGCGATGTGATAAATGCCCAAACCCCCCAAGACCAGAAACCAGACCAAGGTAATCGGGCCAAAGGCCTTGGCGACGCTGGCTGTGCCGCGCGACTGAATAAGGAACAGAGCGATGAGGATCGCCGCTGAGATCGGCACCACATAGTCGGCCATGCCCTTGCCGACGCCCGGCGCATCTCGGATGCCCTCGACCGCCCCCAAGACCGAGACAGCCGGGGTAATGATCCCGTCGCCATAAAACAGCGCCGCACCGATGACACCGAGGAAAAAGACGACCGTTGAGCGTCGGCCCAGCGAGCGCTGCGCCAAAGCCATCAGGGCAAGGGTCCCACCCTCTCCCTTGTTGTCGGCGCGCATGAGGAAGACCACATACTTGATGGTCACGATGAGGATCAGAGCCCAGGTGACCAGGGATACGACGCCCATCACCGCAAGTTCGGAACTTACGGTCGATCGCGAATGCGCCAAGGCTTCGCGCATTGCGTAGAGCGGGCTGGTGCCGATATCGCCGAACACCACGCCCATGGCACCAAGGGCCAGCGCGGCCATGCTCTCCTTGTGGGGGGAGGGATGCGACTCGTCGGACGCCTCGGGGGCGGCACTGGTCGGATCAGGCATCCGATATCTCCGGGAACACTCACTAAGGCCCCTGTTTGCGGCCCAGCGGGGCCACAAGCGGCGCGCGATACACCCTTTCCATAAGCGGTTCAATCGCGCTTGACTTGCGCGCACACCTCTCAGGCGCCACATCAGGACTATGTTTATCCAGACCGAACCGACCCCGAACCCTGAAGTCCTGAAATTCCTGCCTGGCCGGGAAGTTCTCAGCGAGGGGTCTCGCGACTTCCGCAATGCTGATGAGGCGATCGTCTCGGCGCTGGCCAGTGAGATTTTTGAGATCGACGGCGTCGTTCGGGTATTCTTTGGCAGCGATTTCGTGACGGTCGGGAAAGACCCTGATTTTGACTGGCCCCACCTCAAGGCCCCGATCCTGGCAGCGATCATGGATCACTTCACTTCGGGTCGTCCATTGTTTGAGGCCGATACGATCCAGGGCGGCGGCCATGACAATGAGATCGTCTACGAAGGCGATACCGCTCAGGTGGTGGCCGAGATCAAGGATCTGCTCGATACGCGCATCCGCCCAGCTGTGGCGCAGGACGGTGGTGATATTCTGTTCAACCGCTTTGAACCCGATACCGGCGTGGTCTGGCTGCACTTAAGAGGGGCCTGTTCAGGCTGTCCTTCCTCATCGGCGACTCTGAAAGCGGGCGTCGAGAACATGCTCAAACACTATGTTCCTGAGGTCACTCGGGTCGAACAGACCCTTTGAGCCAGGGGCCCGATCGTGTAGCCGCTTGGGCAACATGATCGTTCTGGCTCTTGATACCTGCCTTGCCGCCTGCTCCGTCGCTATTCTCGATGGGGATCGGGTCTTGGCGCGTCGGGTCGAGCTGATGTTGCGGGGTCACCAAGAGCGGCTCGCGCCACTGGTGGCTGAAGCCATGGCGGAGGCGGGTCTGAAATTCGATCAGCTCCAGAGGGTCGGCGTCACGGTGGGTCCGGGCTCGTTCACCGGCCTTCGGGTCGGCTTGGCGTTCGCAAAGGGGTTGGGTCAGGCGCTATCGATCCCGGTGATCGGGATTGGGGTCTTGGAAGCCTTGGCGGTTCCCCATGAAGGCCTTCCCGACGATGTCGTAACGGTCTTGGAGGCCAAGCGGGGACAGGTCTTCTTGCAGGCCTTCTCCGGTGGGAAGCCTTTGATGGCTCCGGAGGGGTTGGCCATTGAGGTCGCTGTGGCACGACTGCTTGCACTGACGGACCTAGATTCGATGACGCTGGTCGGAACCGGGGCCGGCCACCTTCGCGATGCCTTTCCAAACGCTTCAGTGATCCAGGTTGATCATGCCGATCCGGTGGTTGTGGCTCGATTGGCGGTGACCAAGCCGATAGTGCCGCCTCAACCACTCTATCTTCGAGCGCCCGATGCTAAGCTGCCGGGTGGGCGAGAGCTCCCCGCATGAAGCCACGCCGGGTCGGCATAAATGATCTTGCAGCGCTGGCCTCGGTGCACGCCCGCGCCTTTCAGCCCAGTTGGAATGAGAGCGAGATAGCCGACCTGTTGGCGGGCTCCGGCGCCTTTGGCTTGGTGCTGGGAGACCCTGACCCTGTGGCAATGATCCTCTGTCGCGCTGTGGCCGGCGAGAGTGAAGTGCTTACCCTGGCCGTGGCTCCTCAAGCGCGCCGAAGGGGGCTCGGTTCGGCCTTGGTTTCGGCGGCCGCGAGGATTGCGACGGAAAACGGTGCGGCGGAAATGTTTCTGGAGGTTGCGGCGGATAACCCCGGTGCGATCGGGCTCTATGAGCGCCATGGGTTTGTCTGCGCGGGGCGACGCCCAGGCTACTATTTGCGTCCCAAGGGAGCCACCGACGCCATCATCATGCGGTGCGACCTTAACAGCGGCGCAGACTAGCTCTATTCTTCAGCCGGATCGCCAATCGGGAGTCGTCGTGGACCGCATAGAAAACCTTTGCATCGAAAAGGGCATGCGCATGACCGAGCAGCGCCGGGTCATCGCCCGTGTGTTGAGCCAAGCCCATGACCATCCCGATGTGGAAGAACTCTATCGTCGCAGTCATGCGGTAGATCCACATATCTCCATCGCCACGGTCTACCGGACGGTGCGGCTGTTCGAGGAGTCCGGCATCGTCGCACGGCACGATTTCCGCGACGGGCGCTCGCGCTATGAAGAAGCCACCGAGATCCACCATGATCATCTGATCGATCTGAAGTCCGGCAAGGTTGTCGAATTCGTCGATGAGGAGATCGAGGCTCTGCAGGAGGCCATTGCCCGCAAGCTCGGCTACAAGCTGGTGGACCATAGGCTGGAACTCTATGGCACGCCGCTAGAGGATTAGACCCATGCAACTGCGCGCCATCAATCATATCAACATCGCCACGCAAAACTTGCCCGCGACGCGGGACTTCTTCATGACCGT
>JANLPK010000348.1:0-8791 GCA_031367205.1 Alphaproteobacteria bacterium
GGAGAGAAGCTGGCGACCCGGCCATGTAGGCCGGCCTTGGGGAAGGCATCGACATCGATCTCAACCGACTGGCCGATTTTCATCTTGCCGAGCTGGTCCTCTTTGAAATTGGCTTCGATCCAGGGTTGGCCCGAGAGAAGCCAGAATGCGGTTTGCGATGGATTGAGATAGGTCCCGATGGGCATCTGCTGCACGCGGGTCACCACCCCGTCGGCGGGCGCGACGACTGTGGCATTGGTGACTGTTAGCTGGGCGCGCTCCAACTGAGCCAGGGCTTGCATGACCGCCGGTGCACCGTCTGACGACCGACCTGCGTCTCCCCCCAAACCGGCCAAGGCTTGAGCCGCGGCTTGCCGGGTAGCTTCAGCCTGTTCCTTTGCCATGGCGGCAACATGGACGGCTTTGGCCACATCCTGCTGAGACGCGACACCTGCGACGGCGAGGTCTCGGGTCCGGCTTGCTTCCCGGCGGGAATACTCCACTGTCTCAAGGGCACCCTGCACATTGGCTTGCTGTTGCCGATATGCCGCCGAGTTGGCGTTGTATTGCAGTCGCGCGCTGGCGACCTGAGCGGCAGCTGCGTGGGCATTGGCGATAGACTCACGTGCATCCAGACGGAACAACACATCGCCCTTATGGACAAACTGGTTCTCGGTCACATAGATCTCAACGACGCGCCCACCGATTGAGGGGGCGACCGGAGCCTTGGCAATTTGCACATAGGCGTCGTCCGTCGTTTCAAAACGCCCGCCGGTCAGAATGAAATACCCCACCACGGCGAAGATCAACAACGGACCACCGATGATGATCAACCAACGCCACCTTGGTGGACCGCCTCTGCGCTGAGTATCTGTCGCTGGGCCTAGGTCATTCGTGGCGCTCATTGGCCCGCCTCATCGTCTGGTGTTTCAATCTGCATGTCCAATAGCCGACCGCGCATCAGCGATAGGACTCTGGTCAAGTGTTCAATGTCCTGATCCGATAGGTCGCGGAAACTCTCCGATTGAAGAACTTCGGAGGTCTTGAACATCATCGGGAGTATTGTTCTCGACAGTTCGGTCAAATGAACATGCCATTTTCGACGGTCGGTCGGATCGGCTCGCCGTTGCACGTGGCCACTCTTCTCCAACCGATCCACCGTCTCGCCCAATGCGACCCGGCTGATTTCCAGCCGTTCCGCCAGCAGGGCCTGGGTCTGACCATCCTCCCGCGATAGCTGAGCGATGACCCGCCATGTTGAACCGGTCAGCCCTAGGCTACGCATCCGCTGGTCAAACGCCATGCGCAGCAGTCGGGTAACATCAGCTAAGGCAAAGCCGGTCTCGAACCGAAGGTCGATGCCTTGGCCCTGCGCGAGTGCTGGTTGGCTCATGTCGCTTGATCTCATTTGGACAGACCAGCAATTGGATGTAATGCTCCTTATCGTCAAGTGCCTTGCGAAACATCGCGGCGGCTAGATGGATTGGGAGCAAGAGCGGCGTGGCGTCAGCGCAAGACATCCGAAATCGCATTCCGATCACCGGCGCTCTGATGCTGGCGACCTTGATGAATACGCTGGACTCCACCATCGCCAACGTCGCGCTACCGCATATCCAGGGCAGCGTTTCGGCTGCTCAGGACCAGATCACTTGGGTCTTGACCTCCTACATCATCGCCACTGCGATCATGACGCCGCTCTCGGGCTGGTTGTCGCAGAGGATCGGTCGCAAGCCGATGTTTCTGTTCTCAATAGCCGGATTCACCGCCGCCTCTGTCCTGTGCGGCACCGCCACGACCCTACAGCAGATCGTCTTATACAGGGTGATCCAAGGGTTTGCCGGAGCCTCGCTGATGCCGCTCTCGCAGGCGGTGATGCTGGATATCTATCCGCAGAAGATGATCCCGCGCGTTATGAGCATTTGGAGCGCGGCGGTCATTCTTGGACCGATCCTGGGGCCCTCGCTTGGCGGTTGGTTGACCGAGAACTTTAGCTGGCGCTGGGTTTTCTATATCAATGTCCCGATCGGGTTTCTGGCCTTTTTCGGCATCTATACCTTCATGGCCAAGGATGACGGAGGCCGAGAGCGACCGTTCGATTTCCTGGGGTTCGGGTCTCTCGTCACATTCATCATCGGGCTGCAGGTCATGCTGGATCGTGGGCCGGGACAGGACTGGTTCTACTCTAAAGAAATATGGTTTGAAGCTGCCATGGCGGCCAGCGGACTTGTCATCTTTCTCACCCAAACCGTGACCGCCGAGCATCCGTTCTTCCATCGCGACCTGGCCAAGGATGCCAACTATACCGGCTCGGCGATCTTCGGGTTTTTCGTCGGCGTCCTGCTGTTTTCTACCAGCGCCCTGCTGCCGTTATTCATGCAAACCCTGTTGGGCTATTCGGCGTTAGAGAGCGGCATTGTCAGCATGCCGCGCGGTCTCGGGTCGTTGATCGCTTTTCTGTTGGTTCCGTTCCTGATTGTGAAGATTGGGGCGAGGACAGTGCTGGTGATCGGGGTCGCCGTCTCGGCTTATGCGCTATGGCAGATGAGCCAGTTCAGTTTGGACATGACCGGCGAGCCTATGGAACTGGCAGGATTCATACAAGGCGTCGGCACCGGTCTGATGTTCGCCCCGCTCAACACCTTGGGCTACGCCACCTTGTCACCGGTTCACCGGGTCGAGGGCACGATTGTCGCCACCATGGCCAGAACGCTTGGGTCGAGCGTCGGGATATCTGTGGTTCAAGCGATCCTCATTCGTGACTCGACCACCGCTCATGTTCGCCTGGCCGAGCGTATCGCCCAGGGTGACCCAGTGGTTACAAATGCCCTGCCGACCCTACTGGATCCCGGAACAACAATGGGCCTGATGAGTCTGAACGGCGAAGTCACCCGCCATGGCGCTATGATCGGCTATGTGAATATCTTCAGCTGGATGGCCATCTCCATGGTCCTATTGCTGCCGCTCATCCTAGTGATGCGACCCGTCAAGGTCCTAGCCCCAGACCGCGAGATACATGCAGAGTAACGCATATGGCTTTGCGGCTGAGGGTCTTTAGTGTTTCGGTGTCGCTGCCGCGCTAGGTATTATCGGCACAAGGAAACCCGTGGTCGAACGAAAGAAATCTCAGCTCGGTGACCAAGATCGACGACGTCAGTTGCCGGCCGTCGGCGTCATCTGTGCCGACCGCGCCGCACAACCGCTGAATTCGCAATTTGGTCAGGCTGCGGTGATCAAGGCTTTGCGTGTGATCCTTCACCAGGCTCGCCAAAGCCTCACTGACCCCAAGGCCGCAATCCCGTCGGTCGCCGACCTGCTCGACCAGGCGGCCCGCCACCTCTCGGGCAATGATCGCCAGACCCTGTTTCAGGTCATCAATGCCACCGGTGTCGTCATCCACACCAATCTGGGCCGTGCGCCTCTGGCTCCCGAGGCCGTCAGCGCTATGACGGCGGCGGCCGGCTATGCCAATCTGGAATTCGATCTGGAGGTCGGCCAGCGCGCATCCCGTCACGATCATCTGGATCGCTTGATCTTCGACATCACCGAGGCCGAGGCCGGCTTTGCTGTCAATAACGGTGCCGGAGCCGTCTTGCTGGCCTTAGCGGGGCTGGCCAAAGGCACGCCGGTCATCGTCTCACGAGGTGAACTGGTGGAGATCGGCGGTGGCTTCAGGGTGCCCGATATCGTGGCGCAAAGCGGCGCGCAGATGGTGGAGATCGGGACCACCAATCGCACTCACCTCAGTGATTATGAGCAGGCGGTGGTCGACCATCCGCAGGCGCGAGTGATCCTGCGCACCCATCCCAGTAATTTCCGGATGACGGGCTTTACAAGTGCGCCGAGTCTGAAGGCCCTAGCGGCCTTCGCCCATGCGCGCGGCATGCTGCTGATCGAGGACTTGGGCGGCGGTGCCCTGGTGGACCTCGAACTCCACGGCATCCATGGCGAGCCACAGGTCCAAGCCAGCCTGAAGGCCGGTGTCGATCTGGTGGTTTTCAGCGGTGACAAGCTGTTGGGCGGTCCCCAGGCCGGCATCATTGCGGGGCGGCGCGACCTGATCGAGACCTTGGCAAAGCACCCGCTGGCGCGCGCCCTGCGCCTGGACAAACTGTCCCTGGCAGCGTTGGCGGCGACCCTGCGGCTCTATCGCCCACCCAACGATCCGATGACCCGAGTGCCGGTCTTGCGGATGCTGACGGAGTCGGCCGCCGTGACCCATGCCCGAGCGCAGGCCCTGTTTGTCTTGGTGGGAGGGTTCGCTGGATTGGAGGTGGATATCATCGAGACCCAGGGCTTTGCAGGAGGCGGGGCCATGCCTATGCACGCGCTGGCCGGGTTTGCCCTGCGACTAAGCTGCACCCATGTGTCAGCCGAAGACTTGGCGCGACGCCTGCGCATCGGGGCGATCCCGGTGGTAGGCCGGATCGAGCGCGACAAGCTGTTGCTCGAAATGCGCACGGTAGCTGATGACGACCTAGCGCCGCTCGCCGCCGCGATCGCCCAGGCAATGGGCTAAACGCTTAGGGCGCCGATCACGGCATCCAACACGGCGTGAGCCTTGGCGCGCATCTCATCATCCGTCGCGTCCTGGATCGGGTGGTCGACCAGTAGGTAGCGGGCATCGTCCATGCCCAGCGCCCTTCTTTGGACATCAGCAGCCTGATCAAACTCGCTGGACGCGATGGAGACGGCGGGAAGACCTTGGATCTCGAACCATACAGTGTCGTGCAAACTGCACGTCGTGCATGATCCTCAATCGGCCAGGGCTTCGACCAGGAAATTGCATTCCGACTTGATCTGCAGTCGAAGGTCCGAGGGGCAAGGCTTGGTGAAGGTCGGCTTGCGATAGCGCCTAAGCTCCACGCCCGGCAACCGGGCCGCCATCAGGCGCTCCAGCTCATCGAGCATCACATTGCCGCGGGGCTTGCTGATGTCCAGCAGACCCACCACGCCGGTTATGTCACCGGTTCGCGGGGTGATCTGTCGGGCGACCGGCACCCGTTCATCGGTCGGATCGAGAATTGTCGTCATCGGCGTCCTCCGTAGTTGTGCAGACGCTATCAGGTTTCGATTTTGCGGGAAACCGAGATTGAGCCCATCGGACCGGTGACCCAGCCATAGAAGGCGGCTGAGAATTTGCCCGCCTCCGAGCCCGCCACCACGATGTGGATATTCTGTTCATCGGCGAACTTTGAGACCAGGCCGTTGAGGTGTTCCTCGCTCATCTTGGCGGCGACGGCGAGAGGGATGCCGGCTCCGGAGACTCCGTTGGAAACCATCTCGCGCAAAGGCCGGGCGGTGACAGCCTGGATACGGGCCCGCAGCCTGGCTTTGGAATAGTCGCCCTCGCTGATCAGGGTTTTGACGTGCTCGGGGCAGACCACCAGCAGGGCATCGGTGGGCATACGGTGGATTTTGGAGAGGAACATGGCCTCCAGGCCTAGGCCCAGGGTGCCGCCCATTTGGTCTGGCTGACGAGACTCCTGATCGACAATCTGGGTCGGGCCGCTGGTCATGGCAAAGGCGGTGACCACCGAGTCTTGCGCCTTGAAGCCACGCTCCACATGCAAGGGCTCCCAGGGCGAGCCCTCCTCCCATTCGGGGAAGCACATGGTGATCTTCATGGGGGTGCTGAGGGTCGAGCGATCGGTGCCGCCCGGCCGCGCGCCGCCGACGTTGCGCACCACCAGCCGCAAGGCTCGGCCAATAGTTGCGTTGGCGCGGTTGTCGGGACCGAGCGCCGCCAGCTTCATGTTCATGCCGATCCGAGCGCGTATCGGGCCATTGATCACCAGCACCGGCGAGGCCCCCATGGTGGTTGCATTGACCCCGTGCATGTTGAATTCGTCGGTGCACACCGCCTCCACCGCAGCGATGACCACCGGCAGGTATTCGGGTTTGCAGCCGGCCATCACTGCATTGATGGCGATTTTCTCGACGGTGACCGGAGCCATATTGGGCGGCACAATGGCGATGACGTCTTGCGGCCCGCGCGAGGTGCCGCTCAGCATGCGTATCACCCGCTCCGCAGTCGGCGGCACCAGCGGCAGGCCGTCGCTGAAACCCTGGTCGAACATGAACTCGGCAATGTCGTCGGCGCTGGCGATCTCGATGCGCCGCGCACGGATCGGGCTGTCGGTGGCGTCGGCGATCAGTCGGTCGTGGATCTCCGGGTCGAGGTGTTTCGAACCGCAGCCGGGTCGCCACTCAGGCAAGGACGACCATTCCACTTGGGCGGGTTGGGCCTTCAGGTCCGCAGCGATCTGCGTGTCGAGGTCTTGCCACTCCCGGCGCACAAAGCCTTCGAGCTTGGTCTTGAGGGCGCCGTCGGGCCCCAACCAGAACACCGCCGGCACGATCTCGAAATCCCAGGCAAAGGAGGTCTTGCAACCGGTCTCATCGAGGATGGGTAGGGTCAGGCCATGACGATCTCTGAGGATCAGATTTCCATCCGCCGATTGTCCTAGCATCCAGACATCTGCCTGCCCGCCCCAGGCCTTCGAAAAGCTCTCAATCACCGGTGCGGCCAGATTGCAGGTCTGGCAGTCCTCCTTGACGAAGCAGATCAGACTGGGCCGACCGGTCGGATAGGCGCGGGTCTGTCCGTCCAGGTCGGTCAGGGTGAAGGGGGTGGTCATGACAGGCGGCTCGCGTTGCATCAGGTCTTGGCGGAGGTGGATGGGAATCGAACCCACCACACGCCTTTTGGACGTGTCACTGGTTTTGAAGACCAGGGAAGCCACCAGACTCCAGTCACCTCCATCTGGCCCGATCTTAAACACGATCCGGCAGAGGGAGCACGGGTTAATTGGATGGGCCCTCGGTCCCGGTGCGCCCGGCAAAACCCCACTCCCTTGACTCCCCTTGGCCGCCCGCACAGGCTCAACCCTACCGTTTGGCGATGAGGCGAGGGTGTCATGGCGATCTTGCGCGGGGCTTGGTCTGGGTTGCGGACTTGGGCGTTGTTCGCCGCGCTGCTTTTGATCCCGGCGGGGTTAGTGCCGGGCGGGACCTGGGTCTGGCAGCAGGGGTTGTGGTTCATCGGGGTATTGGCAGTGATGCAGGTCGGCGGGAACATCCTGCTGGCAGTCTACCGGCCCGCGAGTTTTGCCGTGCGCCAGAAAGGCCTGGTGGCAGCGAAGGCGGAGAAGCAGCCGCTGATCGATGCGGTTGGCTCGGTGGGCTATGTCGGCTTTGTGTTGGCGTGGTTTGCGTTCATTCCGCTGGATGTGTTTGCGTGGCATTTGCTGCCCGCGCCCCCGGCCTGGGTGGCTGGGGCAGGCTGGGCGGTGGCGATCATCGGCGGCCTGATCACCCATTCGGCAGTGTGGGAGAATGCGTTTGCTGCACCTACCATTCATGACCAGAGCGGCGAGGGGCAACGGGTGATCGACAGCGGAATCTATGGGGTGGTGCGCCATCCGCTCTATGCCGGAAACCTGCTGCTGTTTGGCGGCATGGCGTTGTGGTTGGGCAGTGTTGCGGCGCTCTGGGGCGTGGGGGTGATGCTGGTGGCGACGCTGGCGCGGATCAGGATCGAGGAGGCATTTCTGCGGGAACGGTTCCCAGACTATGCCGACTATTCGCGACGGGTGCGGGGCGGGTTGGTGCCCGGGGTGATTTGAGTTTATTCGAAACACGAACCCCACGGACAAGATCCCTATTCCGCCGACCAAACTCGCCTTCCCCCAACCCAGGTTTCTAGAACACAGATTGTGCCGAGACAGGCCGTGTGCACCTCCATCGGGTCCTGATCCAGCACCACGAAGTCGGCGAATTTGCCGACTTCCAGGGAGCCGATTTCGTGGTCGGAGTGGCATTGCCAGGCGGCGTCGCGGGTTAGGGCGATGATGGCTTGTTGCACGCTGACGCGCTCCGCCGGGTTGAGCACGCCGCCCGGTTCGGCCCACAGGCTGCGGTTCACGGCATTGTCGATCAGGCGCATGGGGCCCATCTCGGTGACCGTGTCGTCGGAGTGGATAGTCCAGCGGATGCCGGCCTTGCCGCAGGAGGCGGCGCGGCAGAGCAGGTCGGCTTTCTCGGGGCCGAAGATCTCATCTCGGAAGGCCTTGCCCCAATAATGGACGTGACCGATCAGGAAGCTGGGGCTGACGCCTAAGGTGGCGATGCGGGCGATCTGCTCATTGTGCAGCACTGAGCAATGCTCGATGCGGAACCGAATATCGCGGGGTGCGCCGGCGGCATAGGCGGCCTCGAAAGCATCCAGCGCCCGGTCGATGGCCAGGTCGCCATTGGCGTGGACGACCACTTGCCAGCCCTGCAAGGCGCGCTTGGTGACGATGTCGATGAGGGCGTCGGGCTCGACATAGGCGATGCCCGATCCGTAAGTGCCGCCGAGATAGGGCTGGCGCTGCAGGCCAGTCCGGCCTTGGTTTGAGCCATCTGAGACGATCTTCCAGCCGGTGGCGCGAGCCATGGCGTCACCCTCGCCAGGGGTCAGCCCGTGGTGATCCCAACTGTCGGCTCCAGTCTGGGCCAAGGAATAGCGCAGGCGGGCGGTCATGTGGCCAGACGCCGCGAAGGCATGGAAGGCGTCCATTTCGCGGCGTCCCTGGAAGCCGCCTGAAGCCTGATCACAGATGGTAGTGACGCCGACCGCGCTGGCCTTCATGCTGACCCTGACGCAGGCCTCTGGGACATCGTCGAGCGCCATGGCACCTAGGCAATGGGCGAGGACAGCGAAGATGGCACCCTGTCCCATCAAGACGCCATTAGGCTGGCCGTCGCGATCTCGACCAAAGGCCGAACCCGGGGGATCGGGGGTTTCTGACGTGATGTTCGCAATACCCAG
>JANLPK010000174.1:0-8671 GCA_031367205.1 Alphaproteobacteria bacterium
GAAGTCGGCGGGTTTCCTGGGGCTCGCCCTGGGTCTGATGGGCGGCACCGCCGGCATCATCTCCAGCTGGGTCGGCGGTTGGTTGGCGGACAAGGCGGCTAAGAAAGACATCCGCGCCTATATGACAGTTCCGGCCATCGCAGCGGTCATCTCGCCCTTCCTCTATGCGGCGGCGATCATGAACCCCAGCACCATGGGCACCTTGGTGATGCTGCTGGGACCGGGCCTACTGGGATCGCTATGGTACGGTCCGGTCTATTCGTCCGGCCAGGGCCTCGTGCCGCCGCACATGCGTGCGACTGCGGCTTCTATATTGATTTTCATCATCAATTTGGTGGGCTTGGGATTGGGACCGCTAGCGGTTGGGTTCCTGTCTGACACCTTGTCCGTGAGGATGGGGTTGGGTTCGGCCGAGGGCGTGCGTTGGGCGCTGATCTGCTCATCGTCCTGCAGCCTGATCGCGGCAGGCCTCTTTTGGATGGCGCGCAAGTCGATCCGTGAGGAGATGGTGAGTTAGGCGTGCGGATCGCCTATCTCGCCTGCGCCGACTGCTTGCCTGGAGCCACCAATAGGCGGCTCGACGCCTATGAGCACGACCGCGAGGTTGCCGTTCTGGGACCCGCTATGGCCGCCCTGGGCGGCGAGATGGTCGAGGTCGATTGGCGGGTCTGCGATCCCAGCCGGTTCGACCTAGCCTTCATCCGGACCACCTGGGACTACGTGGATAGGCAGGACGAGTTCCTGGACTTTCTGGACCTGGCGAACAAACTCACCAAGGTGGTCAACGACCCCGAATTGATCAGGTGGAACCTATCAAAGCGATATTTGCTCAGTCTTATCAATGGTGGTTTGCCGGTCATTCCCAGCTACTTCACCGAAGTTGAGGTGCGTCTTTCCTATGTGTTCGATGCCCTTTCCTGTGACGAATTGGTACTGAAGCCGGTGATTGGTGCCGGCGGGTTTGGGCAGTCGCGGGTTCGGCGGGAAGACTGCGGCGACCTTACCATGCCACCGGGTCAATTTGCCCAACCGCTGATTCCAGAGATTGAGACCTGGGGTGAGGTCTCGATGATCTTCATTGATGGGCAGTTCTGCCATGCGGTTCGCAAAGTCCCTGCGGCGGGCGAGTACCGCATCCAAGTGATCCATGGCGGGTCAGAGGTGGCCTATGTGCCGGGTGCCCAGGAGATCGCGACAGCTCAGGCCTTCATCGACGCCTTGCCGGTTCCAGCCCTGGCCGCGCGGGTCGATTTGGTGCCGCATCAAGGCCAACTTCTCCTGATGGAGTTGGAGGTCATCGAGCCGCACCTTTTCCCGACCTTCGGCCCCGACCTGGGACCCCGCCTCGCGGCAGCCTGTGCACGGCTGATCGACCAAACCTCAATCAATCCTTAAGGCCGCCCGGTCACCATCTGTGATGTTCGGGCCCCCTGCGGCCAGCCGGAGATCGCCATGTCGAGTCGCCATGCAGGCTACCGCACCAGCCAGGATCACTTTGAGCCGCAGGACGACAGTGATCCCACAGCCCAGCGCCGCCTGCGCGGACATCTGGAGCAGATCGACTACACCGCCTTTGCCGCCAACCGTGAGGTGATCGGGGCCGTCTTGAAGGGCAGCGCCAATGTCGCCAACTTCCAGAAGCTGGCCGTCGCAGCCGCGCAAGCCCGCGCTTTGTGGATCAAGGCTGCGCTAGCGGCGAGCGATAGCGGCGCGCCGCTGGAGGCCCGCCAATCCAACCAACTCAGCGACCTGCGCGCCAACTACGAAGAGCTCAGCGAAGCCTATGAGGCCATGCGGCGCATGGTTGAGCGGGGTTATATGAGCTACACCGCGCCGTCTGGACACTAAGTCTCGCAAAGCCAGGGTGACTCTGGTCCCTAAGCGAGTCACAATCTCTCCAACGCCAATCGCGGCCCTCCAAAGACGGTGTAGGACTCGCGGACGCAAAGGGAGAAGACCATGGCCTATGCCCCCGACACCCGCGCCTTCTATGACGCCGACAGCCACATCATGGAGCTGCCGGACTTCCTGAAGAAATACGCCGATCCCGGCCTACGCGATGAAATCCCCGAGGTCAGCTATTCGGCCTCCATCGTCACCGATGAAGAGGTCGCGGTGATCATGGACCAGGGCGGTCGTCACAGTGACGAACACATCGCCGCGCAAATCGCTATGGGCGATGCCCTGATCGAAAAATCCAAGGAAATCCAAGGTCTCGGTGCCTTCAACAGCTCTGACCGCACCAAGGCCATGGACCTGCTTGGTTTCAAGAAACAGCTGGTGTTCGCCACCCACAGCCTGCGCATGCCGTTCTCCCCCAGTGAGAAGCTGGAGTCCCGCCTGCGCTACGGTGCCGCCCGCGCTCACAACCGCCACATGGCCGATTTCTGCGCTCATGATGACCGCCTGATGGGCGTCGGCGTTGTGCCGCTGGACGATCCGGATCTGGCCCTGGCTGAGCTCAAGTTCATCATTGAGAACAAGCTGGAGGCCGCATGGGTGCCTCACCGCCCCTGCGCGGGTCGTGCCCCAGGACACTTGGAACTGGAGCCGGTCTGGGCGCTGATGGCCGAGGCGGGCATTCCCTTCGTGTTGCACGTGGGCGGCGCGCCGGTGCAGTCGGCCAAGGTTTGGAGCAATAATGGCCGCCCACCGACCAAAGACTGGCTAGGCGGCGGCGAAAATGTCCGCACCAAGGACATCGCCCTGCTACACGAAGGTCCGGAGGCCTTCCTCAGCATGTTGATCCTCGACGGGGTGCTCAATCGCAATCCGAAACTGCGCGGGGCTGCGGTGGAATTGGGGGCCGGTTGGGTGCCCGAATTGCTGCGTCGCCTCGACTGGGTGGTCAAGCATTGGAGCCGCAACGACGCCAACCTGCAAGGCCTGCATCGCAAGCCCTCCGAGCAGATCACCGATCAGCTGGCCTTCACCCCCTTCGTCTTCGAGGAAGTCGGCAATTTCATCGATAATTCGAACCCCGACCTCTACCTGTTCTCCAGCGACTATCCGCATATCGAGGGTGGTCGTAATCCGATCGGCCGGTTTGAAGGCACGCTGGGAGATCGCAGCGACGCGACCCGTGAGAAGTTCTACGCCGAAAACTTCCTGCGCATCTTCCCCAATGCCCGGGTGCATGGCCCGTCGAAGGTGGCGGTCAACGCTTAGTCAATGCTCCCCTTTTGGGGGAGCTGGCGCGAAGCGCCTGAGGGGGTTGAAGCCCACGAGCGCCAGCGCACGGCAACCCCCTCCGGCCTTTCAGGCCACCTTCCCCATATCGCGCTGCGCGCTGGGGGAGGATTTTGAGCGCCAAATGCTGAACCTGCTTCTGCCTAGATTACAAAAAAGGGTCTCCAGCTGCACGACCGTTCAATGACTCTCGGTCTCGTAATTATATTGTTCCGATCCCGGCACTGGGTCAGTTTCGGCAAGCGCTTGAATCTCCTCCGACGACAGCTTCCAGGGATAAAATGCGATAGGGTCGTTTTCCATCACGCATTCCGCGCCATCAGTCCGCCATCCACCGGAATGGTCACGCCAGTGAGGTAGCTCGCCGCCGGCAGGCACAGGCTGACGGTGATGTGCGCCACTTCCTCCGGCTCGCCGTAGCGCCCCATGGCGGTGCGACGCTTGGCGAAGATGGCCTTGTTCTCGTCGGGGATCACCGCGGTCATGCCGGTATTGATCGGCCCTGGGCAGATGCAGTTGACGGTAATCCCTTCGCGGCCCAGCTCCACCGCCAGCGCCCGCGTCAGGCCTGTGACCCCGGCCTTGGCCGCCGCATAGGGGCTGTCGGCGTTGGTCGCCCCCAGTGCCTCGGTCGATGCGATATTGACGATCCGGCCCGCCTTTGACTTGCGCAGGTGCGGCAACGATGCCCGGATCACCAATTGCTGTGCGGTGAGCAGGATCGCCAGAGACTTGGCCCACACCGCGTCATAGTTGGGCGAGTCGATCCGCGCGCCGCCGGGCACACCGGCATTGTTAATCACGATGTCCAGCCCGCCGAACCGCGCGACGATTTCCTCGGTCACCCGGCCCACAGCTTCAGGATCGGAGACGTCTAAGGTCCAGGCCTGGGCGGAGAACCCCTCCTCCGTCAACGCCTTGGCGACAGCGACGGCGGCCTCGCCGTTGAAATCGGTGACCGCCACATGGGCACCTTCACGGGCGAAGACCGCGGCAGTGGCGGCCCCCATTCCGGAGCCAGCCCCGGTGACGTGGGCGACCGAGCCTTTCAGCGAGCGACTGGGGTTCATTTCTGGCTAAGGCCTCCGTCCAGGATTGCGGTCTGATCGATAACATAGCCCGCCGCGTTCGCGACGGCCTAACGATCAAAAGGGTGAGGGCCTGGTGTCCTCACCCTTTTCCTTTGCCCGATCCGGCCAGCAGTTCCCGCAGATAGCCCTGCCAGACCACCGCCCAAGTGTGGGTGCCGTGGCCGTGGGTTGCCATACTGGCCGGGATCAGCACAAACCGCGCCGACTTGATCGCCGCCGCCAAGCCTTCAGCCAAACCGAGCTCCGGTGGATTGATGAAGTCATCCGCAGAATTGATCCACATCATCGGTGTGGTGATCTTCGCCAGCCCCGGCGACGGGTCATAGTTCCGTGAGGCGTCGAGCTGATAGATGTAATCATTGGCGTCCAGCCCCCTCCACTGCTCGCCGATCACCGCCTGGGCCTGGGCCTCCGCCGCCGCATTGGTGGGCAGACTCTGTTGCATCTGAAGGGGGGCAGAGCCCACAATGGCCGACAGGGCCTGAGCCAACCGCAGACCCCCCGCCGGCGGAACAACATAGTCGCCGCCGCGATAATCCGGATCGCTCTGCATGGCGTCGATGCTCATCCGCCGCCACAGCCGGTTGCGCCCCACAAGTGCCGTCGGCAAACAGGCCATGGGCATGGCGGCGTCCATATATTGCGGGTGACTTTCGGCCAGCACAAAGATGTGCATGCAGCCCATCGAAGTGCCCATAACCAGCCGCAGGCGATCAACCTTCAGCCCCTCCTTGGCCAGCCGATATTCGGCCTCCACCATGTCGTCATAGTCGTAATGCGGGAACCGGGCCCGCAGGCCGTCTGAGGGTTTCGACGATTTCCCGTGACCGATCCCATCGGGCAGGATGATGAACATCTTGGCCGGGTCGAGCAATCCACCCGGCGCAAACAGCACGTCGGAAAACTGCGGCCGGAAGAACTGCTGCCCATCTCCGCCCGTGCCGTGCAGGATCATCACCGCATTGGTCACATGTCCGGCGGCATCGCGGTTGGGCGTGCCGAGTGTCGTATAGTGCATTCGCAGTTGCGGCAGGATCTCACCTGTGCCGAACCGGAAATCTTTGAAAACGATGTCGCCTTGCTTGGCACCAAGATCCTGCGGCGTCAGGGCCTCAGCCGTGCCGGCCCAACCCATCGCCAAGCCAAGGATCAATCCGACCCAGTGTTTGATCATCTGCCTGCCTCTACGACTGTTGTCGCAGGCATACCCCAAAAACCAAAAGGCTCTGCGCAGAAATCCGCGCAGAGCCTCGGTCGGTTCGTGCAACCCCCCGCAGAACCAGAGCAGGTTCCGATAAGTGGGACCCGGCTATCGGATCCAAACAGTCTCTACGTTTGTGAATTGGAGCCCTCTTTCTCCCTTTGGACGATATCGTCCAAAAGCAAAGGGCTCTAGCCGAACACCCCAACCCGCCGCCGACGCAGTGTCGCGCCCACCAGCCCGAAACCGGCGATCATCAGGGCCCAGGTGGCCGGTTCCGGAACACCACCGCCATTTAGGCCGATATCAGCGGTGATGAACTGCGTATTGTCGCCGTTATTTGAGTCCCAGAAGTAGAGCGTCAGGGCTCCATTGCCCCAGGCGGGGCCATTGAAGTTCGTCCCGAGCACTTTGAACACGCCGCCAATTTCGCCGACCAGGCTGTTGAATGGTGCGGTTAGTCCGCCCTGGGTCCACATCGGGAACACTGCCCCGATTAGGATTCCTGCCGCCTGCCCGGAGTCGTCGGAGCCGGTCGCAAAGAGCGGGGCGATCAGACCGTCGGCATTCGACCACCGCGGCAGAGCACCCGCACTCCAAAGATCAGTTACGGCCACGGTCGAATGAAACATCTGACCGGCGGTCAGAACCAAGCCTGAACTTTGGCCTACGCCGCCCGTTGACGAATTGGCCTGGGCATCAACGACAACCAATGCCGCCTGAGCCGAGCCGGAGACTAGAAGGCCGACAGCCACAGCTGCCGTCGCAAATTGTGTGGACAAACGCATCGAAGGAACTCCCCGTTGATCTAAGTTACATTAACGCTACGTTAAACTATTGGTTCCCCACGGACAAGTTGCATCGACGTGCATCGGAATGCAGTTTGGTGCAGGCCGCTGATCAAAATGGCCGCCGCAGGTACGTCCGCGACGGCCACTGAGAGTGAACCCCATAACTGAAAGTTAGGCGGTAACGGCGACAGTCTTGCGACGGCGCAGGGTGGCCCCGACCATGCCAAAGCCAGCGATCATCAGAGCCCAGGTGGCGGGTTCGGGCACGGCGGCAACATTGCCGGCGATGCCTTCGAAACCCGGATTTCCGCCGCAATTGAAGCAATCATTGCCATTGTAATTGCCCAGATAGGCGTAGGCGAACCACTGGATATTGGTTTGAGCCACGGCATTAAGATCGAGCACCTGGAAGCCCCCCAAGCTCTGGCCCGGAAGCAAGTTCGCGTAGGTGAAGTCGATCCAGTTATTGTTGTAGGCAGTGTTGGAGCCGCCATAGAAACCGTTGCTGTTCCACAATGGCCAAGCGTTCGGATCGAAACCGGAAGGTGAGCCCGTAATGTTGCCCATATCCATCTTCACGCCGAAGAAATAGATGTCGTTGGTGTTGGGTAGGCCGTTGGTAACCGTGAAGTTGTGGGTCCAGGCCCCTGCGGAACCGGTCACGGTGTCGGTCACGGTGACGACAGCAGCCTGAGACGCGGTGGCCAGAGCCAAGGTCGCGAGGGAGGCGAACAGAGCAAAGGTTTTCATTGTCGCATTCCCCATTTGAGACAAACCGTCTTGGTTTTGCCTCATTCTCGCAAGGGGGATGCCAACGGCCCCAGATCCCCAATACCGCCTTGTGTTATGCTCCGCAGTCGAGCTGACTCGCCTCTGGAGCGAACTCTGTAGCGTCAAGAAAAAAAGCGGAGTATGACTGGTTTCTCCGAGAAGCGTCCGACTCGCGGATGTTTTAGGCGAGGGGCGCTTTTGCCCGCAACAGGGGGACTACACATGAAATTTCGCAATGCATTTGCCGTCGCGGTCGTTCTGACCGCCGCTGTGGCCAGCCAAGCCCAGGCAACTGTTGTGGCCGGACCAACCATTGGCGGTTTGGCCACCTTCACCGACACCAACACTGGTCGTAACTGGCTGAAGCTGAACGACTTCTTTAATATGTCGGGTACCGACATGATCGCGGCTGCCACCGCTGCCGGCTTCACGGTCGCGGTTCGCAGTGACGTGGAAGGCTTGGTCGGCAGTCTGCCGCTCAACGTTGCGGGGAACTGGGCCAGCTTTGCGGCGGTCATGGGCTCCGCGCCAAATCGCGGCCTCATGTGGGCCGCCTACGCGCCAGATCCCAACGGCAACCTCGGCTGGGCCTATGCCTTCGACGCCGACAGTAGCTGGAGCTTTGTCGACAACGCCTTCCCGGCCAATCAGATTTCCAACGGTGGCGGTCAATTTGCCGATGAGAATCTCTGGGCGTTTTTTGGCGGCGGTGCTGTGCCTGAGCCTGCCACCTGGGCTCTGATGCTCACGGGCTTTGGCCTTGCTGGCTCGGCCCTGCGTCGTCGCAGAGCGGGTGCGGTCGCCTAAGGCTTCCGAAACTCAAATACGAAACTCGCGCCGCTGGCCTTCTGGGTCTGCGGCGTTTTCGTATCCTCAGATCCCCAACACCGCCTTGGCCATGATGTTGCGCTGGATCTCGTTGGTGCCGGCATAGATTGAGCCCGCGCGGTCGTTCAGGTACTTGGCGGTGACCGTCCAGGCCCGCTCCGGCCCCGCCGCGAACCCGTCATTGGGCGGGATATGGCCCGGCGTCGGGCCACCTGGAAAGGCGGCATGGGGTTGGAACGGCGCGGCATAGACGCCGGCGGCCTCCACGGCCAACTCAGTCAGCTTTTGCGACAGCTCCGTGCCCACCGTCTTCATCAGGGAGGATTCCGCGCCCGGTGCCTCGCCTTGGCTGAGCTTTGACATCACCCGCAGCTCGACGCCCTCCAAAGTCTCGATCTCGATGGCGGCAGCGGCCAATCGGCTCGCAAAGCTGCGGTTCTCCAACAGCCCCTCGGCCTTGGCCATCGCGGCGATCTTGCTGTGGCGCACGCCAAGGCCGGGCGCACTGACCCCGCCACCCCGCTCGAACTGCATCAGGTATTTGGCCACCGTCCAGCCTTCGCCGACCTTACCCACCACATTGGCCTTGGGCACCCGCACGTCGGTGAAGAACACGTCGTTCTGAATATGCTCACCGCTCAGCATGATGATCGGCTTCACCTCCACGCCCGGCGTCTTCATGTCGATCAGCAGGAAGGTGATACCCTGCTGCGGGATGGCCTCTCGGCTGGTGCGCACCAGACAGAATATCCAGTTGGAAACATTGGCGTGGGTGGTCCACAGCTTGTGGCCGTTGCAGA
>JANLPK010000176.1:0-13025 GCA_031367205.1 Alphaproteobacteria bacterium
TCGGTCATCTCCCTGCAGCGGGCGATCTCTTTGCTCAGATCCTCCGGCGTCCGCTGCGTCAGGCCGGTAATGATCCCCAGACCCCCGGCATTGGAAACCGCTGCGGCCATCTCGGCCAGACCGACGAAGTGCATCCCCCCTTGAAGGATCGGATGCTCGATGCCGAACATTTCGGTGATGCGGGTTTTCATAGGAGCCGGCCCTTCGCGATTTGAGATCAGTGATTGTGGGGCGCATTACATCATCTGCGAGGCTGCTCATGTCCAGAGCTCTCAGCGACATCGCGATTTCAATTGGGGGCCTGACAAGCCCTAAGTCTGCGGTATAGGCTTAGGTCCAACAGCGGCCCTTCAACGACGGAGGAGACCGCGAGACAGAGGAAACGCTATGGCTGCAAAGACATTTCCCGTTGAGGCGAGTCACATCCTGATGTTCGCCCGCTCCGTCGGTGACGACAATCAGGTCTATGCCGATGCCGACTATGCCAAGACCACCGAGGCCGGCGGCATCATCGCCCCGCCCACCTTCGCTCAGGCCAGCGCCCAGTTCGACCCTGACTATTTCCTGCGGCCTAAGAACGGCCAGCCCTGGTTCGGCTCCGGCAAGAACGCCACAGGCATTACCCGCGCGCCCGGTGGTGGTGGGGGCGGGGGCGGAGGTCTCCACGCCGAGCAGCACTTCGAATATCACCGCCAAATGCGGCCGGGTGATGTGCTCAGCGCCACCTCCTTCCCGGGCAAGACCTGGGAGAAGGAAGGCAAGCGTTCCGGCAAGCTGGTCTTCTCAGAGAGCGTCACCGAATACCGCGATCAAAAGGGCGAGCTGGTCATCACCGCCCGCGGCGTCGGCGTCCGCACCGAACGCCCCGTCGAACAGAAATAAGGACGCCCGACATGTCACTCTCCGCCAAAACCCTGACCGTCGGCCAGACCCACACCGCCCGCCTGGTCGAAGACCTCAAGCGCACCCAAATCGTGCAATATGCCGGATCGTCCGGCGATTATAACCCGCTGCACACCGACGAGATTTTCACCACCCAGATCGCGGGTTACCCCTCGGTCTTTGCCCACGGCATGCTGACCATGGGCATGACCGGCAAGATGCTCACCGACTATGTCGGCGACGCGCGCCTGACCAAGTACGGCGTCCGCTTCACCAGCCAGGTCTGGCCCGGCGATACCCTGGACGCCACGGCGACTTGCACCAGCGTTAGCGAGGCCGATGGCGTGAAGCTCGCCGACTTCGACGTCAAGACCGTGAACCAGGCCGGAGTCGAGGTGCTGAGCGGCTATGCCCAGGCGCGGGTGGATTAGAATGGAGCAAGGGGGCGGATCCAATCCATAAAGCTGCGCGCGTCTAGTGAGGATCAACCCGGAAGTTGCAGACTCGATCAGTCTTTGATATCACTGATATCATTTTGCGGAGGTCGCCTTGTCTGATCTAATCGTTCGAAATGTCGATAAATCTCTGGTGCGGGCCTTGAAGGCGCGAGCTGGTGCAGCGGGGCGAAGCGCTGAGGCGGAGCATCGCGCAATCTTGGCTGACGTGCTCATCGGCCCAAGGAGAAGGAGTTTTGCCGAATTACTCCTCGCTATGCCCGACGTAGGCGATGACTCCGATTTTGAGCGAGTTCAGTCGGATGGCGAGCCGCCGCGTGTATTTGATTGACACCAACGTCGTCAGCGAGGCCCGCAAGGGCGCGAGGGCCAATAGTGGAGTTATCGATTTCTACCGTCGTGCGATTGGGGCAGGGCAGCGCCTCTACCTCTCCGTGGTCACGCTAGGAGAGCTCCGTCGGGGTGTTGAACTGGTCCGCCACAAAGGTGATCTCGCGCAGGCGGAGCGGCTGGAACGGTGGTTGGGTGAGGTGCTCGAGCAATACGGATCCAACCTGCTGGGTCTGGATGCTGAAGCGGCCCAGGTCTGGGGTCGTCTTAGGGTGCCCCGTCCTGAACACGAACTTGATAAGCAGATCGCCGCCATTGCCCTGGTCAATGACCTCACCGTCGTAACCCGCAACACCGCCGACTTCGTCGGAACCGGGGTGCGGTTGATGAACCCGTTTTCGTAGGCTTCCCCTCTACATCTCCCCACGCGGCATGGCCTTGCGAACCTCCGGATCGAACCCGCTGGCGACCCATTCGCCCATAGCAGTATTCCAATGGGAGAAGAACAAGCGCGCCTTCGGATCGGCACTCATCGCTAGACGTTCAGGAAACAGGTTCCAGTCAGTCAGCACCGGCGACGGCGGGCGAACATAGCGGTCGGTGGTCGGCAGGGCGCTGCGCAGCCAGCCGCCACGCGAATAATACTGGTGCCAGGTGCGGCGCATCTGCTCGCCGTCTCCGTCCAGTCGGGCATGGAAGGTCGCGGTGTCATAGAGCACGCAGGTTCCGGCAGGGCCATAGAGCGGCACTTCGCGATAGGCGTCGCCCAACGCGGCATGAGCCTCGCCCAGGGTTTCATAAACCCGGCTGTCGGGGACCACGCAGAAGGCCGGGGTGCCCGGGGCCACATCGCTGAGATAGTGGATCGCGCACAGCCAGTCGCAAGGATTGTAGGGCGTGCGGATCAGTCGGTCGGCGACGACCGCGTCGTGATGAAACGCCATGCTCCCCGGCCCCGCCCCCTCGGGCGTCTCCCGGAAATTAAACTCCGAAAACCGCACCTTGTCCTCCCCACCCATCAGACGCGCCACCAGGGGGAACGACCGGTGATGTCGGGTGAACGGGTCCAGCTCAGGATGATCGAGCAGCGGCTGGGAATAGATCAGGCCCTGATTGCGATGGTGAGGTTTGCGCTTGTCGGTCAACCCCCAGGCCAGCGGGCGCTCAGCCTGAGTGCGATCAAAGAAGGCGTTGAGGACCGCGACCTCGGCAGTGTCCAACGCCCCAGCCAGCACCACATAGCCGTGAGCCTCAAAATGCGCACAGGCCTCGTCAATCTCGACCAACGGATCAAAGCGGGCCACTGGCTCCCGGCTCACCCGACCAAAGCCTTGCGCGGCCCGCGACGGGTCGCCGTTGTGGTTGACCTCAGCCTGCAACCGGATCGCCATGGCCGACCTCCCTAATCCTTCGACCGCAAATAGAGGCGATCACCTTTTACCTGAAACGAGTCCAACTTCCTCAGAAACGTCATGCCCAACAAAGATGAACTCATCTGCGCCTGGTTGATCACCATCGGCATGTTCATGAACCCGATATTGCCGATGGCCAAGCTGTCGGCTGTGTAGAGCGCGCTGTGCCCCACGCCGTTGGCGGTTTCGGAGGGTTGGTCATAGGATAATGCCGAGGTGTCGATGCCCAGGCGTTTAGCATCGAGGGGGCTTAGAACGGTGTCGCTGGCCCCGGTATCTACGACAAATCGCACCAATTGCCCATTGACCTTACCCATCACATAGAAGCTGCCGTCGCCGCTTTGGGTGATCACCAGCTCATGGCTGTTGGTGGCCACCGGATAGGAGAATGACAGCGCCATGCGCACCCGCTGGACTACCTCAGCCAATTCGGCGCGGTAGGTGACGCCCAGGATCAAGACCCCGATAATCCCGACCCAAATCCCCGCATGGCGCAAGCTCTGCCGCCACTCCGCCTTGCCGGTTGGCCGATTGCCCACGATCAGGAAGGTCAGCCAAGCCGCGCCTCCCACCAACCACATCCAATCTTGGGGCGTTCGCAGCGCCCCGGGAAAGGCCTGAAACAACAGCCAAACCCCACCCCCGAGGGCGACAACATAGAGCAACCACCAAGGCCGCCGCGTCGGCACTGGGTCCGGCTGCGACACTGGGGTCTCGTCCTGGTCCCAGGGCCCTCGGCGATCAGACATCAGATAGGTCCTCGAAACACGCCGATCCAGGCTAAACCAAAAAGAGAGACCCTACCAAGCCTAGGGTGCTCGATAGCAGGCCAAGCTCCCCATCATGCCGTTGCCCTGCTCCGTGCAATGCCAACCGGGCAGCTCGGCAATCGCAGGCGCATACCGACTCGCCACCGTGTGACCCTGTCGATTGAACAGCCAGATCATCCCCGGTCGCGGTGCCCTCGCCACGGCGACAATCCCCAGATTGGGATCACGGCGCGCGTCCAATGCCAAGGGTCGAACGACAACCGGATGTCCCGCCCGCGCAAAGAACACCCCGCCCACCGCCTCCAAAGTCGAACTCTTGATGATCGGGGCCAGTTCGTGATCCCAGACGAACACCACGTCAGAGACCCCGTGCGCCGCCAGAAACCGCGAGCCGGTCTCAAACTCATAGCGGGGCAAGGGCTTGGCGGGCCCAAGCGCCTCCAGCGCCGGGCCGATCTGAAACCCGAAATAGATCGCGATGAGCGCCAGATAGCTGAACTGCGCTTGCCCACTGGCCCCTGCCAGCAACACGACGCCCAGCATCAAGGGCGGGCAGATCGAGATTAGATACCGCGCCGAGAGCCCCGGACCCAATAGCCCAAAGGCCAGCATCAGGCCAAACGCCAGGACGCCCGCCACGGCCGTCAGCACCGCCGCCCGCGAGGTCGGCAGCCCCCTCGCTCGATCCTGCCGCCCCAGCAGGTACCCAATGCCCAACAGGCAGGTCAGAACCAACACGATCGCAGGCAGAGTCGGACCAAAGGCAAACCCGATAAGGTCCCACACCCCTTGCGCGCCCAACGTCGGATGCCAAACCTTTGATAGCTTGGAGTATTCACCCAACCGTGGCGCGTGATAGGCGATCCACCCAAAGGCTGGCACAAAGGCCAGCCCCGCCGGCCAAGTCTTCAGCGCTCGCTCGCGGTGCCGCGCCAGATAGACCAGCCCCTGGGCCAAGCCCAAGAACACCGCGTAATAGTGAAGCAGGATCGCCAGCGCCGCCAAGCCTGCCCAGCCGAAGGTCCGCCTCAATGTCGGCTCTTCCATCAGCCGCCCGAACGCCAAACACTGTGCCGTCGAAACCATGAGCAGCATGGCGTAGCAGCGGGCATCAAGGAAAAACCCCACCCCCCACCAGGCAAAGATCAGCGCGCCCCAGGTCACCCGTGCCGAGGTGCTGATGCCCTTAAGGCGCACCACCAACGGCAGGGCCCCCGCTGCGCAAACCGCCAACAGGGTCGGCACGCGCAGGGCAAGGTCCGAAGCCCCAAACACCAGGGTCCACAGCCGCATGATCAGGTAATAGGCCGGCCCATTGGAGTCCAAATAGACCTCGCGCCAAAAGCTCGCCCAGTCCGGCCGCAATGCCAGGGCCAAGGTGAAGGTCTCATCAAACCAAAGCGGTTCGGTCACAGCGAACCGCAACCGCGCCGCCACCAGAAACAACGCGACGAGCCCCAAACCCGCTGCGGCCAACATCTGCAGTCTCGACGCCGGTGTGATACCCGAACTCTGATCAGCCATGCGGTACCTCTTCACCGACTCCAATTAATCAATGCGTAGAGTCTCAAAGCTATTCAATGGATTGACGCACCTACGCTGATCCAACCCAGAGCCCAACCTTGACCCTCCCCCCGATCCTCTTGGGCTATCTCGACAAGGCCGGCGAGCTTGCGCTCCTGGCTTTGGGGTTCTTCATCCTGGCCTGGATCACCAAGGGCGCGCGGTCACTGACCGACGCGCGGGCCGCCACCACCGAAACCAAGAACAACGCCCTGCTGTTCGTGATCGAGACGCTCACCGTCGCGCCCTACATGACGATGGCCTTCGTTGCCGTTCACACCTATCTCCACGGGGCCGACACAGACTTTGCGGGCACCGCGTTCTGGACACAGCTTGGTGCCGTCCCAACCGTGTTTCTGGCGATCCTAATCTGCGACTTCGTGGCCTATTGCAGCCACCGACTCTATCACACCGCTTGGCTTTGGCCGGCCCACGCCATCCATCATAGCGACACCCGGCTGACTTGGTTCAGCCTGACCCGCCAGCATCCCTTTGAGCGGTTTCGCACCCTGATCGACCTGATCGTTATGGTCCTGCTCGGCCTACCCGACTGGGCGCTGATCACCACGGCCATGGTACGCACCTATTGGGGCTACATGATCCACGCTGACCTGCCTTGGACCTTCGGCCCGTTCGGATTTCTCCTCGTCTCGCCGGTCATGCACCGCTGGCATCACGCGCTGGAAGTCCCTGGCTCCGGCGTCAATTTCGGCATCGTGTTCAGCGTCTTCGACCGCCTGTTCGGAACCTACTACGTGCCCGGCCTCTGCCTTGGCCCCACGGGCGTCAAAGAACCCATCGCGCCCGGCCTCATCGGCCAGTACCTCCACCCTTTCAAAACATGGGGCGCAATGGCGACTGAGGCGGCAAATCTTTCGCGGCCAAGGGTCTCTCCATGACCGTCTTCGAACTGATCAGCCGGCACTTCCACAATGCCGCCGAAATGCTCCTGCTCGCCTTCGGTTTCTTCGTGCTGGCCCTGGTGGTCAAGGGCAAGCGCGCCATTGCTGACGGCCGCGCTGCCGCAGCCGAAACTAAATCCAACGCCATGCTCTATGTGGTCGACCAGCTCACCGTCGCCCCGGCCTTCGTCCTGGCGGCGGCCGCCTTTTCCAATTGGGTCCACCCCGCCGGTACGGCTATTCCCATCGCCGCGTTCTGGACGGCCCTAGGTCCAATCGGAGCCGTCGCCGTCACGCTCTTCCTCTGCGACTTCATCGGCTACGTTACCCATCGGATCTATCATACTGCGGCGCTCTGGCCCGTCCACGCCCTGCACCACAGCGACACTCACCTCACCTGGTTCAGCCTGATCCGCCAGCATCCCTTCGACCGGGTCGGCAGCCTCATAGACCTGCTAGGCTTGATCATCCTAGGCGCGCCCGACTGGGCCGTCCTGATCGCCCTGCCCATCCGTCACTATTACGGCCACGTGATCCATGCCGACCTGCCCTGGACGCTCGGCCCGCTCAACTGGGTCTTCGTTTCACCCGCCATGCACCGCTGGCACCACGCCCGCGAGCAACGCGGCTCCGGCGTCAATTTCGCGACAGTCTTCTCGGTCTTCGACCGCGCGTTCGGTACTTTTTATGCCCCTGGCCCCTGCACGGTTCCCACCGGCATTGATGAAGCCATTGCACCCGGCCTTACCGGCCAGTATCTCCACCCCTTCCGGGTGTGGACAGCTGCCCTGAAGCCGGCCAGCCCCGCGACCGCTGGGAATTAACCCAAGGGCCAATGCCTTGACCGCCCAGAGGCCGCAACCCTCTCGAGACCAAGCCTATCGCCCCGACCTCGACGGTCTGCGCGCCGTCGCCGTCCTGTTGGTAGTCCTCAACCATGCGGGCCTAGCCCTGCTGAGCGGAGGGTTCATCGGCGTCGACATCTTCTTCGTCATCTCCGGGTTCCTGATCACCGGCATGATCCGCAACCAACAGGCTCAAGGCCGTTTCCGGTTCACCAGCTTCTATCTCCGCCGCTCCAAGCGCCTGTTGCCGGCACTCTTCCTAGTCATCGGCGTGGTCCTGCTGGCCGGTTACGCCGTCCTGATACCCAGCGACTATACGCTGACTGCCCAGAGCGGCCTCAGCGCCATAGGCCTAGCCTCCAACCTCTTTTTCGCCAGCCAAACCGGCGGCTACTTCTCACCCGATGCCCAGGCCTTTCCGCTTCTACACCTGTGGTCGCTCTCGGTGGAGGAACAGTTCTATCTGCTCTGGCCCGCCAGCCTGCTGTTGATCCAGCGACTGCCGAACCGCGCCGGTCAGATCACCCCCATCGCGATCCTAGCTGCGGCGTCCTTCGCCTATGCCCAATGGGGTGTAAGCCACCATCAGGTCAGCGCCTATTTCCTGCTCCCAGCCCGAGCCGGAGAGTTCCTGATCGGGGCTCTCACCCTGCTACTCTGGCAATCGGGACGCCCCGCCAGCCCGGCCCTGGCCAATTCCCTCTCAGGCATTGGCATCGCTCTGGTCATCGGGGCAGCCCTAAGCCTCAATGCCAGGTCACCCTTCCCAGGTCTCGCCGCCCTCATCCCGGCCCTGGGCGCAGCCCTGATCATCGCCGCGCCGCAGTTTGGTGTCAGCCTCGTCAGCCGCCTGCTGGCCACCCGCCCGCTGATCTCCATCGGCCTGATCTCCTATTCGGTCTATCTCTGGCATTGGCCGCTGGTCAGCTACCTGCACCTTTTCCGGATCACCATCACCCCGCTGGTGACGCTCGCCCTCGTCGCGACCTCCCTCACCCTCGGCTATCTCAGCTGGCGCTTTGTCGAAAAGGGCTACCGCACCCGCCTAGAGCGCCATGAACCCCCTGCCCTCATCGGAGCCGCCGCCGCAACCCTGGCCCTCGTTCTCGGCGCGGCCTTCATCACGCAAAGAGACGGCCTCCCCCAACGCTTCCCCTATGCCCTGCTGACCCAAGACCAGCTCACAGCCGAGCGGGGTCGCTATTGGCGCGCCCTCCCTGCCAAGCATGCCAAACTGGCCGACGGCACCCCAGTTCCACAGGCCCTGATCATCGGCAATTCCCACGCCTTCGACCTCGCCTATGCCCTTCAGGAGAACGGCTATCCCGGCAATATCCGCCTGATCGAGACCTTCCACGAGTGCTTCAATTTCGGCCACGACGCGATGACGCCCACCGACACCCCCCTCTGCGCCACGCGCCTGCGGGCCGTGCTGACCAGCCCCGATCTCAAGGTCGCCGACGTGGTCTTCCTGCACGACAATTGGGGCCGCTTCGACGCTGCGGGCCTCACCCAGATGATCACCGCTATCCGCAGGGTCACCGCCGCCCCCATTTATGTGGTCGGCCCGAAAATGACCTTCACCGACGATGTGCTCGCCATCTCAAAGCTGGCTCAACAGAACCGCTACGCTACCATCGCCGGGATCAACCACTTCGCCGCCCGGTTCCAAGATGCCGACAAGGTCACCCGCGATCAGCAGCTCAACGCCTATTTCCAAACCCAGCACTTCGCAGCCACCCGCTATATCGACATGCTGCAGATCCAATGCGGCCCGGCCCGCCAGTGCGACATCCTATCCCCCACCGGCCAATACCTCTATTTCGATGCCGGCCACTTCACGCTGGAGGGCTCCCGGCGGTTTGGTGAGAAACTGAAGACCGTGCATCCCGAGGCGTTTGGCAAACTAGCGCCTATCAGCCTCCCTCCGTGACAGCCACCCCAAGCTAATCACATAGCCCAGGATCGCGCTGCTGCCGTAACCCACCACCGGCGTCGGGTAATTCCCAAGCGCGGCCGCAGCTATGATCGCCAGCCAAGTCGCTCCGAACACCAATCCAGCACCGCGCTGATCCGGCCCTCCGGTGCATTGGAACAGTGCCGGAACCAGCAAGAGCGCCGTCCCGCCAAACGCAGCCAAACCTGCCAGAACATGAACCTGGAAGGCTGTCGAATAGACCCCTTCCACCATTGGCATGGCTGGCAGCCTATCGGCCCGCACGAGCGTCACAACAAACCCGGCTATCGCAGCCAAGAGCGCGATCCCGACCGACCGCTCCCGCCTCAAAACAAACAGCGCGCCCAAACCGGCGGCCAGCGCTCCGGCCATGGCTCGGTCAGGCTGCAAGGCTAGTGCCCCCGCTGCAACCACCATCCCCGTCGCCGACCAACGATCCCGCGAAACCCCGAACGCCAGGATCATGGCGGGTAGGACGATCAAGCTCGGCTGCATCGCCAAACCACCAACGCTAACCCACCTGCGCGCGCCCTCCAGGGAAACCCCAAATAGCGCGGTGGCCAGCATCACCAGGCCAAAACCCGGGATGCCGAACCGCGTCGACACGCCTCTGCCCGTGCCGATCAAGACTGACAGAACCAACCCAATGATCAAGGCACCGGCATTGACGATCAGGTAGCGCCCAGGCGCCCCGGCCATGCTCAGATACACCAAGCCCAGGCAGGTCGCAGCAAAGGCACAGACCTGTCCGGTCATATTACAGTCGCACTGTATGAATTAGATCGACCGCCGCCGACCGAACGTCCACATCCTTAGCCTTAGGCCCACGTTTTCCAGCCGCCAGACCTCGTCTGGTCTCTACCTCTAGCGCCTTGATCCACTCCGCCGCCCCCACCGGCCGGCCGGTGGTGCGCGAACTCAGCAAGGCCCGCACGGCGGCTTCGTCCTCCACGCCCTTCAGCATGCCGGCGAAATTTTCGACACGCGCCAAGATTGGCCCTGTCACCACCACGCCGTCATCTGCCCTCGCCAAATGCGCCCGCGTGCTCGCCCACTTCCAGTCCCGCGCCCGCTTGACCAAGCCGTCCACCACCGGGTTCATGGCGATATAGCGCGCTGCGGCGATCAGATGCCGCTCATCCATAGGTGTCGAGCTGAACCGCCCTTGCCACAGATGCCCGGTCAGTTTCAGCCGCGCATGAATGCGCGCGCTATAGCGCCGATGCGCCTCGGCAAAGGTCGCGCGCAGACCGTCCGGATGGCTCGGCGTCATGATGAAATGGACGTGATTGGGCATCAGGCAATAGGCCCAAATCTCCGTGCCGCTAGCCTTGGCCGCGCTGGCCACCAACGCCAGATATGCCTTGTAATCTCCAGCATTGAAGAACACCGCCTCACAGTGATTACCCCGCTGCGTGACATGGTGCGGCAATCCAGGAACAACAACGCGGGCAAGCCTAGCCATGGGAATCTCCAAGGTGAGGATCAGAATGTAGCATAGGTCTTGGAGGTTTCATACAGTGTCACCGTAAAGCCGTAAATCCCGTAAATCCCCCGCTCGCTAGGGTCGGGATAAGGCGTTGGGTTGGGCTCACTTTCCAACACATGGCGAACGCCCAGGATGATCAGACAGGCGTCCCGTCGGACGATCCCGCCACCGGGATGTAGTGATTCCGGTACATTTCGATCCGGCTCTTCAACATATTGGCGTGTTCAATCGTTGGTTCCGCCGTAATTGGAAAGCTGTCTGAAAGGCTTCGCCCCGCCAAGATGTTGTCGGCCCAATCCTGCGCAATGCAACAATAGAGCTCGAGGGCCAGCGCTGGTGTCGGGGTATCGGTGGTCTCAAAGCAAATTGACGGGGCATCCCCAACAACGACCCATAGCTCGCTCTCCCCCTCCATTTCCCCCGTCAGTGGACGTGAGAGCCGCGCCAGGAACAGGGCGATGATATTGCCGACACCGAATGCCAAGATAAGCTCCGTAATCGGCGGCGTAGGCCAATAGTCCATGAGATAGTTGTGCGCGTCATCCGCCATCGCCGCGAGCAGAGCATCTTCCTGCTCATAGTCGCTGTCGCCAGGAAGCACAGTGGGCTGGAAGCAAGCGGTGTCGACGAGTTTGATCATAGTCTCCTGGACCTCACGCCAACCTCTCCTTCGATAGGATATCAAGTCAAGGTTGGATATCCAGGCTTAGGTTTTGATATGCTCGCAATGAGTCCAGCCTTCGCTGCTCGCGCTCGATCTGCCTCACTTGGCACGCCCATCATGTCGCTCGAGAAGTTGTCGATACTGTCAGTTCGTATTCGCCCTGAGAGTATGCCAGTAACAGTCGGAATGATGGCCAATGGCCCGAGAAGGCGGGCAACGCGCCCGCCGAAAGCGCGAGCGATAGCTGCACGTTTGCCCCAACGCCCGTAGTCGCCGTTCCGCATATGTTCAGCTCGATGCTCGGCCGGATGCATCGGACGAATATTGTCTACTGTGTTTTCGCCACCGTCCGCGAGAGCCTTGATATGAGCCACATCATAATTGCGACCCGTCTCTGGGACCCGTGGCCAAGGACGACCTTCCCGTACTTCATCCTCTCTACGTAGCCGTGGAATGTGAGGATTTCCGACCAGAATCAACGAACCACCTAAGCCCGACATCGAAGACTCGCCGAGGTCTCGGGGAAATCCGCCTTCCTCGATCTGGCTGTTGGCCCGCGACGGCGGCACAAAAGCGCTTGATGAAAACGCATCGAATTCGCGTTTCGATTTTGCTCTCCGTGATTCAACAAGGTCGGATGGGGTTCTCATGAACCACTTCCTCAACGCCTCTCCGCTCAATTCATCTGGATTTGAATCTATGCCCATCCGTCTACCCCACCCCCAACAAATCCAGCGCCACCCCCAGCACCGCCTCGATTTTCACGACCTCCCGCTCTGACCCGGCCACCTCGCGGGGTGTCAGTTCCCGCCCGCAGATGGCGTCACACGCCGCAACCAGGTCGGGCTGACCACCCAGCTTCCTCCTATAGAAGGCCAGCCTAGCCTCCGCCTGCGCCCGCCCCTCGGCCTGGGCGATGATCACATTGAGCGGGGTGCCACTGCCATAGCCGCCATTGGGTTCGGCCAGGGTTGAGGCGATCCGGGCCTCCGCCACCGCGCGCCGCCAGCAGGCACCGTAGCGCTCGCCCGCCATTCGCTGGGCTAGATTGAGCCTGCCTTTCTTGCTCAGCCAGTCCAGGCCGGCCAATCGCCGATAGGGGCTCTCGCCGCGCGCGCCGCTGGGGGCCGCCACCCCACTGCCCCGCGCCCGCGACAGGGCGACCGTCTCGCTGACGCCTTCCGTCACCGCCAACGCCTCACGCCGGACCTTGGCGCGTTCCTCTAGTCTCAACAGACGCTCACGCTCCAGGCGTGCCAATTCTGCCTTCCGGCTCATAGGACCTCCTTCGATGGGTTTGCCTTAGGTGTTGGTCGGTGGAACCAGCGGCAGGCAGACGACCAACCCATCGCCCCCGACCCGGCGTTCAGACAGAGCCCAGAACCCGCCCTGCGCCATCACCGCCCTGACATGGTCGTCGTGCCGGGCAAACTTGGGCAGCTGGTCATCACCGATGCCGGCTGCCACTCGACGCCTAAGCTGTCGCTCCATCCGGGCGGCCTGGACATCGGTTAGTCCCAGTTGTGCGCAGGCCCGGCTCGCCTGCGTCCCACTTTGACGTAGCACCGCGTAATCCTGGGCGTTCACCGGCTGGGGGATAAGATCGTGTTCCATGACTCAAACTGTATAGAACATACAGCTAACTTGCAACCATTTTCTTGTATATTTTATACAGCCTCTGCGCTAAACCACCCCTCAAGATGGACCAGCCTCACCAACGCCTGCGTCACGCCCGCGCCGAACAGGGCTTCGACAC
>JANLPK010000055.1:0-16030 GCA_031367205.1 Alphaproteobacteria bacterium
GCCGCCTCGTCCTCCACGAGAAGGTCGAGCACGCCATTGGCCCACTGCACCTCAGAGGGCCCGATTTCGTCCGGCGTGAACACGCCAAGCCCTCCGCCTTCGACCATCGCCGGGCCGCCGAGTCCGATGTTGGAATAGCGCGTTGCAATCGTGATGTCGGCGCAGCCGAAGAACACGGCATTTCCAGCAAAGCACCGACCGGAATTCACCGCTATCCTTGGCGCGAGACCCGACATCCGCGCAAATGTCGTGAAACTGGTGGTGTCGAGCGACGAAGCGCCGGTCGATACATCGACGTCCCCCGGACGACCACCGCCGCCCTCCGTGAACCAGACCACCGGCGCGCGCCAGTGCTCGGCAAATTCCAAGATGCGATCAGTCTTCTTGTGGCTGAAATAGCCCTGAGTGCCGGCTAGGACCGTAAAATCATAGGCCAAGGCCGCGCAACGGGATTTGTCGGGATCAAACAGGTCACCGTTGACCTCACCAACCCCGGTGATGATGCCGTCAGCGGGCGTGTTGGTCCGTAGGTCGTCGATGGAGCGGCGACGCTTCTGGGCTGCAATGGCGAATGCACCGAACTCGTTGAAGCTGCCGGGATCAAACAGGTCGCCGAGGTTCTCGCGCGCGGTGCGCTGGCCGGTCTTGCGCCGCCGGGCGATAGCGTCTGGGCGTGCCTCGTCTAAGGTGAGCGCGCGCCGGGCGATCAGACCGGCCAGATCCGGACGGATGAGGTCGAGGTCCATCTCGTCAGAGTGAGCCTCCTCTGCCCCCTCCCCGCTCGGCGTGATGAACGCCAGGGGAGCCCCCTCATCCACCACATCGCCGACGGCTCCCAGAAGACGCATGACGGTCCCAGAAACACTGGCCACCACAACATGCTGCATCTTCATGGCTTCGAGCACCGCAAGGGCCTGCCCAGCCCGAACCTGAGCGCCCTGCGCGACCTCAAAGCCAACCAGGGTAGCGCGTAGTGGGGCGGAGCTTGGCTCGGTGCCAACGGGCGCGAGCTCACTCGGCTTCGCCGTTCTGGATGTGGATGAACGACTATCCTGAGGATCGCCTTCCAAAACCTCACCGGCCCTAGCGACCAATTCCGCCAGGTGACTTTCGATATAATTTGTCGTCGCGGACGCCGCGATCACTTCTGGGCGCTCCAGCAAGGCGCGCAACAGACCAAGATTGGTCTGCGGTCCTCGGATATGAAACTCAAACGCCGCGCGGGCAGCCTTAGTCAGTGCGTGACCGATATCACCCGTTGGGCTGTGGACGATCACCTTGGCGATTAGGGAGTCAAAGCTTGGATTGGTCTGGTAGCCGCCATAGCCATAGCCATCGACGCGCACCCCTGGGCCGCTTGGTGGCTCATAGCGCTCAATCACAGCGCCAGCCCCGCTGGAGAGCGACCCGTCCGCCCCAAGGATCTCTAGATTGACCCGCAATTCAACGGCGTGGCCCATGGAGGGAATCAGCACCGGCAGACCCAAATCGGAGAGCTGTTCGCCGCCGGCCACTCGAAGCTGCAGTTGAACCAAGTCCAACCCTGTGACGGCTTCAGTGACCGTATGCTCTACCTGCAAGCGGGGATTGGCCTCAATAAAGGTCACGGTCGCCCCATCTGCAGCGTCGAGCAGAAACTCAAAGGTCACCAAGCCCCGGACCTTGGCCGCCTTGGCCATTTTCAGGGCTGACGTCGCCAGGAGCGCTCGAACGACGGGCGACAGATTGGGAGCTGGGGCCACCTCGACAATCTTCTGATGTCGGCGCTGAAGCGAACACTCGCGATCATGGATGGCGATGGCATCCCGGCCGTCGCCTAGAACCTGAACCTCGATATGGCGGGCATGGGCGATGTATCGCTCGGCGAACAGCCGCGGGTCGCCGAAGGCCGCTTGGGCCTCACCAGCGCAAAGGTCGAAGGCTTGGCTGGGATCCTCGCCGACCCCGACCCGTCGCATGCCCCGGCCGCCGCCACCGGAGACAGCCTTGATCATCAGATCAGCACCCAAGGCCTTTTGGAAGACCCGCACATCCTCCAGAGACACACCACCAGCTGTGGCTTGGGCCAAGGGCACCTCAAGGTCAGCGGCCAACTGGCGAGCCCGCGCCTTGTCGCCAAACAGATCCAAAGTCTCAGCGGACGGACCGACGAAATTCAGACCCGCAGCCACACAAGCGCGCGCAAAGGTTGGATTCTCAGACAGGAAGCCGTAGCCAGGATGAACAGCATCGCAGCCAGCATCCTGCGCCGCTGCGATCACCGCCTCAATATCCAGATAGGCGCGAGGTCCAACGGCGCTCAACGCCACAGCCTCATCGACCAAGCGGCGATGCAGCGACGTTGCGTCATCCTGTGAATAGACACCGACGGTCGCGATCCTAAGATCAGCCGCCGCGCGGGCCACCCGAATGGCGATCTCACCGCGATTGGCGATCAGCAGTTTTCGAATGGTAGGCATCACACAGCTCCCCTTCGGGAACTTGGTGTCCCGTCAGGACCAGTGTGGCGCGGGGTTGGAGATAACGCTAGGCCACCTTGGCCAGCTGCGCGCCTTTGGATTTGGAGAACGCCATTATCCCATCCTCCAGTTTGCCAAACCGCAGGCTCATAAGGTCCATCGCGTAGTTCTGATACAGCTTCCAGGGTTTGACGGTTCCCTGCTTCGGGAACGCTTTCATGCCCCGTTGGACATAGCCTGATGAGAAGTCGAGCCACGGAGCCTCACCGACGCCGGCATCAGGCAGGCCCGGCCTGCAGATGTCCACGCCACGACGATCCATGTGATTGAGCAACCGAGAAACATATTCGCAAGTCAGGTCGCATTTCAGCGTCCATGACGCGTTGGTGTAGCCAAAAGTAGAGGCGATGTTCGGCACGCCGGAATACATCATCCCCTTATAGCTCATGGTTTGGGACAGATCGACGCGGTGCCCGTCAACAGTCACCTCTAGTCCCCCCATCAATTGCATCCGCAGACCGGTGGCGGAGACGATGATGTCGGCCTCCAATTCCTGGCCTGATTTCAGCTTGATGCCCGTAGGCGTGAAGGTCTCGATATGGTCGGTCACCACCGACGAGGTGCCTTCATTGATGGAATTGAAGAGGTCAGCATCCGGTACCAGGCAAAGACGCTGGTCCCAAGGATTGTAGCTGGGGGTAAAGTGGGTCGCGACGTCATAGTCCGGCCCTAGCGCCTGACGCACACCCTCGATAATCATCGCCTTGGTCTGTTCGGGCTTCTTGCGGGTCTGGTTGAAGAAGAACATCCCGAACAAGACATTACGCCAGCGGATCAGACCATAGGCCAATTTGCTGGGCAATCGCGCGCGTAGCCAGTTGGCCGCAGCATCCTCGGCCGGCCGCGAGACGACATAGGTCGGCGAGCGCTGCAACATGGTGACATGGGCGGCCCGCTTGGCCATTTCGGGCACCAAGGTCACCGCGGTTGCCCCGCTGCCGATCACCACCACCTTCTTGTTGGCGTAGTCGATGTCTTCGGGCCACTGCTGCGGATGAACGATCTTGCCCTTGAAGGCATCTGTCCCAGGGAAGTCAGGCGTATAGCCGCCTGCATAGTCATAATAACCGCTGCACATGAGCAAGAAGTTGCAGGTCAGAGAGACAAGCGCCTTGTCGGCCCCGCGCTCGATCTCAACGGTCCAGGTCGCATCTTCCGATGACCAAGACGCCCGCTTGACCATGTGACCAAACCGGATCTTCTTCTCGATCCCGTTTTCCTGAGCTGTCTGGCGCACATAGTTCAGGATCGACGGCCCATCGGCGATCGCCTTGGCCTCAGTCCAGGGCTTAAACGCATAACCCAGGGTATACATGTCGCTGTCGGAGCGAATGCCAGGATAGCGGAAAAGGTCCCAAGTGCCGCCTATGGCGTCGCGACCTTCCAGGATCGCATAGGTCTTGCCGGGGCTGTTGGTCTGCAGGTGATAGCCCGCACCAATCCCGGAAAGGCCCGCACCGACGATCAGCACATCAAAGTGTTCGGGGGTCATCGCAACGTCCAACCTGTCAACTACGCCGCAGGGCCTTAAGCCAAGGGGGACGCTATGCCTAGGGTGGGAAATGGTGCCTGGGGGCGGATTCGAACCACCGACACGCGGATTTTCAATCCGCTGCTCTACCAACTGAGCTACCCAGGCCTAACCCCACCTTCGCGGGAGGCGTGTCTATAGAAGAGGGTCGCGCGGCTGTCCAGCAAGCCGCTCAGTCTTCGTCGTGGATTTCGTCAGGGACCTCATCGTCATCATCAACGGGCAAAACATAGGCGTTAGTCAGCCAGTTGCTGAGGTCGGCATCGGCGCAGCGTCTGGAGCAGAAGGGTTGAAACTCGCCAATTCCCGGGCGGTGGCAAATAGGACAGCGCGGCAAGCTCATTGCGACCGAACCTCATAGCGCTCACGCGGCCAACTGGCCTCGATGCGTACGGTCAGTCGCGCACCGACGACGGCGATCAACAGGTCCATCAGAGGTCCCGCCAGACGGGCAACCTCGGGGCCGCAGCTGACTTCCAAGCGACCGCCAGGGTCTTGGATCGCCGCTGTTTCGGCCGATCTCACCAACCGAATAGCCTGGGTCTGGTAGCTCGGGACGCCCCCCGCTTCCAGCAAGATCTCCCGTATTGCGCGGCCGCGCCTCGGAATCGAAAGCTCCATCGTCCCAAATTTTCCCACCGGACCGATGGCGACCCCTGGATTGTCAGCCGCGAATGCCGCGCGGGCTGCCGTCAAAAGGGCTGTGCTGTCATGCCCTCGACCGACCAAGTCAATCACCACTAGGCCGCCCAGACCCTTCAACCGCAATAGTCGCGCCGCGGTGGTCAAGGCGGTCATGTTCGTCTGTCGGGTAATCCGCTTGGCGTCCTGGCCCTTACGCTCCCCCAGGTCGACATCGATGGCCACAAGAGCTCGGGTCGGCTCGATCGCCAGACTCCCCCCGCCGGGCAGGGCGTGGATGGATTCAAGCGCCTCAGCCTCAGCCTGATCGGCCACTCTGCGGGCCCTGGGTCCTTCGATAAGGTCAGTCTGGTGACTGAAACTCATCAGTTGCTCAGTCAAACTTGGGGCGGGCTGCAAGAGGCGCGGCTGGCCTGTTCCGGACCCTAAGCTCCGCACAGTAGCAAGTTTTCCGTCGCGCGCCTCACTACGGACCTCGACGTCAAGGATCGCGCCTTCAACGGGGCGATTGTCGAGCTTGAAGGCCAACAACGCCTCATGTCCGCCGCCCAGATCCATAAAGGCCGAAGCAAAAGCCGGCTCTACCTTGCGAACCCGCGCGGCCACCCGAGCACCGACTTGCGCCTGCGGCACCGCGCCCTCGCGAACAATCAACAGGCGTTCAGGCTGATCGTTTAACAGAACGACCCCGCGATCCTCGCCGATCCCACGATCCAGAAACGCGCGGCGCTCGCTCACGTGCGATATCCCAGCCCAGTCAGCAAATTGCGCGTCTCGTAGAGCGGCAATCCAACCACGGCGGAGTAGGATCCCTCTAGCTGCATGACAAAAGCCCCCGCCGCGCCCTGAATGCTGTAACCGCCGGCCTTGCCGATCCCCTCCCCGCCTTGCACATAGGCCTCAATCATTGCGGTCGTCAGGCGTTGAACATGCAGCCGGGTTTCCACCAAGCGGCTGGCAGTCCGCCCGTCGGGAGCGACAACGCTGACCCCGGTCAGCACCTTGTGGGCTCGCCCCGATAACAGTTTCAGACACTCGCTTACGACCGTCGGACTTTCCGCCTTGGGAAGGATCCGTCGGCCCAAACACACCACCGTGTCAGCTGCGAGCACATAATCATCTGGATGGCCTTCGGCGACCTTCAGTGCCTTGGCACGAGCAAGGCGTCCGGCAAGCAGTCGGGGCGTCTCATGAGGCAATGGGGTTTCGTCGAGCTCGGCTGCAATGATCAAGTCCGGCGTCAAACCGATCTGCGCCAACAAGTCACGGCGTCTGGGACTTGCTGACGCCAGCACCAGGCGCGGCAACTCAGCCGCCCTATCGCACGCGGAAGGTGATACGACCCTTGGTCAGGTCGTAGGGGGTCATTTCTACCAAGACCTTGTCGCCGGCCGACACCCGGATCCGGTTCTTGCGCATCTTTCCGGCGGTGTGAGCAACGATCTCGTGATCATTTTCGAGTTTCACGCGGAAGGTTGCGTTGGGTAGGACTTCACTCACCGTGCCCGGGAATTCTAAGAGTTCTTCTTTGGCCATAAAGGCTCCAAATTGATCGTCGCAAAATCGGACGGCCCGCCTTGAATCGCAGGGCGAACCGTCAACAGTCCGCCATCATAGCTTACTGGAACCCCTGCGGTCGATAAGGCTTTGGCAAACGGTCCAATCTTGCAGAAATCAACCTCGCCAATGTAGCGCGCAGATCAGGGTGAACAGCCGCCGCGCGGTATCTTGATCGGTCTCAATCTTGCCGTTGAGTCGGGTTTTCAACAGTTCGGAAGCCTCGTTGTGCAGACCTCGTCGTCCCATATCCAAGGCTTCGATTTGCTGGGGCGTCGAGTTACGAATGGCTTGATAATAGCTCTCGCAAACCATGAAATAGTCTTTGATCAGGCTGCGAAATGGCGACAGTGACAAGATGTGCCGCCGCTCATAGCTCTCCCCCCGGATATCCAAGACAAGCCGATTTTCCACAAGGCCCATATGCAAGTTATATGGCCCGCCCTCCGCACCTTCGGGGAAGAAATAGTTCTGCTCCAGCAAGTCGAAGATCGCGATTTGCCGTTCCTGTTCCTGGTCACGCGAAACCGCGGCGAGAGACTCCTCGTCCAGTTGAACGCTCTGCAGGCGGTGTATGGTGCGGTCGTCGTCGGCCATTTGGGTCGGGCGAAGGGCGTGAGCCGCCATTATGGCGATCCAAACCCTAACGTCACCCTGTCAATTCAGAATGTCATAGATTAGCCGCGACCAAGACGGATGGCGGCTGAACGGGCATGAGCAGGCAAGCCCTCCGCATCGGCGAGAATCACTGTGTGCGGCCCCAAGATCGCAAAGGCGGCTTCATCGCATTTGATGATCGACGTCCGTTTGATGAAATCGAACAATGACAGGCCAGACGAGAACCGTGCTGCCCGGCTGGTGGGCAAAACGTGATTGGACCCCGCCACATAGTCACCAATCGCCTCAGGTGTGTGTCGTCCCAAAAAGATCGCCCCGGCGTGCCGCACTTGGTCGGCCAAGCGCGAGGGATCGTCTAAGGCGAACTCCACATGCTCCGGCGCGATCTGATTCACAAGGTTCGGTGCCTTTTCCAAGGATGCAATGATAATCGCACCATGATCGCGCCAGGACGCGCCGGCATCCGCACCCGTCGAAAGGCTAGCCAGCTGTGCGGTGACTGAAGACGCGACCGCCGTCGCAAAGGCCTCATCATCAGTAATCAGAATCGACTGGGCACCCGGGTCATGCTCGGCCTGGGATAAGAGATCAGCTGCAATCCAGTCGGGATTGTTGTTGCGATCTGCGACCACCACAATTTCCGATGGCCCCGCCAAAGCATCTATCCCGACTGTCCCATAGACTCGTCGTTTTGCCGCCGTCACAAAGGCGTTCCCTGGACCGACGATCTTGTCCACGGGCAGAATAGGCCCGGCCCCGTAGGCCAGCGCAGCAATGGCCTGAGCTCCACCGACTCGCCAAATCTCGGTGACGCCCGCCTCTTTGGCCGCTGCCAGCACTGCCGGTTGCAAGCGCCCCGGGGGCGTAACCATCGCAATTCGGTCGACGCCGGCTACCCTGGCCGGCACCGCGTTCATCAACACGGTTGATGGATAGGCTGCACGACCGCCTGGCACATAGATACCGACCGCCTCAATCGGCGTCCAGCGCCAGCCTAGCTCGACCCCAGACTCATCGGTAAACTGCAAATCCGCAGGGCGCTGGCGCGTGTGATAAGCCCCAATCCGAGTGGCCGCGAACGCAATGGCCTCACGCACTTCTGCAGGACACGCCGCAGCGCCCGCCTCAATTTCATCGGCACTTACCCGCAGCGTCTCTTCAGTCAAATCTGCGCGGTCAAATAGTTTGCTGTAGCGAAGAACAGCATCCAAACCCTCAGCCCGCACCGCAGCCAAGACATCGCGGACCGCGACATCGACATCCTCGGGCGTCTCGCGGCGCTCTTGCAAGAATGCAGTGAAGGCGGTCTCAAAGTTAGGGTCTGATAGGCGAAATTTGCGCATGGCCGCTACTTAGCGATCCCAAGCCGCCAAGGCCATGTTTGGATTACAGATCATGTTTCGGTATTCCTTTGGCTGGCCAGGAGCCGGATACATCAGCCAATATCGCGTCAACGCACTCCACCGACACCCGCAGGTTGCCGTTCCCGGAAAACGCGATTGAAAGTTCGCCGCCGGGCGCTTCTCCCGGTTCAAACCCCACGCTCAGCACCTCGACCACCGCATCCTTGGCCGTTCCACGCAGCCTTTGACTCTGGACCGAAAGGACAGAACCCACCTGTAAAACACTGCGCACGCGATCAGCAGAGCCGGTTTCCCAACGATACCGATTTAGCCCAATCGTCAGTCGACGCCCCTTTGCCTCGAACCGAATATCCCCAATCTTGGCCACAGAATCCTGCAGAGCTGCTGAAATCACCAGGAGGTCCTCGCTGTCTTGAGCCAGAAGTCGAAGCGGTATGGTCACGTCCGATCCTCCGCCGCAGGCGTCGCGCCACTATCTTCTGTGGGTTTCGGAAGTTTGCGCCGCCGGAGGTTGGCGCGCAGCGCTGCCGCCAGCTGCTGTTCGCGATTTGGGGTCGGAGATTTTCTCATAACGCCAAGGGGTGGGGATGCTTGCGACCCGGGTCAAGTGCCGAGCTTTCTGTTTTTACACTTCCCGTAGCCTCCGGCTTTGGTTATAGCCCGCGCCTCGCCATTCGCCGCCGTAGCTCAGTGGTAGAGCGCATCCTTGGTAAGGCTGAGGTCCAGGGTTCGAGTCCCTGCGGTGGCACCATCATCACGGATTTCAATCCGTGATGATGCAAACGTGAACTTTGGAGCGCGTCGCTTTCGAGCGGCGCGCTCTTTTGTTTGGCGGAAACATCTATATTTACCCGGATAATATTGACCACGATGATGAACATGCCTAGCTTTGACGAATGACCCAAGCCCTCCAACCCTCGGCCGAGCAATTCACCGCGTTTCACGAAAACCAGCGGATCGCAGCCGGCGATCAGCAATCCGTCGCGCTGGCCCTAGCCATGACCCGGACGGCTCAGTCGACCTCCGTGATTGTCATCTCCGATCTCACAGGTCGGCACCTGGACTTTGACTTGCGCGGTGACCTTTCCGATGTGGCGACGCGCTATGCGCCGTCCCCGCCAACAGAACCCGAGAAGCCGGCGCGCGGACGCCCTCGACTTGGCGTGGTGCCGCGTGAAGTCACGCTCTTGGCCCGGCACTGGGAATGGCTCGCCGGTCAGCCCGGCGGGGCCTCCGCTGCGCTCCGTCGCCTTGTCGAACAAGCTCGCAACGATAGTGGACCCGCCGATCAGCGGCGTGCAGCCCAAGACGCGGCCTATCGCATCATGACGACGCTCGCCGGAAACCTGCCGGATTTCGAGGAGGCCTTGCGGGCCTTCTATGCCAACGATCAAGCCGCCTTCCTCAGTCGCACCGAAACTTGGCCCATCGACGTCCGTGACTATGTTCGTGATCGCGTCGCAGCGGTCGGCCCGCCCAGCGGCGTCGGCTAACCTATCAGGGGCGCGCGGCACGCCAGTGTTTCGCCGGATACGCCGACTGAGCCTCCAACAGATGCTCCGCCGCGTGGGTTTGCACGGCCAACCGCCGCGCGCCATCGCACGCCACGAGATCCGCCCCACGCTGGGCATATGCGATATCGATATCAGATTGGCTTGGCTGCTCCGGCAGACGGCTCAAGGCGCAGGGCCGCAAGGCCTCAGCGGGCATCTCAATCTGCGGTGCATCCGGCAAGCTCCGGGGCAAGCCGGCACAATTGCTGATCATGGGCGCGCAGATGCTCAGCGCGATGAGGGTCCAGGGGCGCATCGGCGGTCTCCATGGCAAGAATTTGGGGTGTCAGGTTGGTAACCGTCCGTTGGGCCGTCTCGCGTCGAACAGCGGCTTCGTCGGCGGCAATCGCGCTGGCGCGCGCACCCTGTGTCTCAAGGGACGCAACAGTCGCCCGCGCGGTTGCTGCCGCGAGCTTGGGGCGTTCGGCGGCAACGCCGGCAGCATGACCGCGCCAGTAGAGACTCAAGCCGAGCAGCATCGCCGCTGCGAGACCTGAGGCCGCCAGGATCAATCGCCATCTCATGCCGCCAAACCTGGTTCAAAGGCGCGCGGGGCTTTGGTCAACACCTGACCCCGCATCCGGGGGTCAAAGGAGATATGGCTCCAAGTCCCCTCCTCGATGAGTTGGTCAAAACCCAACCCGGACTTGGTGATCGCTTGACACACCTCCAGGGGCGTCCCGTAGGCATAGCAGTTGAAATCTACCGCCAAGCCCTGCAGGTGCGCGGAGTTCACCACTCCGCCGACCGCGCGATTGACTTCAGGACTGCGGTAACCGCTGGAGATAACAATGGGGCGATCCCCCAGCAACCGGCGCACCGTCTCCATCTGCCGCGCGGTTTCCCGCAGCGAGGTCTGTACCTTGGGCGGTGGCCAGTTTTCGAATTGTCGATGCTGGGTGGCGATCATTTCGTCCAGCGTGAAATGGGGCGTGAGCCATGTGGTCATTCCGAACGTTCCTTACGATTTTGAGATTTTCAGTCTGCGGTGCCGCGTCGCGCGGCTTGGGCCAGCTTGGCCCAGTCGGTGACCGTGGCTCCGGCAAGGTAGAGCGTCGCCAGCACGACATTGGTGCCGATCAGGGCTAGCCCCAGCCACTTCAAGGTCTGCGGATCGTCGGCCCGCCAGACGACGGCCCCGATCCCGATGCTATTCATTAGGGTTGCGGCATAGGTATAGACCCTGCGCCACAGCCACCTGACCTCGGCTGGGCCGGTGTCCGGCGCGCTCATCGCCCGTGATCTTTCAGGCCCATGCCGGACAGAAACGCGGCAATTCCGGCAACCAACCATGGCCCGCTGCGCACCAGCCAAGCCCAGAACGCGCCGACCCCAACCACCTTGTCGCGCTGCGCCTCCAGCTGGTCGATCCGGCTCAGCGCGCCCTTCAGGTCACCCCGGACGGCCTCGACGAGTTTCCCTGCCTCCTGGGACTCCAGACGGACCAGTCGCTCTCGGACTTCATCAATCTTTTCGGTCAGGCCCTCCAGCCGCCTAGTCTGAGCCGAGAGATTGTCGCTGATCTGTTGAAGGGCAAAGAGGTGAGTGTCGCGGAATCGGAGGTCGGAGTTGGTAGCGACGTCCATCCTAACTCCCACCAGGGAGCATCGATTGGGCCGTCTTGGCACCAGATGCAGCACTTGCGAAAGCACTCGCCAACTCAGCCAGCGTCGCACCGGTCGTCGTTTCCGTCCCCTTCCGCGTGCCGGTCGAATCTGTCGTCGAGCCCTGGAACAGCGAGAGCGGCAGGCCTGAGAACATATCCACCTGTCGGCTCAAGGCGGTCAGGGGCGCGTCGCGATAGGCTTGGTCTGCGGCCCGCAACTGCTGCCCCAAGGCCGCTTGGCCGGCGATATTGGCGCGGGTGTTGGCGTCGCGCTCCAGCCCGAACTGCGAGCGGAACTGGAAGTCCTGTTGCCCCAGATTGGCATTGGCAATCGAGGCTTGCTGCCTGCGGTCCGCGTCTTGACTAGAAAGTCCTGCACTGGTGGTGAACATGTCGGCCAGCAGTTTCGACACCTGCGAACTGCGCGCCCGCGCCAATTCCCCCTCGGTCTGCGACCTCGCCAGCGCCGCGCCGGACCCCCCGAACGCCCCCTGCCCGGCCATGGCCAGGTCCTGCGTCGCCCGCGTCCGCCCAGCGTCATAGTCAAAATCGGCCAAGCTGGTGTCGACCACATCGCGACGATAGGAATTTGAATAGGCCGACAAATTGTCCAACAGACTCGCCGACGAAGCACTGGGCGAAGGTCGCCCCATCATCTGCGATATCCATCCCTCACTCTCGGCACTGTTCAGCCCGCCCGCTCGGTCCGCCGCCTGCCGCTCCAGTCCCGACAGCGGTGCGACAAAACTGCGCGGATCGACGGCACCCAGTTGCGAGATCCGTTCCCCCAGCCCCTGAACGCCTGATGTCACCCAGGCCGGGCTGCTGGGCGTCGTCACCGCGTGACTGGTCTCCGTCGAACTCGTCTTCGTCTTCTTCTTGCCCATCAGAGCCTCCGTTCCAGTTCAATTCCGTTAGATGTGTAGCCATGAGCGCGCAGCACGCGCGCCCAGCCCCTGCGTCCGTCGAGGGTCACCCGCTCACACCCCCGTCCACGCGCCCAGGCTTCAATTCCGGGCTTCAACATCAGGATGTCTTTGAGGTCCCCGCCAGCCAGCCAAACGTGGAGGCAGCGGCCAGATGGGTCGTCAACGCACTGAGTCACCAGCGCCGCGCGCTCTCCGGCCCAAAGCTGAGCCCGCCCGCACGCCACGTCTTCCAAAAGGTCAGCCTCAGTGCCGCACTCCGGCTGCAGAGCGGCCAGCAGCCAACCCCGGCATCTCTCCCATTGCGGTAACAACACGGCCCTAGCGGCGGCCGGCCCCGGCGACATCGAACACCGGCTTGCCAAATCGGCAGGCCGTCGGGGCCGATCCGCCGGAAAACCTCACGCGAAACAGTCGACCCGAGGCCCTGAAATCCACTCGGTCCTCCCCAGGTGCCATCCCATAGGGGCCGTAGACCTTCTCTGAGCCCTGCGGCTTAAAGCGGCTGGTTACGCTCAGACTGATGGGACCTATCTGCCCTGCCAGGTCCGGCCACAGGCCCCGCGTTAGGGCGGTTTGCTCCGGGTCCAAGACTTGATCGGCGGACTCCAGATACCAATTGAACGCCCCACCGTCGGCGCTGGCCCCGCGCTCATGGTAAAAAACTGCGCCGGTCGGATCGACACCGATGGGATATTGCGACGGACCGGCATCCACCATGGCGGTTCGCGACATCAAGCCTCGACTCCAGGCCCCGTCGATCAGCGACAAAGCCAAATACCGGCTGTTCTCCACCCCATCGCGACTATCGGGATAGTCAAACCGCACCTCGCCAAAGGCTGAGATGGACGAAACGCAAACCTTGTCGCCTTGAGAGGGGGCGAAATTGTCGGCCAATCCCTGCCGGATCGGACAAATTACCGGCTCCACTGCTCCACCCAGCTCATAGCGATAGAACTGTAGATCCGGCCCCAGCCAATAGGCGCTCTGCGCCACGACCACCGCTGCATTGGGACCGATCAAGCCGCACTTCTCACCCACCCGGTCAAACCGCCAGGGCTGGTTTAACGCCCCGACATAGCTGCCGAGGTAGAGACCGTGGGTCGTCCAGACCAGAAGCGAGCTGCCCAAGACCCTGCCGGCCACGATGCGACCGCCACCCGGCAGCACATATTCCCGCGCCGTCGTCGCCGCGCCTGTCGTCCACTGGGTGTTATTCCGAATGCCGCTGTGTCGCAGGCAAAGTGGATTGAACACCCCCGACACCTCCTCATTGCAGCCTAAGGCAAACACCTGATCGGTGGACGACACTAACATGTGCGTCACAGCCGCGGGCGCGCCGCTCAGGGCCGCGGCAAGCGTTCCGGTCCCATTGGCCCAGCCATAGATTGTGCCCCCCCGCGGCGAGGCCAGCAGGTTTTCGCCCCACGCGGCCAAGCTCCAGGTGCGGGGGAAATAATCCCCTGAGGACGGTTCGGAATAATTTCCGGTGGAATAGGCGCCGGTACCGTAACCCTGTCCCCCCGTGCCATCCACCAAGCCGACCGCCAGCCCTGCCGGGGTGACGTCATAGAGGCCGCCGCCGCGCCAGACCTGCAGCTTCGAATGGGTTCCAAATCCTATATTCAACAGCGAAGCCTTGTCGCTCCAGGCCAAGACCGAGCGGCACACCCCGGTCAGCGGCGTATCGGTCAGCCGCTCCCAACCACCGATCACCTGGGCCTGTCCCCTCCAGAACCGCACATTGGACGCGTCCGCCCACCGTCCCGCCGAAGCAAACGATGTATCGTCGCCGTTCAGACCCGCCGGGATTTCGAGCGCAATTCGCATGGGTAACCTCGTTTTCGATTCTCGTTGGGATTGGCGCCGTCTGCTGGCACTGTCGGGTTGTCGCTTAGGATCAGCCAACCCTGCGGAGCCACGCATTGCTTAGCCAAGCCAATGCCTATGAAATGAAATTCCTGTTCCCCACGGGGGACAGCGTCATCGGGGCGTCATTGAAGGAACACGGAGAGTTCGCGCGACCGGAGGTCGATATCATCTGCGATTATCTCAAGCTTAGCTCTGCCCCCGGCACTTTCGTCGACGTGGGGGCCAATATCGGATCGATCTGCCTGCCCGTCGCAAGGCGATTTCCCGATATTCGGGTCTGCGCCATAGAGGCCCATCGCGGCCTGCACGCCATTCTCGCCGCCAATATCCTCAACAACGGCCTATTCAACGTTGATGCCGTTCAGGCCGCGGTCGGCCCGGAAATCGGCATCGCCCAGTTTCCCGCCACGTCCTTGAGACTGGAGGGTAATTTCGGCACCATCGGCATGCATATGAACGCCAGGGTCCGCACCGAAAATACCCGCATGTGCACCTTGGACGAAATCGCACCCCCCGACACTCGATTTATCAAGATGGACGTCGAAGGCTTTGAAATCGAAGTGCTAAAGGGCGCAACGGCCACGGTCAACGAAACTCGACCCGCATGGCTGGTCGAGGCCAACAGCGGTCTCGACAGCGTCGCGCGCGCCTGTATGCAGGTCTATCTCGAGGCCGATTATCGCCTATATTGGTTTTTCGCCCCGTTCGTGACCGGCAAGACCATGCGGGACAAGCTGACCGGCGACACCAACTTCATCGCCGCGCCGAAAGACATGCCGAACCTCTGGAACCTAACCGAGATCAGCTCCATCGACGCCGAGCGCCCCACCCACATGAATGCCTATCGGTATTTGGAGCGCTATGGGTGATGGGCATGGTGGGCCGGGAGCGATAGGGAACATCAATTGGCTAAGTGGCCCTAACGTATTGCTCCAAGTTCCCTTGAAATATCAAACTGATCGAAGTGTCTCCGGTCAGGCTATCTATACTCGAGGAATAGCAACAATAGTCGACCATTGGCTCCGTCAGCTCCATTGTCACCACTCGAATTTTGGCAACCGCCGCCGCCGCCGGGAGCAAAGCCAGGCAGCCCGCCGCCAGGGGAACCTCGACCCATTCCGCCTGCGCCTCCAGTAAAGGAGGGAAAAGACGTCGCCCGATCGGTAAATCCGCCAGCTCCGCCGCCGCCGCCATTTGACGCAATCGTGACCCCACCCACAGCACCAAAGACACCCGGATTTCCAACTGAGGCAACGCCGCCTGCGCCACCCGCGCGTCTCTCGATTCGACCCGTAAATCCTCCGGTAGAGCTTCCACCGACGCCACCGGTCGCGCTGCCACCGCCGCCGCCTTTGGCGATCAACGACTGACCCGCATTTTGAACCTGAGTGTCACCGCCGTTTCCGCCGGGGCTATCCACCGCACCGACGCCGCCAAGCCCGATAGAATAGGCGACCCGTTGGCCCTGTGAAATCGGGAACTCGTAGCATGCGGCTTCACCGCCGCCGCCGCCTCCGTTGCCGGCGATTCCCCCACATCCAGCCCCTCCCGCCCCCCAGAGGTAGATCAGGACAGTTCCCGTGCACGGGCTCGCGACGAAACCCGAGCCGGTATCGATCTGGACTATGGAAGAGAACCCGACGGCTGGGGTCTTGTTGGCTGGGTTCATGGACTGGGCATAGAACCCTAGACTGCGAGTACCAGCCATCAGTAGTCCGCCCCCTCAACCGTAAACACCACCCCCGCATTGCTCACCCCAATCGCCCCATAGAGCTTCTCCCCGGCCGCCAAAATCACGGGGTTGGCGTCGGAATAGCCAAAGTCGGTCGGCGTATTCCCTGT
>JANLPK010000096.1:0-11083 GCA_031367205.1 Alphaproteobacteria bacterium
CATCGCCTATACCGCCATCCGCGTGGCCCCTAACGAGATCGAGAACGCGGTGGTCAATGTGCTGCGGTTCTATGAGGCACCCGGCGCGCTGGTGTTCTGCAACACCCGCGATGGCGTGCGGCACATGCATTCGGCCCTGCGCGAGCGCGGGTTCTCGGTGGTGGGCTTGTCTGGTGAATTGGGTCAGCGGGAGCGAAGTGATGCCTTGCAAGCCTTGCGGGACGGCCATGCTCGAGTTTGCGTCGCGACCGATGTGGCTGCGCGAGGGTTAGACCTGCCGGAGCTGGGTCTGGTGATCCATGCCGACCTGCCGGTGAACAAGGCGGGTCTGTTGCACCGTTCCGGACGCACAGGCCGGGCCGGCAAGAAGGGGACCTCGATCCTGCTGGTGCCCTATACGCGGCGTCGCAAGGCCGAGATCCTGCTCGACAGCGCCCATATCGAGGCCGAATGGCGCGGCCCGCCTGGTGCCGATGAGATCCGCGCCAAGGACCAGGTGCGGATGCTGGAAGACCCGATCCTAGCCCAAGAGCCCGCCGAAGACGAACTGGCGCTGGCCGCCAAGGTGCTGGAGACCAAGAGCCCCGAGCATGTGGCTGCGGCCCTGATCCGGCTATATCGGGCGCGGTTGCCGTCGCCCGAAGACCTCTATGACGATCCCCGCGACAACCGCCCGCCGTTGCCCAAGGGAGAAAAGTGGCGTCCGGAGCGGGACGAGCGCAGCGACGGCGGCCCGGTGGGGCGTCCAGAGCGGATGGGTGCCGATGAGGTCACTTGGTTTAGGCTCAATGTCGGTCGGCAGAATCAGGCCGATCCCAAGTGGTTGATCCCGCTGATCTGTCGTCTTGGTCACGTGACCAAGCGGGAGATCGGCTCGATCCGGATTATGGACCGCGAGACCCGCTTCGAGATCGCCAATATCGCCCAGGTGAAGTTCGCCGCCGCCGTGAAGGCCACCGAAGGCGACGACATGAAGATTGAGCTCTCGAGCGCTCCGGCGGGTCGGGGGGAGGGCAGCCCAAGGGTTGATCGTGCGCCGCGTGCTGAGGGGCCGCCGCGTAAGCCCTATCAGGGGCGCTCGGAGACGCCACGTTCAGACGCTCCACGTTCCGATATCCCGCGTCCGCCACCTCGGTATGATGGGCCGCGCCCAGATTTCGTGCGCCCCGAAGCCCCCAAGTTTGAGAAGCCGAAATTCGAGAAACCCAAGTTCGATGGGCCCCGCAAGGCCTATCAGGGCAAGCCGGAAGGTTTTGTGAAACGTCCCGACGACGACCGACCGCGCAAACCCTATAAGGGCAAGGCCAACGACGCGCCGCGTTCCGGGCCACCGAAGGCCAGGCCACCGTTCAAGGGACCGCCGGGCGGGAAGCCCTTCAAAGGCCCGCCGAGGGGCAAACCGCCGCAGGGATAACGGGCTCAGTAACCAGCGTTCCGCTGGCCCCCTCCGTCAGCTTCGCTGACACCTCCCCCGATGGGGGAGGAACGCGATCCTAGATCGTTTTCAGCGCCGTTAGCGCCCGTTCCTTGATGGCTTTGTAGTCCAGTTTGCCGTTGGGGGCTCGCCCGATGCTGTCGACAATCACCAGGTCGCGGGGTGCCTTATAGGCGGCCAGTTGTCCGCGCACGTGTTCGGACAAGTCGGCGAGGTTGAGATCGTGGGCCCCATCGGGCTCGACCACGGCGCAGATCCGTTCGCCGAATCTGGCGTCCGGCAGGCCGATCACGGCAGCGTCCCGGACCCAGACATGGGTTTTCAGCGCTTCTTCAACCTCTTCAGGGAAGACCTTTTCGCCGCCTGTATTGATGCACTGCGAGCCGCGGCCCAGCAGCTTAAGGGTGCCGTCCTCATTGACTTCGGCCCAGTCGCCGGGGACGCTCCAGCGCTGACCTTCGTAGGTGAGGAAGGTCTTGGCCGATTTCTCCGGGTCTTTGTAATAGCCCATCGGCAGGAAGCCGCTGACGGCCACCATGCCGCGCTCGCCGGTGCCTGGAGCGACGCGGTTGCCCGCTTCGTTGAAGACCGCGCAGTTGGGCCCTAGCGCAAAGGCGGCGGTCTCGACTTCCGCACCGGGCGCGGAGGCCGATGCTCCCATGCCGACGGCCTCTGAGGAACCAAAGCTGTCGAAGATGGTGGCGTCTTTGGCGAAACTGAGTAGGCCGCGCTTGTTCTCCTGGCTCCACATAGAGCCGGACGAGCTCATGGCTTGGACGTGGCTGAGGTCCCAGCGGGTGGGGTTGGCTTCCAGGGCTTCCAACATGGGGGTGGAGAAGGCCAAGCCCACAATGACGATGCCTTCGACCTGCAGACGCACCGCCTCATCCCAGAGTTCGAAGGCGCTGAACTGGCGCGAGGGGAGGACCGCGATGCTGCCGCCTTGGTTCAGGGCGATGAAGGCTGAGAACTGGCCGGTGCCGTGCATCAGTGGGCAGCAGATCAGTGAGCGGGAGGGGCGGGGACCGTCGGGATCTAGACGATCAGCGGCCTCCTGGACGTTGGCGATAGGCTCCACGCCGCGCGCGGCCTGACCCCCGGCACCGATGACATTGAAGAGGTCGTCCTGCCGCCACATGACGCCCTTGGGCATGCCGGTGGTGCCGCCGGTATAGAGCAGCAGGAGGTCGTCGCCGGACCGGCCCCAGGCTGCTTTGGTCGGGCGGACCGTCGGCGTCTTGGCAACGACGGCGTCATAGTCATCGGCCCAGGAGGGTACGGGATGGCCGGGTTCAGCGACGGCGATCCAAATCTTTACCTTGGGCAGGTTGGCACGGATGGCCTCGATGGTGGCAGCAAAACTGGCGTGGAAGATCACAGCCTGCGCATCAGCATTGTCGAACAGATAGGTCAGTTCTGCGCCGCCATAGCGATAGTTGGTGTTGATCGGGGCAACCCCGGCCTTGAAGGCGGCGAAATAGGTTTCCAGATATTCCGGGCCGTTGAACAGATAGGCTGCGACCTTGGCCTCATGGCTGATGCCGCGGGCGATCAGGTGGGCGGCGAGCGCATCGGCGCGGGCATCGAACCGGCCCCAGGTGATCTCGCGCTCGCCCTGGATTAAGGCCGGGCGATCGGGGGTTTTTCCGGCAATGGCTTCCCACACATCAGCAATTGTCCATGCGCTCATGATCAGGCCTCCCAGGATTTAGTGTCGGAGGTTAGTTCATCGCGTCGGCAGCGCTGGAGTCAATAATGACCCAAGGACAGGCGCGCGCGGCGCAACTCCCGGAAGGAGACCAGCTTTTGCGCGGCCTCGTCCCACAGGGCCAGGCGCACTGTCTTGAAACTCTCCCACAGGCCGATCCGGCTGACACCCTTGAGTTCCGGGAAGGCCTTCATGACGTCGGGCAGGCGATAGAAGGGGATGCGGCTGGAGAGGTGATGCACATGGTGGATGCCGATATTGGCGGTCAACCAGCGCAGTGGGGTCGGCAAGTCGTAGTGGGAGCTGCCGTGCAGGGCGGCGTCGTCGCGGTCCCATTGGCTGTTGCGGGTCCAGGCCACCCCCTCAAACTGATGCTGCACATAGAAGAGCCAAACCCCGATGGTGGCGGCAAACAACATGGTCACCGCATTGATCACCAAGACAGGTGCTGGTCCGAACAGCAGGCTCAGGATCGTCAAGCCGAGCGCAATACCTGCGGCATTGGCCAACGTCGATAACCAGGGACGCCAACCCTCTTTCATCAGGCCCACCGGCAGGCGTTGCTGGATGAAGAACACGAAGGCCGGGCCGATACCGAACATCACCAGCGGGTTGCGATAAAGCCGGTAGCCCAGGCGTTTGAAGGGGGAGAGGGCCAGATACTCATCCACGGTCAGCATCTCGATGACGCCAAGGCCGCGCCGGTCGAGGTTTCCCGAGGTGGCATGGTGCATGGCGTGGGTGCGGCGCCAATAGCTGAAGGGCGTCAGCGTCAGCAGGCCAATAGCGCGGCCGACCCACGTGTTGGCATTCTGATCGCTGAAGAACGACCCATGGCCGCAGTCGTGCTGGATCATGAACAGGCGAACTAGAAACATTGCCGCAGGCACAGTCAGGGAGAGCGCGACCAGCCAATGGCCCATATTCCAGGCCAGCCAGCCCAGGCCCCACAAGCCGGCCAATGCACCCAGGGTTAAGGAGAGTTCGAACAGGCTACGGCGCACGTCGGACTTCTTGAACGGCGCCAGCTTCTGGTTCCAATCGGTGGTGGTGGTCACAGGCGCGGGCTCCGGGGGAGATAGATCAACGATCCGTCTGTCATCTATACCTGGAATACGACGAATCTATGAGGGACAACTTATCGGAATTTGGCGAACTGACGATAGCTGACCGCCGCGAGACGGGTGCTATGACATCGCTATGCGCGAACGGATTACAGTGCGGGTCCTGTTGCTTGATCACCAGGATCGAGTGCTGCTGGTGAAGGGACGGTTTCCCAATCGCCCGGATCATCCCGGCGGTTGGTTCACAGTGGGCGGTGGGGCTGAGCCGGGCGAAACTCTGCTGGAATGTGCGCGACGGGAAGTGGCCGAGGAATCGGGGATCACCGATATCGAGCTGGGTCCTGCGGTATGGTTGCGCGAGGGGGTAGGCGGATTGGCGAGCGGTGAAGTCGTCATGTTCAAGGAGACCTATTTTGTCGGCCGCTGCGCCGGGGGCGAGCCCAGCCGTGAGGGCTGGGACGCTCATGAGCGCGACATGCTCGATGATCTGCGGTGGTGGCACCTGAGCGACCTGGCGGCCAGTGCCGACTTGGTCTTCCCCGCGCAATTGGTGGAATTGGCCAGCGAGATCATCGCCGGACGCTATCCCACCGAGCCGCTGGATATTACGGTGCGGGAATAGACTCTCAAGGACCCGCCCATGCTGCCCACGATCTTTGCTGCCGCACTGGCGATCACTGCGTCCTGCGATTTGGAGCATCCCAGCGGCAAGGCCGGTTGCACGCGAGCCGCTGTTGATGCCCTGCCGATGAACGCTATCCAGGTGATCGGCACCCACAATAGCTTCAAGGCCGCTATCGCGCCCGCCGAAATGGCGACGCTGAAGGCGATCAATCCGCGCGCCGCCGCTGGGATGGACTATTCCAAGCCCAGCCTGACCGCGCAGCTGGACGCTGGGGCGCGGCAGATCGAACTGGATCATGTCTATGACCCGGACGGCGGTCGATATGCCGATCCGCTGGGCCTGAAGCTGGCCAAGGAAAAAGTCCCCTACGACAATACCGCCATGATGGCTCCGGGCCTGAAGGTCATGCACGTGCCCGATATCGATTATCGCAGCGTCTGTCCGACCTTTGTGATGTGCCTCACTGAGTTGAGGGCCTGGTCGCGCAAACATCCCGACCATTTGCCGATCTTGATCATCATGAACTTGAAGGACGATCAGATACCGGTGCCCGGCGCGGTGCCGCTGTTGCCCTATGACCTGAAGGCCATGGAGAGCATCGATACCGAGATCGGCAAGGTGTTTAGGCCCAGCGACGTGATGACGCCGGACAAGGTCCAAGGACGTTACGCCACCCTGCGCGAAGCCGTAGCGGCCGGCGCTTGGCCAAAGCTGAAGGTGGCGAGGGGCAAGTTCATGTTCGCCATGGACGAGGGGCCGGAGAAGACTGAGCTCTATCGCGGCGCGCGCAAGTCGCTGGAAGGGCGAACCCTGTTCATCAACACCCTAGAGACCTCGCCCGCAGCGGCCTATATCACGCTCAACGAACCGTTGATCCAGGCTGAGCGGATCGCCGCAGCGGTCAGGGCCGGGATCATCGTGCGCACCCGGGCCGACGCCGACACGGTCGAGGCGCGAAGCAATGACCGGCGCGGACAAGTCGCGGCGTTCAACTCCGGCGCTCAGTATGTGTCTACAGACTATATGACGCCGGATACCCGGTTCAGCAGCTATGAGGCGCATCTGCCGGGTGGGGGCGTTGGGCGGTTGAACCCGGTGGTTGGGCGGTAGAGGCGGAAGCTACCCCGGCGCGTTTTCCCTGAACGTGCGCATCTGGCCGTCCATGGCGAGGGTGAAAGCGGGGCGGGATTCGCAGCGGGTGCGGTAGGCTTCCAGGTTGGGGAAGGGCAGTAGGGCTTTGCAGTCGACCAGCTCACGCAGGACGGTGTGCATGGCGATGTCGCCGGCGGTGAAGGTGCCTTCGAGGTAGTCTCTGTCGGCGAGCCAGATGCTGAGGGCGGTGAGGCGTTGGTCGAGCAATGCCCGCGCACCGGGGCGTCGTTCGGTGGTCCAGGCCTGGCCGGCATAGAGGGTGTCGAGATTGACCAGGTTCTGGGCGTGGGGCTCGATGGAGTTGAGCGCCGCGACCACCCAGCTCATCACCTTGGCGCGGCCGGCGGGGTCGCGGGGGGCGAGCGCCGGTGACTTGGCGGCGAGGTGCATGAGGATCGCGCCGGTTTCGAACATCTCGACGATGCCCTCGCGATAGGCCGGGACTTGGCCGAAGGGTTGCCAGTGGCGGTATTCGGGTGAGGCTAAGATTTCCGGGTCAACAAGCACCACCTCATAGGGAAGCTCGGCCTCTTCCAGGGCCCAGCGCAGGCGTAGATCGCGAACATAGCCCTGGGCGAATTCGGGGACCCAACGGAAGGCGGTGATTTGGATGGTCATTGGGAGGTGTATCTCTTTCGGATGGGTCTAGCCAACGCGTGTCATTCCACCGGATTTTGCTGCGAGCCGATCAAAGGTCATCACCTTCTCGCAACCCGAAGCGAACGCCGTCTCGGAAATTAAACAGTCGGCGAACTCCGCGCGGGTCGACTGGAAAGCGCGCAGGGCCCTCCAGACCGTTTCGGCTTGATCGACGGAGATTTCCTTGGTGCGTAACAAGGCTTCCAGTGCCTGACCGATCTGAAGTCGATTGAGGTCATAGGCGGAACTCAGGACCCAAACGAGTTCCACCAGAGCAACCAGCGGAACGAAACCAGCAGATTCTGCGGTCAGCTGTTCGATCAACGAAGTCGCTAGCGGTGATTGTCGCGGATCGTCCTGCATGATGTAGCGGACCAGGATGTTGGTATCCAAGCCGATCACTTGGCGGCCGTGGCTCCGCGCGCAGCAATGGCGGCATTCATGTCTTCAATGGAAATGACTTTGCTTGGCTTACCGAACATGCCCTTGAGCGCAGTCACCGAGCCAGTGGCGGCGATGCATTCATAGCGACCAGGACCGACCTCCACGAACTCTACTCGGTCGCCCGTGTCGACTCCCATGGCCGTTCGAACCGCGACCGGGATGGTTATCTGGCCCTTGCTGGTTAGCGTGGCGGTTGACATAGAGCACACCTTGCGACCAATTTCCTTACATGTAGGTAAGGCAAACCAGTTCTAATTGCAAGTTGCAGGCAGAGACAGATCCTATCCTGGCCGATCGCCTGGATGCTGCGGCAAATCGCCCTCGATCTCCCACCAATCGGCTTTGTCATCGACGTGTGCGGGCGGCGGCTGAGGAGCGGGCTCTAATTCAAAGAGTTAGAGCATACTTTCGGCCTATGGGCGGTTCCCACTTATCGGAACATGCTCTAGCAAGTGCGGTGAACTTTCGCAGGACTGCGATGATACCGTGGGTGGTCTTCCCGCAGGGCTGATTCCACCGACCCTGTTCGTCTGGCCCCTCGTCATGAACGTCGTTACAGCATAGCAACTCGCCTAACGCGCGAACAAGATTGACCGCAATAGATTCAACGCCTAAAAAGTTAATGAAAGTTAAGATGCGCTTTCGTCATTTTTGGGGGAACCACGATGATCATCAGAAAAACGCTTCTGGCCAGCGCTGCTCTGGCCTTAATCACATCTTTGGGCGCGACGGGTGCCCAAGCTGTCAATTTAGTGACCAACGGCAGCTTCGAGACGGGCGACCTAACCGGTTGGTCGTCTACCGAAGTGGCCTACAACCCATTCGGCACTGCCTACGGCTCGGGCATGGACGGAAGATATTGGCACTGGCTTGCTGGATATGAGCGGCCTGTCACCACGACGCAGACGATTTCCGGTTTGACCATAGGGACCACGTATTCCGTGACGTTCCTCATGGCGTCGGAGTTTACGAATATGGATGCTCTCCGACTGACAGTAGGCGGCGGCCCTGGTGTTATCTTCTCGGCACCGGTATACGCCGGCAATTTCTGGGATACCTGGGTGTCTCAGCGATATGATTTCGTCGCGACAGCCACCTCGACCCTCCTGCAATTCGATACCATTGGCCTAAATGTCACGGGGTACGATGTCGGTGTGGACAGAATAAGCCTCGAAGCGATTTCGGGTGCCGTGCCTGAACCAACCACCTGGGCCTTGATGATTTTGGGCTTTGGTGCCGTCGGCATAGCGGCACGCAATCGCCGACGCGCAGCTATCGCGGCCTAGACCTACAATCTAGCCTCGAGGGGCTGGACGAGTTACCAGCGTCGCCGGTCGAAAGATCGGCGGCGTTTTTAGTGCTGGTTTTCCTATTTCGGTCAACAAAGCGCAGGCCGATCGCCCGGATATTGCGGCAAATCGCCCTCGATCTCCCACCAATCGGCTTTGTCATCGGCGTGGAAGTGGAAGCCGAGGGTTAGGCCAGTGGGTGGGTTCAGGGCTCCGACGCGCAGGCGCACAACGCCGGGGGTATCTGGGCGGCGGCTGAGGATCGGGGAGCCGCAGGTGGGGCAGAAGACCCGTTCTTTGCCCGGCGAGCTTTGATAGGCGCGTAGATGGTCTTGGCCCGATACCCAATGCAGATTGGCGGTCTGGACCGGCACATTGGCGGCGAAGGCTGTGCCCTGGGCTTTGCGGCAGTCGGCGCAGTGGCAGAGTTGGATGGGGGGCAGAGGCCCCTCAATCTCAAACTGGATCGCGCCGCAGAGACATGAGCCGGTGATCATAGAAACCCCTGTTTGACGCGGGCGGCGTGCCCGGCAATGATCCCCGCAAAATTGGGGAGACTTGCGTTGCACCTTAGTCTTATCGACGGCCTGATCGTAGGTCTCTATCTGGTCGTTGTGTTGGCGGTGGGGTGGCTGGCCTCGCGGCGAACCAAGGACGGCAACGAGTTCTTTCTGGCGGGGCGGTCGATCCCGGCCTGGGTCTGTGGCTTGGCGTTTCTGTCGGCCAATCTGGGTGCCCAGGAAGTGATCGGCATGGGGGCGTCGGGGGCCAAGTACGGCATCGCCACGGCGCACTTCTATTGGCTGGGCGCGATCCCGGCCATGGTGTTCATCGGGGTCTTTATGATGCCGTTCTATTACGGCTCGAAGGCGCGCTCGGCCCCGGAATATCTGGGCATGCGGTTTGACGAAAAGACCCGAGGGTTCAACGCCTTTTCCTTTGCGATCATGACGATCATCGGCTCGGGCGTCTCGATGTACGCCATGGCCAAGCTGATCCAAGCCATGCACGTTCTGGATCAGCCGTTTGCGGCGATGGGGTGGCCACAGGCTTGGATTTTCCACGCCGCAGTGCTGGGGTCGGCGTTCTTTGTAATGGCCTATATCTGGCTCGGCGGGCTGCGAGGGGCGATCTATAATGAGGTGCTGCAGTTCTTCCTGATCGTGGCCGGATTTGCGCCCTTGGCTTGGCTGTCGCTACGCAATGTCGGGGGCTGGGAGGGACTGACGGCGACGTTGGACCCGGCCTATACCCACGCCTGGCGCGGCATGACCTCGCCGGACACCAACAAGCTGGGGGTCGACGCCTTCGGGCTGGTTATGGGCCTGGGGTTCGTGCTGTCGTTTGGCTATTGGTGCACCGACTTTCTGGTGGTGCAGCGGGCCATGGCGGCCAATTCCATGTCGGCGGCCAGGCGCACGCCGTTGATCGCCGCCGGCTTCAAGATGCTGATCCCGTTCGTGGTGATCATTCCGGGTTTGGCGGCGCTGGCGCTGACCACCTCGGCCATGAAGGACCCGGCCAATGCAGGGCACATGACCGGCACCCATGCGGTGGCCGGTGCGATCCCGGTGAAGATGGACGCGGCCAGCGGCAAGCCGATGCTGGACTCCGCAGGCAAGCCGCAGCTGGACTATGATCTGGCGACGCCCAGCCTGTTGTTGGCCACCTTTCCGACCGGAATGTTGGGGCTGGGTCTGACGGCGTTGATGGCGAGTTTCATGTCGGGGATGGCGGGCAATGTGACGGCCTTCAACACGGTTTGGACCTATGACATCTATCAGGCCTATATCCGTAAAGAGGCCAGCGACGGCCACTATCTGACCATGGGGCACATCGCCACGGCAGGCGGGATTTTGCTGTCGGTGGCGGCGGCCTATCTGGCCAGCCAGTTCAACAACATCATGGATCTGATCCAGTTGATCTGCGCCTTCGTCAACGCGCCGGTGTTTGCCACCTTCCTGCTGGGCATGTTCTGGAAACGGGCGACCGGACACGGGGCATTCTGGGGTCTGGCGGCGGGCACAACGGCGGCGGCCTTGCACCACGGCCTGACCCTGCCCAACGGCTCATTGCCGGGGATCAAGGGGGGGTGGATGGCCAATCTGCACCTCTATCCCAGCGAGATGGCGCAGAACTTCTGGACCGCGATCTGGGCGTTCAGCATCTGTTTTGGGCTGACCGTAGCGATCAGCTTAGTCACCAAAGCGCGGCGGGAGGAGGAGCTGGCGGGGCTGGTCTTCTCGCTGACGCCGAAGATCGACGACCCGCCGACCACCTGGTTGAAGAGCCCGGTGGTGCTGGGCGTTATCGTGCTGACCCTGACCCTCATCCTCAACATCATCTTCCGGTAAGCATTATGGATGTTCGCCTTCCTATTGGGATCTTGTTTGCCGGCATCGGGGCGTTGTTAATCGCCGCAGGCCTGACCACAGCACCGGAGTTGCAGAAGTTGGCGAGTACGGGGTTCAACCTGAACCTAGTCTGGGGTGCTGTCTTGCTGGTGTTCGGCGCTGGGTCGATCCTGCTGGCGCTCCGGGCCAAGCCTTAGGCGCGCTGTGGAGCTGACACCCGCCGGCGAGGCTGACCTGGAGGCGGTGGCTGACCTGGTCAATTCGGCCTATCGCGGCGATAGTTCACGGCAAGGCTGGGCGAGCGAGGCTGACGCAGTTGGCGGCCAACGCACGGATGTTGAGACTTTGCGTGCGGACCTGGCGGCCAAGCCCG
>JANLPK010000135.1:0-13680 GCA_031367205.1 Alphaproteobacteria bacterium
CCCGGCGCGATATTGTCGGGCAGGCTCATGGGGTCAGGTTCGCGACCCACGCGACCGGGCAGGTCGGAGGTCATGCGCGTATAGGCCCCGGGGGCCAGGGCCATGACGCGGATGCCGTATTTGCGGCCCTCGATGGAGAGCACGCGCATGAAGCCGTAGATGCCGGCCTTGGCTGCGCCATAGTTAGACTGGCCGAAATTGCCGTAGAGGCCTGAGCCTGAGGACGTCATGACGATGGACCCAGGCTTGCCATTGTCCTTCATCCATTTCCAGACCGGCATGGTGCAGCAATAGGTGCCCTTCAAGTGGACCTTGACCACCAAGTCCCAGTCTTGCTCGGAGGTATTGGCGAAGGATTTGTCGCGCAGGATGCCGGCATTGCAGACCAAGATGTCGATCTGGCCGTAGGTGTCCAAGGCGGTCTTGGCGATGTTCTCGCCGCCGGACATGGTGGAAACATCGTCGCCGTTGGCCACGGCTTTGCCGCCTGCCGCAACGATCTCATCGACCACCTTTTGCGCCGCCGAGCGCGAGCCGTCGCCGGAACCGTCACGGGCCCCGCCCAGGTCATTGACCACAACCGATGCACCCTCTTTGGCGAAGAGCTTGGCATAGGCTTCGCCCAGGCCACCGCCTGCGCCGGTGATGATGGCGACCTTACCGTCCAACAGACCCATGATTTGCCTCCCTATCGGTCTTTTACTTTGGCCAGATCATCCGACTGACGAGGCCCGGAGTCGAGACCAGAGTTGGAAAGTTGGTGCAGAACAGGATTGGGACTCTAACTTCCCCTCCCAAGCCGCTAACGTCGGACAACACCGCCAGATCAAAGTGCGGCAAAGGGAGTCATTGCCAGTGTCAGAGCCCACGACCACCGTGGAGACCCACGGAACGGCCGCAGTTGTCGATTCCGCCATTGCAGGTGAGCTGGGGGGTGATGGCAAACTGACCCGAGGCGGGGCGTCTTGGAGCCTGTTTGAGGGTGCGCGAAATCCCTACATCATTCTGGTGACCATCTACATGTTCTCGCCCTATGTGGCCTCGATCATGGTGGGCGACCCCGTGAAGGGCCAGGCGGTAATCTCGCAGTGGAGCCAGTATCAAGGCTGGATCGTCATGGCCACGGCCCCGCTGCTCGGAGCCTCCATCGACCAGTTGGGACGGCGCAAACTATGGCTGGGCCTAATCGTGGCGGCCATGGTGCCGATGATGGTCGCGCTGTGGTGGGCTAAACCCGATCTCAGCGGCCTGTCGATCTTCACCACCATGTTGTTGATGATGTTAATCGGCATTGGGTTCTCGTTCTCGGAGGTCTTGCACAATTCCCTGCTGATCCGGGCTGCGGGCATGAAGAGCGCGCACATTGCTTCGGGCCTGGCCCTGGCTTTGGGAAACCTGTTCTCGGTCTTTGCGCTGGGCTTCACGGCCTGGGCCTTTGCTCTGCCGGGCAAGGTCGATTGGGCCTGGGTGCCCAAGCAGCCACTGTTTGGCCTCAGCACCGCGACCCATGAGCATGAGCGGGTGGTGGCCTTGATGGCCGCCGGGATATTCGCGGTGGGAGCCCTGCCGCTGTTTCTATTTACGCCGGACGCCGAGGCTTCGGGCATTCCGGTCCTGAAAGCGTTCCGCAACGGGGCCAGCCAGCTATGGACCATGGTCAAGACCGTACGGCAGCATAGGGACGCCGCCATCTATCTGGGCAGCCGGATGTTCTTTGTCGACGGCATGAATGCGGTGCTGACCTATGCGGGAATCTACGCCATCGGGGTGATGAAGTGGCATGCCCTAGAGATGCTGGGCTACGGCGTTATTCTGTCGGTCCTGGCGGTGTTCGGCGGCTATGTCGGCCGCTGGATGGACGCCGGACTTGGGCCTAAGAACTCGGTGCGGGTGGCGATCTTCATGTCGATCCTGGGAATTATCGGGTTCCTTGGCATGGCGCCGGACCGCATCCTTTATTTCTGGCCCTATGACGCGGCGACCGCTGTGCCGGTTTGGAATGGGCCGATCTTCCGCACCTTGCCGGAGGTGATTTTCCTGCTGATCGGGTTCAACAATGCGATTTTTATCACCGCGCAGTACGCCTCCGCCCGGACCCTGCTAACCCGACTGACCCCGGCGGCCCAGACGGGGGCCTTCTTCGGGGTCTATGCCCTGTCGGGGGTGGCCACCGGCTGGCTCGGGCCGATGATGGTCAATCTGGGAACCAATCTGACCCATACCCAACAAGGTGGGTTTGCGACGATCATCATTCTGTTGGTCCTGGGCTTCGTCGGCTTGATGTTTGTGCGCGGCGGAGGTCGCGAAATTCACTGACAGCTTCCCCCCACATGACCAGACAGGTATGGGCTGACCCATGCAGGTTGTGGTCATGCTCAAGGCCGGTTGGCGAGAACCGGTAGAGGTCCTTACGGCCTTCGCCGAGGAGCCCTGGGCCATCGGCTTCTTGTCGGACGGCAGCGATGAGCGCGGTCGATGGTCGTATGTCGCGCGATGTCCTGACGCGGTATTGAGGGTCGATGCTCGGGATAAGGTCGATCCCTTTTCGGCCCTTGCGACCCTGCTGGGCAAACCCTCCGCTCGGCTTCAGGACGGCCCGCCTTTCCAGGGAGGATTGGCGGGGCTGGCCACCTATGAGTTCGGGGATCGGATTGAATCCTTGGGCCTGAAACGGCAGGGTGACTGGCCGGACTTGGCGGTTGGTTACTACCCCGCAGTCCTGGCATTCGATCATCAAGAGCGTTGCACCCTGGCCGTCGGCAGGGGCCAGGATCATGACGCCGCAATGACCAGGGCTAAAGACGCCCTCGCCTGGATGGCTGCGGCCTGCCGAGAGCCGTATGTTGGCGAGCTATCTGAGGCTGTTGTCGGGTCTCCGCCCGGGGCCTATCGGGCTTCCGTTGCTGAGGTCGTCACCCGGATTGCGGCTGGAGAGATTTTCCAAGCCAATATTGCACGCAGCTGGACGGGAAGATTGGTGGCGGGGGCAACGCCCATGGATCTGCTTGAAAGACTGGGGCACACCAGCCGGGCCCCCTTCGCAGCCTATTTTCGACTGGAAGACATGGCGGTGGTGTCCAACTCGCCGGAGCGTTTTGTGCAGTTGGATCATCAAGGTCAGGTGGAAGCTCGACCGATCAAAGGTACCCGACCACGTGGCCCCTGCCCGGAGTTGGACGCGGCGATGGCCTACGAGCTGCAGACCAGCGCCAAGGACCGCGCTGAGAACCTGATGATCGTCGATTTGATGCGTAATGATGTAGCGCGGGTGTGTCGCCCCGGTAGCGTTAAGGTGCCAAGACTCTGGGTCTTGGAGACGTTCGTCAACGTCCATCATCTGGTATCAACCATCACCGGTCAGTTGCAAGATGGACTGGGGGCCATTGACCTGCTGCGGGCAGCCTTTCCGCCAGGATCGGTGACGGGGGCGCCAAAAGTACAGGCGATGAAGACCATTGCGCGGCTGGAGCCTCCACGAGGACCCTATTGCGGCTCGATGTTTTGGGCCGGGGCCGATGGGGCCTTTGATTCCAACGTCCTGATCCGAACAGTGGCCTGCACCTTGGACACTGCGGGCTGGAAGGTGGAGGCGAGGGCCGGGGCCGGGATTGTTGCTGACAGCGATCCCCTGGCGGAGTGCCGGGAAACCGAGGCCAAGATTAGCGCCATCTTGCACGCCATGATGGGAACCGCCTCATGATCCCGCTGGATGATCGCGGACTATTGTTGGGCGATGGCGTGTTCGAGACCCTCTTGGCGGTGAACGGGGTTGTCGATCAACTGATCGCACACCTTGACCGTTTAGCGGCTGGTTGCGCGGTTTTGGGACTGCCGGAGCCAGATCGCACCGCCGCGACCGATGCCATCATGCACGCCGTCAACGGAAGGTCCGAGCCGCGCTTGGCTGTGCGACTGACCTTGACGGCGGGCTCGGGTGGCCGAGGCCTTGACCGCCCAGAGCCTGCGACACCCACCCTATTCGCCAGCGCAGCGCCTTCGCCCAAAGTCGCAGAGCCCGCCCGACTAATGATCTCAGCGACGCGACGCAATGCGGACTCGGCCAGCAGTCGCATCAAGTCGCTGTCCTATCTCGACAACATCTTGGCGCGTCGGGAAGCGCGCGCGATGGGCGCGGACGAAGCGGTGATGTTGAACGGCCGCGGTGAGGTGGCCTGTGCTACCGCGGCCAACCTGTTCTGGATTATGGATGACCAATTGCACACACCGGCGCTCGAGTGCGGTGTGCTGGCCGGCATCATGCGCGCCCGGGTTCTGGCCCTTGCCGATGACCTTGGGATTTCTGTGCGGGAAGTCCACAGTTCGGCGGACGCCTTGGCCCAAGCTGATGGCGTCTTTCTAACCAACAGCTTGATCGGCGTGCGACAGGCTTCTGGTCTTGGCGCTGTGGCTGAACGCCACCCTATGGTCGCGAGATTGTCGCGGGCCCTATCTTGAGGTCAGGCGACCTCGGCCAGTTCCCGATACTCGGCGCGGACGGGCGCTTCCGACACCACAGTTGGGCGGACGGGAGAGACCAGGACCGGGCCTGACCGAGCCCGCCGTTGAGCGACCAGTCCCAATTCCTCCGGCGTCAGCAGGAAGCCCCAGGACTTGACCTTGGCTCCCACGCCAGGTCGCGATGTGAAGATCGAGATGGCGGGGGCCAACAGAAGCGGCAGCACAATCGGCGAGAAGACCAGGAACAGGTCCGGCCGGGCCAAGAGCGCCGCAGCGAACACCATCCCGGCCCGCAGCTCCCAAGCGTGGAAAGCGCAGGCGTCGCTCCAACTCATCTTGCCGGCTTCCCGCTGTTGGGTGTGCCAGCCGGAGTCCATACCCAGCAAGATTTGGATCACCATGCGGGTGTGGCTGACCATCATGATGGGGGCCATGACCATCGACATGACCATCTCTAGGGCCGCGCCCTTAACGATGGCGTCAAAGCCGCCGAAAGCCCGGCGCTCTGAGGCACGCAACATAACCAGCAGGCTACCCAAAAGCTTGGGGCCAAACAGCAGCATCCAGGTCAGCGCGGTCATCCAGATAAGCGCCATGCCGTCATGACGGGGCAAGACAATGGTGCGCCAGCCGTGCAAGGTGGCGATCTCTTCCAAGTTGGGCACGGTCTGGAACTGGATGATCAGGCCGGTGAGCAGAGACAGGAACCAGAGCGGCGAGGCCCAATAGGCCATGATGCCGATCAGCATCTGCAACCGGCTCATAGGGTGCAGGCCCGGAGCCTTCAGCAACTGGAGGTGCTGCATATTGCCCTGGCACCAGCGGCGGTCACGGCTCATGAAGTCCTGCAACGAGGGCGGGGTTTCCTCGAAGCTACCGCCGAGCGCTGCGGTCAGGTGCACGCCCCACCCGCCGCGACGCAACATGGAGGCCTCGACCACGTCATGGCTCATGATGTGACCCCCGAAGGGTTTGCGGCCTTTTAGGATCGGCAGGCCGCAGCAAGCGGCGAAGGCGGCAACCCGCACGATGGCGTTGTGCCCCCAATAGCTGGACTCTGATCCCGACCACCAGGCTAGTCCCGCGCCAGCCACACGGCCATAGAGTCGCACGCCGAATTGTTGGGTCCGAGCATAAAGGCTTTGGCCTTCGACAATGGTCGGCGTGGTTTGGATCAGGCCGATATCGGGTCGGCGTTCCATGGCATTTACGAGGTGTAAGATGGTCTCGCCCGCCATCGTACTGTCGGCATCCAGGATCAGCATGCTTTCATAGGCAGCACCGAAATTGCGGACCCAGTCAGCGATATTGCCGGCCTTGCGCTCGGAATTCTCCTCGCGGCGACGATAGTAGGGACGGCAATGGGAGGTCAGGCGGAAGGTCTGAAACGCCGCCCACTCATCGTCGGCGACGGCTGAGTTGGTGGTGTCAGACAGAATAAATATGTCGAAGCTGCCATGGGTCTGCAATTCGCTGAGCGCGCGTTCGATTTTCCTCAGGCGTCCGAAGGCGGCACGCGCGTCTTCGTTATAGAGCGGCATCAGCAACGCCGTGCGGGTTGTCGGCCGCAGGGGATGGGACATGAAACCCAGGTCATCTCCACTGTCGGCCTTTAGGGAGAGCAGGAAGCCGATGGTCGCACTCGCAAACCAGCAGGAGATCGGCAGGGTAAGCGTGCCAAATAGGCTCAGCGCCACGACTTCCAATCCGCTGAAGCCATTTTCAGCATAGATCCGGACCGGAACGACGAAGGCCAGCGCCGCCAGGACAAGGGTTGTGGTTGCGACAATCATACGGCGTAGCACGATATTGGCGGGCGACGTGCTGGGCCTGGTGATCGCCGCGCGCGCTTTGATTGCTTGCCGAGGCATATCCAGAGGGCTCGGATTGGGTAGCCAAACCGGAGAAATGGATGGGGCCGGCGACTCGTCGGTAACCCAAGCGTTTGCCGCCAGATTGCTCATGCCGTCCATCGAAACCACCTCGGTTTTGAGAGATCGCTAGCGCGGTCAAACCCGGAGACGGACGATCCGAAACCTTAAGCCCAAGCGCCTGAGCCTCAATCACGAAAACGTTATGCTGCAATGCGGTGGCATTTTGCAAGCCTTGTCTTCAAATCCCAGTGAAATAAGGGAATGCGGTGCAATGAGGGCACCGTAGTCCTTGGTTGATTTCGTGATATCGGCGGCTGAATTGACGCTAAGGGATCACGAATTCGTGATATTTTCCAATGATTAGGCCCTGGAGAGCGCCCTCAATCGGCGCTCCAAGGTGAAGGCGGCGACACCGATCCAGCCAACCAGAACCACAGCGAAGCCACGTTCCCACCACCCGACATTCGCATCGTTGACAAGACCCTTTAGGACCAGGTGTTTGGTCAGCACAGTGAGGATGGCCATGGCGACCAGAACCAAGACGAGGAATCGCCGAAGGGTCGAGAATTCAGGCAATCGCGCGAGACCCCAAATCAGTAGGATCGGGGCCATCTGAATCCCCAAAGCAAGATTTATCGCCAGATGTCGCGGGTCCGGCCAAGGGAAGAGACTGGCCATCACCATGCCGATGCCTGCAAGGGTGAAGGATATCCATAGCAGGAGTGCTGCGATCCATGCGCGGGCCAGGGCCAGAATTGCCAAGCCAAATCCAGCTCCGGAGGCGATGGCCGAGAGCCCCGAGACGATGACACCGAGATTGAAAATTTGTGGCACGCGGGCCGATGCGCCACCCAATTCGCTGAGATATTGCCGGGCGTGATTAAAGCCGGGATAGGCCAAGGCCGCCGCGCTGACGGTGGTTATGGCGATGACTGGCGCAGCCACACCGACCCACAACAGAAAGCGACGACGGCGGTAGAGCCTAGGCCCGCTCACCCGGACACTTGCCGCTTCAGGCCCCAGAGAGGTCGGAACGGTCCCATGCGTTTGACAAGTTCATAGACCAGCAAGCTGCCGCCCAGGGTGACGGTCGCCAGGATCGGAACCTCCAAGCCCATGGGAAGACCCTTGGGTTCAAGGACATACACGGCGATGACCAGCAGAGTTTGATGGATGAGGTAGCAAGGAAAGACCGCGTCGGTGAGATAGCGCAACAGGGGCCCGTCGGCCTGGCGAAGGTGACGACCGGCGAACCCGACCACTGCACCCAGGGTCGACCACTGGTCGATGGCGAACATCGTATTCTTCACCAAGCCGTTGAAGGCCATGCCGCCGGGGTGGGCCTCCAGGGCAATCAGCACAGCCAGCGAGACCACAGCGAAACTCAAGAACACCCATCGCAGACGCTCGAAGCTGCGCCAAAAGGTGTCTTGTAGGGCCAGGAGAAAGCCGAGGGCAAACACCGCGAAGGAGGCGGCATGGTTGTACCAATCGGTCTCAAGGTGATTGGAGAGGCCGTAGGTGGCGAACAGCTTCTGGCGTACAAACGCCAGGTAGAGGATTGGCAGGATCAGAAGACCCCAGCTGGAAAGCCCCCTGGAGACAAGGCGTTCCAATTCGGCCAATCCGCGTACCCAGACCGAAAAGCCCAGGATCAAGACGCTGTAGACGGCGATATAGAGCACAAACCAGAGGTGGTTTAGCGGGATGCCGTCGGCGAATCCTGCCGGGCTGAACTCGGCCAGCCACCAAGCCCCGAATCCTTGAGTCCAGCTGCCCTTGTCCAGGGCTTCGAGCCAAGACTGTGGCGGCACCAGGACCAAGACCCCAAACAGGAAGGGAGGGATTAGCCGAGCCAGTCGTTGGGCGATCACGGCAAGCGGGCGGCGATTGCGGCTCATGAAGCGCAGGGCCACGCCGGAGACGAAGAACAACAGGGTCAGCCGCCAAGGATTCAGCGCCAGGGCGGCATAGCGCAGGGGCTCGATGGTGTAGGGGCTGTGAACATGCCAGTCCCACGGCGCGTAGACCAAGCCAACATGATAGAGGATCAGAAGGCCGAATGCGGCAACCCGGATCCAGTCAATATCTGCCCGGCGTGATGATGAAGGCGTGCTCACCCTCGCCCCTATGAGGCGGTGACGACGACTTGTCTAGAATGACGCCTGCGGGTCAGCCGAAGTCGTGCGCCAGTTCGGCGCGCGTGGCGGGAGTTAAAACGGCCAGGTGGGCATAGCCTTCGTGGTCGCAGCCCACCATGACCTGGACCGCCGGATCGCGGAACACAGCGATGTGCTCCGGCGTCAGGGGGAAATGCAGGAAGTGGACCGAGGAGGTCTTGCCGTCCTCACGGGTGCGCTCCACGTCGCCCTCGGGAATGGCATAGACCTTGTCATTACCGACCTGAACGAATAGCCGGTCTTCGACGCCGCCAAGCCGAGCCAAGGTGACCGCGCGGCGGATCTCATCCTCGATCTCGAACATCACGGTGGCGACCAGCTCGGAGCCCTGGGGGATCAGCGGGTTATAGGCCGCCAGCTCATCGGCCACCTGGGCCTCGCCGCCCTTTTCGATCAGGAGCATTTCCTGGATCTGGAACAACATGGTGTCGAAACACTCGAAATAGAACGAGCAATAGGGTCCAAGGTCGATACGGCGCAGGCGCTTGGTCGGCATCAGGCCGGCGCGGCGTTCCTTGCGAACCTTGGCGAAATCGGCGTCCGGGATCAGATCGGCACGGGTAATTTGGCGAAGGGCGGCGGGCATGGTCAGAGCGCTCCATAGGCGCGGGCGAGGATTTCGATAGGGTGAGATTGGCGCGGGTTGAGCATTGGCCCGGTCTCAACGGTGAGCATTTGGCCCAGATGTTTGCAGGCCAAGGGGCAGTCGGAACAGAGCTCAGCTGAGCCCTTCTGCGCCACCTGTTTGGCCGCAGGCTTTCCGACCTTAAGCGCCATGGGTCGGGTTGTCTTCATCACCCCAAAGGTGCCGCCGTGACCCGAGCAGCGCTCGACAACCTCGACCTTGGTATCGGGGATCAGTTTCAGCATCTCGGCCGACTTTTGACCCATGTTTTGCGCGCGGGCATGGCAGGCATGGTGGACGGTGACGCCACCCTCGACCGGCGAGAGACCTGGGGCGAGGCCGAAGGTCTTCGACAGGCCGACGACATACTCGCAGATATCTCGGGTGGCGCCGGCGAGTTGCAAGACCGCATGGTTCTCAGGCAGCAGCAGGGGCCACTCGAACTTCATCATCAGGCCGCAGGAGGCGGTCAGCGCGGCAATCTCGTAACCCTGTTCGATATAGGGCGCGAAAGCCTTGGCGATGCGCTCAGCGCGGCCGGCGACGTCGGAGAGATCACCGGCCTCCAGCTGGGGCATACCGCAACACTCGGGATAGACCAGCACGGCCTCGACACCCTGTTTGGCGAGCACGCGGGCGGCAGCGAGGGCGGTGTCAGGCTGATTATAATCGACAAAGCAGGTGGCGTAGAGCGCGACTTTGCGCTGGCCAAAGGCTGGGCCTGCGGGGTCGGGCGCAATGGGGGCCTTGAGTAGGTCGGTCGCCGTCTTGGAATGATATTGCGGCAGCTCCACCTCAGCATCGATCTGAGCGATGGCGTCGAGCAGCTTGCGAAGGGGTGTATTGGCCCGCGCGGTGGCCCAATTGGCGAGACCGGCCACCGGCTTGGCCAGTTTGCCGTTACGGTCGGTCATGCCCAACTGATCGCGAACGAAATGCTTCTCTCCGGCCCGTCGCTTAGCCGCACGGTAGCGCAGGATCAGGTGGGGAATGTCGATGTCGAATTCGTGCGGCGGCACATAGGGACACTTGGTCAGGAAACACATGTCGCAGAGCGTGCAGGCCTCATCAACCTTGGCATAGTCGCTCTTGGCGACGCTATCGAGCTCGCCGGTCTTGGACTCGTCGATCAGGTCGAACAGCTTTGGGAAGCTGTCGCACAGATTGAAGCAGCGACGGCAGGTGTGACAGACGTCAAACTGACGCTCCATCTCGGTCTCGACGGCGGCGAGATCGTAATAGGCTTCATCGCGCCAGGCGATGGGATGACGAAAGGGCGCGTCGAGGCTACCCTCGCGGGCGGTCGTTTTCGGACTCTCGTCCATGCGACATCTCCGATGGGTGTCCTTCTCCCCCTGCGGGAGAAGGTGTCGGGTGAAGGCCCGACGGATGAGGGGTCGCAATCCCCTCGCCGCTCAAATAGCGTGGTATTTCCTGAAGAGCTTGCCCGACCCTTCATCCGACCTTGCTCCGCAAGGCCACCTTCTCCCGCAAGGGGAGAAGGGGCACCAGAGGCGGTCGGCGAAAGCGCAAGCCGCCCGATGTCGTCTTAGTCGAGGGTTTCGAGGGCGCGGGTGAAGCGGCCGGCGTGGGACTTTTCAGCCTTGGCCAGGGTCTCGAACCAGTCGGAGATTTCGTCGAAGCCTTCGTCGCGGGCGGTGCGCGCCATGCCGGGATACATGTCGGTATATTCGTGGGTCTCACCGGCAATGGAAGCCTTGAGGTTCAGTTCCGTGGCACCGATGGGCAGGCCGGTGGCGGGATCGCCGACAGCTTCCATAAACTCAAGATGCCCGTGGGCGTGGCCTGTCTCGCCTTCGGCGGTCGAGCGGAACACGGCGGCGACGTCGTTATAGCCCTCGACATCGGCCTTTTGCGCGAAATAGAGATAGCGGCGATTGGCTTGGCTTTCTCCGGCGAAGGCGTCTTTCAGGTTCTGAAGGGTCTTGCTGGTGGCGAGGCTCATGGTGTTCTCCCAGGTTTAAGTCGGTTTGTCGAAGGTCGGCTTAGGCCCCTCAGCCGAATAGAACAAATCAAAATAATCTATCCTCTCGATAGACGCCGTCGATGTCTTGACGCGAAGGTTGCGACATCGGATTTGTGGGCATGCAAGTGACCCTTCCCGCACGACTCTACAGTGATGCTGCAAGCTTTCAGCGGGAGCGCGGCGCAGTGTTCGCGGCGGGCTGGCAATTTCTGGGACATGAAAACGAAGTCGCTGGACCGGGCGATTATCTGGCCGGGGATTTGGCCGGTTGGTCGGTCTTGGCGGTGCGGGGCGCGGACGGGGTTTTGCGGGGGTTTCACAATGTCTGCCGTCACCGCGCTGGGCCGCTGGTCTTGGACGGAGCCGGGCATTGCGGTGCCGAGCTGACCTGCAGATATCACGGCTGGCGCTATGCCCTAGACGGTCGTTTGCGCAACGCGGTTGATTTCGGCGCGGTGGAGGGTTTCGATCCGCGGGAATTTGGCTTGCATCCGGTGCGGTTGGAAATCTGGCGCGGCTTCATCTTCGCCAATATCGACCAGAAGGCCGAACCCTTGGCAGAGCTGACGGCACCCCTGGAGGGGCCATTTGCGGCCCATGGTGTGAGCGCTGCGCCCGCCACCCTGCGCCGCAGCCATGTCCTCCACTGCAATTGGAAGACCTATGTGGAGAATTATCTGGAGGGCTATCACATCCCGGTGGTCCATCCGCGCCTGGCCGGCGAGGTCGATGCAACCAACTACAGGGTCCGGATGGACGGGGCCGTGGCCATTCACGAAGTGCCGACGCTCAGCGGCATCAATGACGGGCTATGGGCCTGGATGTGGCCGAACCTGGCCTTCAACGTCTATCGCTACGGCCTGATGGTCGAGCATATGCAGCCGGTGGGCCACGACCGCACACGGCTGGACTACCTCTATTTCTATGATCCCGAAGTCACCGACATGACCGCCGTGCTCGCGGCCTCAGACGAGCTGACCGGGGAGGACAAGGCCATCTGCGAGGCGGTGCAGCGCAATCTGGATGCGGGGGTCTATGAGACCGGTGTGTTGTCGCCGCGCCATGAGGACGGCGTGGCTTGGTTCCAGAGCCGGGTTGCCAAAGTTCATCGATGACTGACCAGACCGTTTCGCCCCATCGCCTAGGGTTATTGGGCGCGATCATGCTGATCGGCAGCAATATGATCGGATCGGGCATCTATATGCTGCCCGCGACTCTAGGGGCCGTAGGTTCGATTAGCCTGCTGTCCTGGTTGATCGCCGGGGCCGGCGCGATCTTTCTCGCCCTGGTATTCGGGTTTCTGGGTGTCTTGCGACCCGACTCGCACGGCGTCGTCACCTATGCCGGAGAGGCGCTTCATCCGGCCCTTGGTCACGTGAGTTGGTTCGTCTACTGGCTGGGGTGTTGGATTTCTAATAGCGCCGTGACCGTCGGCTTGGTTGGGTATCTGGGCTATTTCATCCCAGCCCTAAAGGATCCGACGATTTCTGTGGTCGGCTGCTTGATCGCCGTTTGGGCGTTGTCCATCGCCAATATGGTCGGGCCCAAACTGGTGGCACGGATCGGTGGGGCGACCCTGATGATCGGCTTGGTCCCGGTTCTGATGGCGACAGGGGTCGGGCTGATGGCCTTCAGTCCGGACCTTTTTCACGCCTCGTGGAATGTTTCGGGCAAGCCTGAGGGAATTGCCATGAGCGGTGCGGTTACCCCGATCTTTTTTGCCTTTCTGGGCTTGGAGGGTGGAAACATCGCCGCGCGGGTGATCAGCAATCCACGCCGCAATTTGCCCATTGCCGCCATCGGCGGCGTGCTGGTCGCCGGCACCATCTATATCGCAGCGTCCGCAGCCATTATGGGCCTGCTGCCGGCCGCAAGACTGGCGACATCGACCGCGCCCTTCGCCGACGCCATTGTCCCGGTCGTTGGTGCGGTGGCGGCGGGACTCGTCGCGCTTTGCGCCTTTGCCAAGACAACCGGAACTCTGGGCGCGGGGATCCTCTTTGCCGCCGAGTCGCAGAGATCAGGGGTCGCCGCCGGGTTCATGCCGCGCGTGCTGAGCGACCCCAAGAGCCACAACCCCACCCGGGAAATACTGCTGACTGGCTTGCTGTCCAGCTTAGCGATTCTGGCCACCGCTTCGTCGACCCTAGGAGGGCAGTTCCTAACCTTGATCAATGTGACCGTGGTGCTCTCCCTGATCTTCTATCTGCTCTGTGCGCTCAGCCTATTGCGGCTATCGACTGAGCTTCCCAAGCCCTCGCAGCGGTTCGCGTCGCGTCTGGCGGCAGCCCTGGCTGCGCTGTTCTGCCTCTGGGTCATGGCGACCACTGACGCAAGCCTTCGCATCCCAGCTCTGGGCGTTGTCGGTGTGAGTCTTGGCCTTTGGGCCGTTGGGCGTGGAGCCGCCCGTCTCAGGCCGCCACAGCCCTAGCCATCCAGAGGCCCAGGCTCGCAAACAGCGCGACCCACAGGATCACCCGCCAGACCGTCCATTTATGGGGCGGCGGCGCATGTTTCTCCTCATAATGAAGATAAAAGCGCGGCATGGGGTAAGCT
>JANLPK010000138.1:0-13173 GCA_031367205.1 Alphaproteobacteria bacterium
TTCCGTGCCGTATTCCAGCAGGGTGGGGCCAAACATCATCACGCCCATGCCGCCGATGGGGTTATAGGCCCCCGCGCGACCCAGCTCCTGCTGGATGATCCGCGCCTCACCGCCGGAGAGACCGCCGCCGCCATAGGCCGCAGGCCACGTGGGGACGCCCCAACCCTTTTCGCCCATCACCTTGCGCCAGGTTTCCTGGTCGGCGCTGGGCTTGGCCATCTCTTCGCGCATCATCGGATTGGCGCGGCCTTTCAGCCCCGCCGGGAAATTCGCCTCGATCCAGCCCCGCGCCTCGGTGCGAAAGCCTTCAAGATCCACACTACCGTCCGCCATCAAATATCTCCTTCAAAATTCATCGCTCGAAACTCAATGTCATCCCGCATCTCAATGCGCCCCCTTTGGGGGAGCTGGCCCGAAGGGCCTGAGGGGGTTCAAGCCCACAGTCCTCTCCGCGTTTCAACCCCCTCCACCCCTTCGGGGCACCTCCCCCAGAAGGGGAGGATGAGGTCAACGCCCCTGGGTCAGATCGGGCAAGCCCAAGATCCGCTTCGAGATAATATTACTCTGCACCTCATTGGACCCGCCATAGATCGAACCGGCCTTGCCGCTCAGCCAGCCGCGCACAGCGGTCAACTCATCAGCATCAAACCCGTCGCCGGTCCAGCCTAAGCCCTGATGACCCATGAATTCCAGGGTCAGTTCCGCCCGGTCCTGCATGGTTTTCATATTGGCATTCTTCAGGATCGAAGTGGCCGCCGACGGCCCGGAATTGCCCTTGGCCTCCAAGGCCGAGCGGCGAACCGTCTGCATCAGGGCCTTCTGGTCGATTTCATTCATAATGATCCGGGTGCGCAGATCGCTATCGGCCAGTCGGCCTTGGCTGTCTTCGCCGACATATTTCTTGGCCACTACGCCGAGCGCAGGCTCTTTTCCGCCCCCACCGCCGCGCGCGCCGTTCATACCCGACCGCTCGTGCTGCAACAGCCGCTTGGCCACACTCCAGCCGCCGTTGAGCGGCCCGACCAGATTTTCCTTGGGCACCTTCACATCGGTGATGAAGGTTTCGCAGAAGGGCGAGTTACCGGCAATAAGTAAAATGGGGCGAATTTCAACACCAGGATCACGCATTGAGAAGACCACGAAAGAAATCCCCTCGTGTTTCTTAGTCGTGTCGGTGCGCACCAAACAGAATATCATGTCTGCATACTGAGCACCACTGGTCCAAATCTTAGATCCGTTCACAAGGAAGTGGTCGCCTTTATCTTCGGCGCGTGTCTGAAGACTTGCCAGGTCCGATCCAGCCCCCGGTTCGGAAAAACCCTGACACCAGCGGACCTTGGCGGTCACGATGTCTGGGATGTATTTGCGCTTCTGCTCTTCGGTGCCGTATTCCAGCAGGGTCGGACCGAACATGCCGACGCCCATGCCGCCGATCGGGCTGACGGCACCGATCTTGGCCATTTCCTGGGCCAGCACGCGCGCTTCAGCAGGCGACAGACCTCCGCCGCCATAGGCTGCGGGCCAGGTGGGTGTGCCCCAACCCTTGGCCCCCATGGCCTCTTTCCAGATCGCAAAGTCGCCGTCGGCGGTCTCAGGGCTGAAGGCCATTGCCTGCAGCGCGGCCAAGTCCTTGCCGAGCGACTTTGGAAAATTGGCGTCTAGCCATGCCGCCGCTTCGCTGCGGAAGGTATCTAAATCAGATCCACCAAAGTCGGCCATCAAATAATCTCCCAATATTTCATATAATTAGCTTCAAATTAGCACAAAAACTCAAGGTCGTGGAGTCATCTATTTGGGATCGGGCAATCCCAGAACCCGCTTGGACACTACGTTCAAATTGATCTCGGATGTTCCGCCTTCAATGGAGTTGGCCTTGGATCGCAGCCAGGTGCGAACCGCCGCCAATTCCGGCCCGGCAAATCCCTCGCCGGACCAGCCGAGCCCGTTGGACCCTAGGGCTTCAACGATGAGGTCGTTACGGTCCAACGCCAGCTTGGCCCCGGCATACTTCATGATCGAGCTGACCGCTGAGGGGCCGTTGTTGGACTTGGCCTCATCGGCTGCCCGTCGCACGGTCTGCTGGAAGGTCTGGGCCTCCATCAGGTGGTCGGTCACGCGGCGCCTAAAGTCGCCGTCGGCCAGCACGCCATCGTCGTCCAAGCCCACATAGTCGATGGCCGACTGCCGAACGGTCAGGGCCTGGGCCGGGGCGCCGATCGACCCGCCCCCGAGGCTGGCCGAGATATTGTCCCGCTCAAATTGCAGCAACCGCTTGGCCACCGTCCAACCGCCGTTCAGCGGCCCGAACAGCTGATCCTTTGGCACCTTCACATCGGTGAAGAAGGTCTCGCAGAACGGCGACGTCCCGTTGATCAGCAGGATCGGCCGAACCTCAACGCCCGGTGCCTTCATATCGATCAGCAGAAAGCTAATGCCTTCATGCTTCTTGGAGGTGTCAGTCCGCACCAAGCAGAAGCATCGGTCGGCGAGATTGGCCCCGCTTGTCCAAATTTTTGACCCGGAAACCAAGTAGTGGTCGCCCATGTCCACGGCGCGGGTTTGCAAGCTCGCCAGGTCCGACCCCGAACCAGGTTCCGAATAGCCTTGGCACCACCGCACGGTGCCGGTGATGATGCCGGGCAGATGCTGGCGCTTGAGCGCCTCAGTTCCGTATTCCACCAACGTAGGGCCAAACATCATCACGCCCATGCCGCCGATAGGATTGCGTGCGCCGACGGCCGCCATCTCTTCGGCTAGTATCCGAGCATCGGCCCGCGACAAGCCGCCGCCGCCATACTGCGCGGGCCAGGTGGGGGTTCCCCAGCCCTTGGCTCCCATGGCTTGTCGCCAGGCCTTGGCGTCGTCGCTTTCGCGCCCACCCATCATCGCCGACATCTGTGCAGCGGCGTCGCCCCGTAGAGCCTGGGGAAAATGGCCCTCAAGCCAAGATTTCGCCTCCGCCCGAAACCCGCTCTCTGCGCCAAAATCCGCCATCGAACCCAGCCCCTTCCTATTTCAGATCCGGCAGGCCAAGCACCCGCTTGGCCACCACATTGACGTTTACCTCAGAGGTGCCGCCCTCAATCGAATTGCCCTTGGACCGCAACCAGCCATGGGTGGCGATCAGCTCGGCCGGCGAAAAACTCTCGCCTTCCCAGCCCAAGCCCTGATGACCCATCGCCTCAATCATCAACTCCGAACGCTCCTGGGCAAAGGTTGCCGCCGCATACTTGATGATCGAGGTCGCCGCCGACGGGCCGTTTGCCGCCCGCGATTCCGCCGCCGTCCGCGCGATGGTCTTATAGAGACAGTCGAAGTCCATTTTGTTCTTGGTCACCCGGCTGCGCAGATCGCTGTCCGCCAAGGCTCCGCCCTCGTCGGCCCCCAAATAGCTCTTGGCCAACTGCCCCAGATCCCCTGATGCCCCACCGGCCCCGCCGCCAGACCCAAATCCGCCGGAGATGTTCTGCCGCTCATACTGCAGCAGCCGCTTGGCGATTTCCCACCCGCCATTGACCTTGCCGATCAAGTGGTTTTTCGGTATTTTTACATCTGTAAAAAACGTCTCGCAGAACGGACTTTCCCCTGAAATCAACTGGATAGGCCGCGTCTCGACCCCCGGGGTCGTCATGTCGATCAAGACAAACGATATGCCCTCGTGCTTCTTGCTGGCATCGGTCCGAACCAAGCAAAAACACCAGTCGGCCTTGTTGGCATAGCTGGTCCACACCTTTTGGCCGTTGATCAGCCAGTGATCGCCCTTGTCCTCGCACTTGGTGGCGAGCGAGGCCAGATCCGATCCGGCACCGGGCTCGGAATAACCCTGACACCAGCGGAAATCTCCCTGGATGATACGGGGCAGGTGTTCCTGTTTTTGCTCTTCTGTAGCGTATTCCAGCAGGACCGGGCCCAACATCCAGATACCAAACGACGCCAGCGGCGGGCGATAACGGCCGGCTGACAGTTCCTGTTCGAGCACCCGACCTTCTGCAGCGGTCAACCCTCCACCGCCGTAAGCCTTGGGCCAGGTGGGTGCGGTCCAGCCGATCGCGGCTGCGCGCTTCATCCAGGTAATTTGTGGGTCCTGCGACCCGGCAAACGCCCGACCGCCCCAGGTGGCTTCGGGATCGGTCTGTGCCTTTGCGTCGCGGAGCTCGGATGGATAGTTCTCGACCAACCAAGCTTTGGCCTGCGCGCGAAACGCATCAATGTCGCCGCCGCCGAAGTCGGCCATGGAACTCTCCCGAAATACTCGATGGGTCACCACCTTAACGTCGGCGATGGCGGGAGCAAGGGAGTCGAACGCTTGTTTGACGGCGATCATGCGTCGAAGACAGTGCTTTGCCTGCCAAACGCTCTATAGTGATCGACTGAATGTCGCGGAATTCGAGGTATCGGGTGCAGGTTTGGCGCGAGGTGAGGCCCGCGCTATTTGCTTTGGCTCCCATTGCCGCTGCAGGTCTGACGCTCGCGGCAGGGGTCGAGCTTCTGGCATCGGGGGCAACGCCGTCGGTACCCGATAGATTTCTGGCAATCTACAACGCGGCACCCGAACTTCTGATCGAGATCAGCCACTTTCTCTCCGGTCTTCTAGGCCTGGGACTGGTCATGTTGGCATTCGGACTGCGAGCTAGATTGGATGGAGCCTGGGGCGCGACCCTTGTGGTGTTGCTGGTTGCGGCACCCTTGGCCCTCCTCAAGGGGTTCATTTGGGAAGAGACGACGGCCCTGGTAATGCTCGCGGCGCTTCTTTTGCCGTTTCGCGCTGCATTTCCCCGCCGATCACGATTGATCCAGATGGAGATTACACCGGGCTGGTTGCTCTCCGCGTTGGCGGCTGTGCTGGGTGCCGGCCTCCTGGGGCTTTGGTCGTTTCAGCATGCCGACTATGCCGATCAACCCTTGTGGAAGACAATGATGGACGGCGATGCCGAGCGTTCCATCCGGGCTTGGGCAGGTGCCGCATTGGCGCTATTCGGATTTGGAGCCTGGCGTCTGGTGGCGACTGCGGCGACGCCGAAAGTCGTCGGCGAGGCGGACCCCGACTTTCACCGCGTGCGCGCAATCCTGGCGAAAGCAGAGGCGGCGGAGCCGAGTTCCAATCTGGCGTTGCTGGGTGACAAGCGGTTCCTGTTTTCCGGTTCCGGCGAGAGCTTCCTGATGTTCGCTGTTCGAGGTCGCTCTTGGATCGCCTTGGGCGGCCCAGTAGGTCGGAGAGATGAGCGTTCAGATCTCATGTGGCGTTTCCGCGAGTTGGCCGATGCCCACGCTGCGCGACCTGGCGTCTATTCTATTGGTGCCGATGACCTGCCGGACGTCATCGAAATGGGGTTTTCGATACAAAAAGTCGGTGAGGCGGCGGCTGTCGCCCTCGACGATTTTCAAATCGAGGGCCGACGACGCGGGAACTTGCGCAGGGCCTGGCGCAAAGCCGGCGAGGACGGTGCCCGCTTTGACATTCTGCAGCCCAACGAGGTGGCCGACCATCTGGAGGACCTGGCGCAAGTCTCCCAGGCATGGCTCGCGCACCACGCCGGGGGCGAGAAGGGATTCTCCATGGGCGGATTCCACCCTGGCTACATCTGCGAATTCCCGGTGGGGGTCGTGTGGTTCAACGGCAGAATTGTTGCCTTCGCCAACCTCTGGACCACGGCTGAGCGCACGGCATTCTCAATGGACCTCATGCGCTATTCGGACGACGCGCCAAAGAACATCATGGACTATTTGTTCGTGGAGTTGATCACCTGGGGCAAGTCTCAGGGCTATCAAGCCTTTGACTTTGGGATGGCCCCACTTGCCGGCCTGGAAGACCGGCCCCTCGCACCCATGCTGTCACGTGTTGGAAGGCTGTTTTTCGACCGCGGTGAAGACCTCTACAATTTTCAAGGCGTCCGCAAATTCAAGGACAAGTACGATCCAAACTGGCGACCCATGTATGTGGCAGCGCCCAACAAGTGGGCGATACCCTTACTCTTGGCTGATGTCGGACTGCTGTCGTCAGGCGGTGTGGCTGGCTTGGCCAAGCGACCCAAGCGCGCCGAGGGTGCTAGTTCAAATAGTTAGAGCAATTTCGGATCCGATACCCGGGTCCCACTGGTCGGAACATGCTCCAGCTCAGCCTACCGTCCCGTGGTCACGCCCAAGAGGTTTACCGCATGCACGACCAGAACCAGCAGAGCGACCACGGACCCAACCATCATGGGCCGCCACGGCATCAACCTTGGACCCTTGCGTAGGTCCGGGGCTCTAGCGCCACGCCAGCCGCAAAACACAGCGACCGCTGACAGACCGACGATCAAACTCAAGGTGACTGTGAGTGTCATCCTTCGTCACCTAATGGGTGCTCTCTGGCCAGGAAAGCCGATTCAACGAAAACTGTCCCATCAATTTGGCCAATTCAAAACTGGACTCCGGATATCGACTTCATCCACAGCCAATCGTGCGGAACTCAACATCTTGCGTCGAGCGGCGTTTACACCCCAAGCATCAGTGGGTAGCGTCGAGCTTCAGACCCGGGGAGAACGATTCGTATGACGTCGGGCGCGCCATGGAGCGTCAAGGGGATCGACCCGAAAGCTCGGGAGGTCGCCAAGGACCTAGCCCGCCGCTCGGGGATGACCCTTGGCGAGTGGTTAAACACCATGATCTTTGAAGAAGATGGACCCGAAGATATCGGATCGGAAGCTTACTTCGCCGAGGCCGACCGCAGCTCAGGCGAGCGATCCGGTCGCAGCTATTATGAGACACCTCGCGCCTTCGTCGCGCCCCATCGCCCTGCACCCTTAAACGAAGCGCCGTCGCGGTTTGAGGCTCCAGAACACCCGGCTGATGAAATCGGTCGGGTAACTCTGGCGTTGGACCGATTGACGGACCGCATCGAGAGTTCCGAGGGTCGCACCGGTTTGGCGATTTCCGGGGTCGAGCATTCCGTTCGTGAGGCCGTGGCGCGGATTGAGTCTGCCGAGCGTGAGCAGGTCGCCATTGCCTCGCGCTTTGAAGGTGCCGTGGAAGAGGCGCGTGGCGGTCAGGCGCGTATGGCTGAGCGCCTCCGCAAAGTCGAGGGCGAAGCCGCAGGGCCAAGGTCTGCGGAAGCGCTTCGGGCGTTGGAACAGGCGCTCGGCCGGGTCGCCAACCATCTCTACGAGGGCGAAAGCCGCACGCGTCAGACGCTCAGCGCCCTGCGCGAGCGGGTCGAGAAGGCCGAGGCTGGAGGTTCTGGTCCCACAGTTGCTGCGATTGAAGACGTTGCGCATCGGGTTGGCGAGCGCCTTTCGGCCGCTGAGTCAGCGGCGGCGGAAGCTTTCGCCAATCTGCGATCCTCATTTGCTGGTGTTGAAGGTCGTCTGGCCACGGTCGAGACCAACGCGCCGACTCTTGACCACAAACTCGAGCAGATCGCGGCCAGTCTCACCAGTCAGGTCGATACTGCCCGCAGCGAACTGACCCAGACCCTGCAGACCGAGACCGAGGGTCGGTTTGATCGGATGGAACGCAAGCTTTCGGAAATGGCCGATCACGTGCGCCTCGCCGAGCAACGCTCAGCCCAGGCCATCGAACGGGTCGGTCAAGAGGTGTTGAGCGTTGCCGACAGCTTGAATCGGCGCGTGCAATCCAGCGAGACTCGCAACGAGGAGTCTATCGGTCTGGTCAGCGGCGAGGTTTCCCGGATCGCCCAGATGGTCGAGGCGAAACTGACGCGCACCGATGCTATCCAGGCCGAGGCCATGGAAAAGCTGGGTGTCGAGATCAGCCGGATCAGCGAACGTCTGGCCGAGCGCATTGCCGGCGCGGAGCGCCGCTCGGCTCAAGCCATTGACGATGTCGGCGAGCAAGTCGCTCGCGTCACCGAAAAGATGGGTCAGAGGACCGAGAGATCTTCTGATGACCTCGTCGAACGCATTCGCTTGAGCGAAGAGCGCACGGCGAAACTGCTGGAAGAGACACGCGAAAAGATTGATCAGCGTCTCAGTCAGTCCCATCAAAGCCTGTCGCAGCAGGTTGCTGCGGCACCGATGCTGCCGCCTGGTCCCTTCGAAGACACCTCCAGTGCCTTTGGCGAACCGGAGCCCTTCCCGAATTTTCCGTCGATCACAGCGGAGTCGGCTCCCAGGTTGTCTCCAACCCAGGCACCGGGAATGACGACCCACAGCGGCTTTGCGACGCCGCCGCCCTTAATGACGGTCAGCCTGCCCGAACCGGCCTATCAGCCGCCGAGCGTCTATGCGCCGGAGCCGTTTGAATCGGAACCCGAACGCGCCACCTTCGATGCTGATGACTTCAAGGCAGCCGATGGATTTTCAGACTCGACAGTTGACCCCTACGAACCTGAGCCGGTGGTGGAGAGCTTTGATCTCACCCTGGAGGTCGGGGACGATCTCGAGACCGAGTCGGCCTTCGCAACTTTTGAAGACTCAGAGCCAGCCGAAACGATTGCGGCTCAGACTGAATCGGAGCCGACCCTCGTTGGTCTGGAGACTCGTCTCCACGACGATTTGACCTTGGTCGAGGATGAAATTCCACGCAGCGAAGATGAATTTGTGGCGTCGGAGCTTGCGCGTCTGGAGCCCGCCGGCCCACTCTCGACCCGGGAAGTCATCGAGCAGGCACGCGCCGCGGCGCGTGCGGCGGTGGAGAATGAAGGCAAGGGACGAAAGGCCAAATCTACCAAGAGCAAGTCGGACAAGGGCTCCACCTCAATATTTTCGATGTTCACGAGTCGACCCAAACGCCGTGCAGGATCGACGATGCAGACGGCGTTGGTAATTGTTGGGACCGCTGCGGCGGTGGGCGTGAGCTCTGCGGCCTTTATTCTGATGGAAGGCCGCCCTGGCGGAGCACCCCCTGCGCGGGTGGCCGATGCAATCGCGGCTCTGACCCAATCTCGGAAGACCACATCGACGGCTGATCCGTCGGCTTTCCCCGCGACACCTCGGGTGGCCATGGCGATTTCGCCTACCCCCTCGGATTTGGCGCCGTCCATCGTGCAGCCCGACCTTTCGGACCGGTTCGCCAAGGCCGCCGATGCGGTCTCTCAGAACCAACCGAACGCGCTGGTCGAACTTAAGGCGGTGGCCGAATTGGGACATGCGCCTGCTCAGTTCTACCTCGGTAAGCTCTATGAGAAGGGTGAGGGCGGCCTAAAAAAGGATCTGGCCGAGGCGCGTCGTTGGACCGAACGCGCGGCTCAGGGCGGTGATCGGCGCGCCATGCACAATCTCGCTATGGCCTATGTCGAGGGTACTGGTGGCGTGAAGAACTCAACCACCGCCGCCCAGTGGTTCCGGCGCGCCGCAGATCTGGGCCTTGTGGACAGCCAATTCAATCTTGCTTCGCTGTATGAGCAGGGCCTCGGCGTCAGTCAAAATGCGGCTGAGGCTTACAAATGGTATCTCATTGCCGCCAAGACCGGAGATAGTGACGCGCGCAAGCGGGCTGAGCAGGTCAAACCGCAGCTGACGGTCGATGCCCGAGCGCTTGCCGAACGCACGGCACAGGCGTTTCGTGAAGCAACGCCAAATCCCTCAGCATCTCCTGTGATGGCGGCAAATATTGGGGCAGACTCCGCAAGTCTGGTACTGGCTCAGAAGGCTCTTTCTCGCCTAGGCTATTATCAGGGCCCCACGGACGGCGGCGCTTCTCCAGCGTTGAAGATGGCCGTTGCCGCCTATCAGCGGGATCAAAACGTCAGTGCGACTGGGATGCTTGATCCTGCGACAGTGCAGCGTTTGGCAGTCTTTACCCGCTAGCTGAGATCAGCCGCGCCACCCCACTGAGAGGCGTCGGATTTGGACTTTTATCTCCCGATTGCAGAGGTTTCGGTCAACGCGCCGCTATTGATCGCTCTGGGAGCGATGGTGGGGTTCATTTCCGGAATGTTCGGCATTGGCGGCGGTTTCCTGATGACACCAATTTTGGTGTTCCTCGGTATTCCCCCCGCGGTGGCGGTAGCCAGCTTGGCCAGTCATGTCGCGGCCTCTTCGACCTCAAGTGTGATCTCCTACACCAGAGCTCGAGCTGTGGACTTCCGCATGGGAGGCATATTGGCGGCCGGAGGCGCGGTGGGTTCAATATTCGGCGTCGAGCTGTTCCGGTGGATTCGCTTGATGGGCCAAGCTGATCTTGTTGTTTCCCTATCCTATCTGGTGTTCCTCGGGGCCATCGGCAGCCTGATGCTACGGGAGTCTTTGGGTTCCATCCTTCGGTCGCGAAACGGCACCCCACCTCCGCCTCGTCCTGACCGTCGCCCGCCCTGGCTCTATGGGTTGCCCCTGAAGGTGCGGTTCCCTCGCTCAAAGCTTTTCATCAGCATTATTCCTCCGATCCTTCTTGGGGTGTTTGTGGGTGTCTTGTCGGCGATTATGGGGGTCGGCGGCGGCTTCGTCTTGGTTCCGGCCATGGTCTATTTGCTGCGGATGCCGGCAAGCGTGGTGGTGGGGACGAGTCTGTTTCAGATCATCATCACCACAACTCTCACCAGTGTGTTGCAGGCCGGTCGCAACCAGACTGTCGACATCGTCTTGTCGACATTATTGCTGATCGGCGGCGTGGTCGGAGCCCAACTTGGGGCCAAGGCCTCGTCCCGGTTTCGGGCTGAGGAGCTTCGGGCGCTGCTGGCGGTGATTGTATTGGCCGTCGGCCTACGCATGGGGTTAGGTCTCTTCCTGACGCCGTCGGATCCCTTTGTCCTGATGGCAGGCAACGGCTGATGGTCAGCATAGCCTCAGTCCAAAGCTCGCCACCGGCCCTGTCCGCCGCGCTGACCACGACCAGTGTCCAGGTCACCTCTGGGTTTCGCGGTGCCCGTATCGTTCTCTATGGAGCCGTATTTGATCCCACCGACCGACCCAGCGATGTCGTCGTCGTCGTCCGCGGCCCTGACCAACCGGTGCGGATTGCGCGCAAGGTGCGCGTTGCGGGTTTATGGCTCAACTCACGCCCGGTGGTTTTCCAAGGTGCGCCCGGCTTCTATATGACGGCCTCGACAAGGCCCCTGGACCAGATTGCTGGATTTGCGGCCCTTCGCCATTTGGGCGCAGGTATGGACCATCTCGCCATCGCGGCACCCGGGGAACAACGGGTGGAAACCCGATACGGGGTTCGCGATATGGTCGTCTCGGGCTTGGGCGCGGACTATTTGGACTGGCGACGTGCGGTTATCCGGCTGAAGGAGAAATCCGGCCTCTATGCGGCCGACAAGGCCAGGGTCGTCTATGTCGACAAGGACCTCTTCAAGTCAGAAATCGACTTGCCGACCGATGCGCCGATCGGGCGTTACCGGGTTCAGATCGTGTTGTTCCAGGACGGAAAACCCGTCTCACAGCGTGTTCGCGACCTGAATGTTGAGAAGGTGGGATTCGAACGCGCCCTTTACGTCTTTGCACACACAAGGCCATGGTCCTACGGCTTGGTGTCCATCACCATTGCCTTGGCCGCAGGTTGGCTCGCCTCGGCGGCGTTCAGGAGGGCATAAATGGAAGAAGCTGCACCCAAACCCATCTGGCTGGTGGCCTTAATCGGTCTCTTGGGGTTTCCGGCCCCGGCCTTGCTTTATGCCTATGGTGGGACAGAGTGGTCTGGTGCCGGCCTTAACATCCTGGTCACCTGGTCAGCGGTCGTGATGGGGTTCTTGGGTGGCATTCGCTGGGGGCTGGAGAGTGCAAGACCCAATCCGCGGTGGCGTAACCTTGCCGCTTCCACGGTTTCTCCCTTCGCGGGATTTGTCCTGTTTGCAGCACGTCACTACATCGACACCGACTGGGTGCTCAGCGGTTTTCTGGTGGCTTTCATCTCCCAGTGGCTTTTCGATCACGCCACGCCGGAGAGCCCAGTTCGATATCCGCGTTTGACCACGATCCTGACTCTAGTCGCCTGTGTTTCCCTTGCTCTAGCTTTGGAAAAAGCGCTGCGTATTTGATCGGCGACGGCAATTCCCTCTGAGGCTGCAATGCGTATCTGGCTGATCCGACTAAGCATAGCGTTCGCCGCACTGGTGGTGATCGCGCTTTTGGCTGGGGCGAGCTTCGAGGCTACAAGTCGGGCTAGGATTTCCAAACTCTATCCTGAACCGGGGCGGCTGGTGGATATCGGGGGGCGTCGTATTCAGCTCGATTGTCGCGGTTCCGGCGCGCCAACGGTGGTCTTTGAGGCGGGTCTGGATGCTTTGGGCTCGCTAAGCTGGTCTGGGGTGCACGATCAAGTGGCGCTAACCACTCGCGCCTGTGCCTACAGCCGCGCGGGCGTAATGTGGAGTGACCCTGCACCCGGCGCATTCGACGCGGTCAGGGTTGCAAAGGACCTGCATACCGCTCTGAGCGCTGCCGGAGAGAAAGGCCCCTATGTGATGGTCGGGCATTCCTTGGGCGGGCCCTACCTACTGAACTTTACCGGTCTCTATCCAAGTGACGTGGTTGGGTTGGTGTTCGTTGACGCTTCTCATCCCGATCAAATCGCCCGCTTGGCCGCTGCAGCTGGGAAGCCGTTCAATGACGGTAGTGGTGCGGCCCACATTGGCGAAATAGTCGCCGACACGGGCTTTCTGCGGCTGCTCTTGCCAAACGGTCCGCCGCCGCCACACTTGTCTGATGACGTGAGGAAAGTATCGGGGGCTTGGTTTCCACAATCGCTTCCAGCCGTGGTCAGCGAGCTGAACGGGATAGTTGCCACCTTGACCGAAGCGGGGACCCGCCGGGTCCTCGGCAATCGCCCGCTCGTCGTGCTGACCCGAGGCCAGAAGTCGCCGCCTGAATCAGCCAAACAACTCAAGATCGATCCAGCCCGGATCGCTGCTATTGATGCCGAGTGGTTGGTTATGCAGGACGATGAGGCCACTTGGTCGACCTCAAGTCGTCATCAGGTTGTGCCCGGCGCGTCCCACTACATCCAACTTGATCAGCCCCCGGTGGTCATTGCCGCAGTTCTGGAAGTCGTTGCCAAGGTGCGCGCAGGTCGCGCGCCTCAGGCCCCGGACCGCGCCAGTGCGAATCCCTCGTAACCATTGGCAGCGACCTCGTTGCACTTCTCGCGATAGACACCGAAGCCGCCGATATAAGGCATGAACACACGGGGTTTTCCCGGAATATTGGCTCCCAGATACCAAGAATTGGCCTGCGGATAGAGCGTGGTATCGGCCACCTCATTGACGTGCGCCACCCAGGCGTCCTGAGCCTCGCGCGT
>JANLPK010000145.1:0-10810 GCA_031367205.1 Alphaproteobacteria bacterium
CGCACCGCCTCCATATTGGTCGGCTCGCCGACCACCACCAGGGCGGGCCTTGGCAGCTCCCGGGCTATGAGCTCGATCATCGCCGGGGCCCCCAAACAGCCAATTTCCTCGTCATAGGAAAACGCTAGGTGCACCGGTCGCTTAGGTTTTGCCGCCAGGATGTCGGGCACCGCTGCCAGGGCTAGAGCCAGAAACCCCTTCATGTCGCAGGTACCACGGCCATAGAGCCGGTCACCGCGCTGAACCACCTGGAACGGGTTAGAACTCCAGGCCTGCCCGTCCACCGGCACCACATCGGTGTGGCCCGACAACACAACGCCACCCTCGATGTTCGGCCCCAAGGTGGCGATCAGATTGCTCTTGGTACCATCGGCATTGGGCACGCGGCGATGGGTGACGTCCAGCCCGTCCAGATAGGTTTCCACCCACTCAACCAGGGCCAGGTTCGAATGACGCGACGTGGTGTCAAACCCGACCAGGGTCGCCATCAGGTCCAGGGCGCGGGTGTTGAGGTCAGATGCGGAGGTCATAGGCTCACCCTAATCCGCATTCCCGAGCGACCCAAGAACGTGAATCGAAGTTCACCACGCCTTTTAGTCGCCCCTTGAGGCCGTTCGCCTAGGTTTCCCAGAACTCAGCAAGGCGCAATTCATCGTGCGGACCACAACCGACATTCTAGCCGATCGCGACAGCCAGGACGCCTTTGATCTGATCGACAGCTTCGACCTCTGGCTCAGCGCGCGCTTGGCGGAGGCCTATGGTGCCGGCAAAGATCTCGCCTTCTTCGACACCGAACTGACAGTGCTGGGTGGTGGCCTACTGGACGGCTGGTCACATGTGCTGCTCGATCCCGGCCAACACCCGCCGCTTGGCGAAACCTGGACGGTTTACCGCTTACATCCGGCCTAACTTCGGCGCGCCAGCATCTCGATGGACCCAAGGTCCAGCGCCTGGGCACAGTGCCGCCGAGCCATGGTCATGAACATGGCGTCGCCCCGTTCGGTCTGTTTGGTGCCGACCGAAGCAAAAATTGCGGTGAACACCCCCTGTAACAGGCAATGCCGATAGGCTTCCCAGGCCCCGTCCCAGCCGTAGTCCCTAACCCCGTAGCGCTTCAGCGCATCCAGCCATTGGCGCAGCAGGTCTTGCTCGTGTTTGCGCCGCACCTCGGGCAACAGTCCTGCGCCGATGAAATAGCCGACGTCCAATACGCCGGCACCCAGGGTCACCGACTGCCAGTCCAGCACCGCTAGAGGCCAGCGCCCACCTTGCGGTTCGAACAGCATATTATCGAGCCGGAAATCCAGATGCTGCAACGTCACCGGGGCCGGGGGTACGGCCTGGTAATACTTGTCGATATTGGCTCCGAAATCCCGGCAGGCGGCCATGTAGTCCGGCTCCAGCACGTCGCCATAGCGCGCCTCAAAGGCCTGCAAGATCGGCCCAAACATCTCGATGATCGCCTGCGGGCTCGCCGAGCCGGGATCAAAGATCGCCATCTCACTAAGGCTGGCATCGCCCCAGCGCGGCCCGTGCAAAGCCGCAGCCTCGACCATGGCCACCTGTGCGTCCTCCAGGGAACAACCGGTCAATTGATTGCCGCCTCGGGCGGGACCCATGTCCTCCATGATCAAGACGAAGTCGCCGTTGGCATCGTCGTGTTGGGCTAGAAGCGGCTTGGGCGTACGGATCGCCACAGTGGTGGCAATGTGCGAATAAAAGGCCACCTCTTTGCGATAGAGCCCAAGCCCGGCCCCGGTCGCGCGGCTGACCGGATCAGTCGATGGGAATTTCCCCACGACTGACTTGGGCGCATCTTCACTTGGCCGGTCATAGGTCAGATCAAAGCGTACACTCTCGCCCAACATCCCGTCGCCGACCTTGGTTCGCGCCAGGCCGATCACTTTGGCATCGCTCAGCACCCCGGCCTGGCTCAGAACCTGCGTTAGCCAGGGTGCCGTTATCGCCTCAGGTGTGCTGACGATCTCGACCATCAAGCTGCCGTCAGCATGTGGGTATAGACCTCGTTCAAGGAGATCACCCCGTCCTTCAAGACCACCAGATCAAACCCGCGCATGGCCGGGGTCGCCTTGGGATCATCACCCATGACGCACAGCCAACGCCCGCAGAAACCGCTCTGCGTGGCCCAGGTCTCATCAGGATTATAGCTCATCGGTGGAGTGGCTGCGAACAGGCCGTTCAGATAGGCACGCAGCGCCTCATGCCCGGTTATGCCGGTCGGAACCTGCTGATCCATGTAACGGCAATCGGGGGCATAAAAGGTGAGCAGATGCTCCACATCCTTGTCGCTCCAGGCCTTCAGCCAGCGGGCATTGAAATCAATGATATCCATCTCAGACTCCCAAGACCCTGGTCCGATGCTCCGGGGTAAATAGTTCCGGCGGCAGGTTCTCCGGCCCGCCCATCACCGCAAAGGCATGTGCCCGCAGAGAGGGGTCAATAGCGGAAGCCTCATGCAGCCGCTGTCGCCGCGCCATGGCTTCGGGTCCGAATTCCGCGTCCAGGCTTGAGGTCAAGGAGGCTGCAAACCGTAGTCGGCGCATCCGCTCAGCCCGCTCTTCGCCATAGGACGTGAAGTCGGGCGCGCCCCCGGTCTTCAGAATATCGCTAACGATCCGCACATCACGATAGGTGATCGACAAGCCCTGACCGACAATCGGGTCGTTCCAACCCGCCGCGTCGCCGATCAAGACCCCGCCCTGTGCAAAGGGTTGATCGGTCCAGGAGTCATTGTTGAAATAGCTAAACAGCGGGCCCGCCGGTCGCCCCTCTGCGATCCTTATATGGTCCGGCGCGCACTTGGTTTTGAAAGCTTCCAAAAAGGCCCCAACCCCATCGGCGCTGGCGTATTTTCGGCGCTGGTCAATAGGAAAGGCCCCGTAAATCCGCACCCGCCCATCGCCCTGAGGAAAGGTTAGGAAATTAAACTCGCCTTCAGTGCCGATGGTCTGGCGGCCGGCGTCCCAATCCTTCACCCCGTCCACCAACAGACCGCCGAACATGTGGTGGGGTGGGTCTTGGTGCAGTGGGATGCCGAGCAGATCACGAACCTTGGAGGCTCGACCATCAGCCCCTACCAGCAAGCGGCCCGTGGCTTGGTGCTCACCCTCTGCGTCGCTCCAGCGCACCCTAGGCACCGCACCGGCGGCCATCTCCAGAACATCCACGCCGCGCCTTGCCGTCACACCGCAACGCACAGCCTCGTCAAAGAGGGTCTGGCAGTGATGGGGGTGACCGATGCAGAGCGGGCCAGGAATCCCCTCGGCAAATATACTCAGCGGCAAGGGCGCGGTCTCGGAGTCCTCTGCCGTGCGGGTTTCATCATAGGTGACATGGGTCGCCACATGGTGACCGCCGGCCCCCATCAGCAAATCATAGAGACCCAGCCGATTGACCTCCTTGACGCCCCAAGGGGCAATCCACTCACCGCGCACCTTGTCTTCATAGACTTCAGAGGCTTCCAGCAGCAGCACCTTGGAGCCATGCTTGGCCATCGTGATGGACAGCGCACAGCCACCAATTCCGCCGCCGATGACAATCAGATCATAGTCCATATCGCGCCGACCTCCCTGGTGCTTGCCCCAGTGCTGTTGCGCCACCAGAGCATCCTTCCGCCGGGTTGGGTCAACCCCTACCGCGAAGCCGTAAAGGTCAATCGTGCGGTTGTGCCTTGATGACTTTGCAGATCGAATTGCCCCCGAAGTTGGTCGGCCAAGCTGCGCACCAGCCACAGGCCAAAGTGCTCCGACGATTGCGGCACCTGGGCATCAAAGCCTTGCCCTTCATCCCGAACTACCAACTCAAGCTGGTTTTCGCCCCGCCGAATAAGGTGCAACTCGATCCGGCCGGTTGCCGTGCCAACCATGCCGTGGCTCAGGGCATTCGCTGCCAATTCATGGACGATCAAGGCCAGGGTTGAGGCCTGCACCTCACCCACCATGATGGGTTGGGCCGTCACCACCACCAAGGCTCCCTCAGCCAGCCGGTGTCGTCGTCGCCAGATCGAGGCCATTTCCCTCAGATAGGCTGGAAAATCGACATCAGAACCCTGCCGATGTCGCTCCAGAGCCCCCAACACACCGACAGTCTCTGTCACCCAAAGCAGTTGCCGCCGAATCTCAACTTCATCCGCCTTCTGACTGCGCATCCGGGCAACCGCTGACAGCAACTGCAGCGTATTGGCCGCGCGGTGACGCATCTGCGAGGGGGTGTCCTCCTCCTGGACTGTGCGGCCCGATTCTACTTTTGTGATGCCCGTCATGAGCGGTCACTCGATCCTAAATGTGCCTTGGCGGCAAGACTGCGCCGCGCAAATTGCCGGTAGAGCGAGCGGTGTCCCGCCATAATTTGCGGAACCCCAGTCTGGGCCGGTGAGTTCCTAAGGAAGGGCATCTGACAAAGGCATCAACATGCACACGGACATGACTGACAAGGTTGCTGTCGAGCACCAACTTTGGGACCAATTGGGCATGCATCCGGTTGGGATGCTTGGCGTGATCGGCGGAGACCACCATCACACACAGCCGATGACGGCGATCATAGAGCCTGAGACTAAGCAATTATGGTTCTTCACAGACAAGACCACAGAATTGGTGCGGGAAATCGCGAACGGTTGTCGCGCGATGTTTACCCACCAACAGAAGGATTTACAGGCTTGCATCCACGGTCGGTTGACCAAGCAAGACGATCCAGCGCGCGTGAACCGATATTGGAACGCCGGGATTTCGGCTTGGTTCGCGGGGAGCAAGGACGACCCAAACCTCACCCTCCTTCGCTTCGAATGCGACGATGCCCAGGTTTGGATTTCCCAGGCGGGGCCGAGATTCGTATGGGAGATCGCCATGGCGAGTGCGTCCAAGAAACAGCCCGATCCGGGAGGAAAGGCCAGCCTCCATTTCCACAACTGACGTTGAGCCCTAATCGCAGCCATCCCTTCGCGGGTCGCTATTTTCGTTTGTAGACCTCGTTGGGCCAGCGCTTGTGGACCCAGAACCATTCCTCTGGCCGGTCGCGCACCCGCTCTTCGATGAAGGCATTGACCCGTCTCACCCCCGCCTCGATGTCGGCATTGCGGTCGCCAGTGTTGGTCAATGTGATGGGGTCGTGCACAACCACCCGGAACCGTGCCTTGTTGGTGCGCTGCACCGACATCGGCTGCAATGGGATCCCAAACCGCAGGGCGAAACTGGATGGTCCCGGCGCGGTATAGGCCGTCACACCAAACAGCGGGGCGGCCACCCCACCGTTGAACTTCTGATCGTTCATCAGGGCCACGCTCTCTCCCCGCCCCAGTGCCCGGATTAGCTCACGGGCTCCCTCCCCGCCCTTCGGCGCGAACAGACGCACCCCGTATCGGAACCGGCTCTTGCGAATCCGAGCGTCCACGTGGGGATTATTGGTGGCGCGATAGGTGATCTGACAGGTGATGCCAGCATGGACAATCGCAGCCGGCATGATTTCCATGGAGGAGAAATGTCCGGAAATGAACACCACACTCTCACTGCTCGTGGCAATCTGGCGCAGGCGTTCACCATTAACCAGCTCAACTCGAGCCGGGTCGGCGATGATCTTGTCAAGGATCGGAAACTCCACCACCCAACGCCCCAGGCCCTGCCATTGGGCGTCCAGCAATCGGGCGATTTCGGCATCGTCGGCCTTAGGAAAGGCAATCCTCAGATTGGTTTGCGCTACGCTATGGGTGCCGGTCATCGGACCTAAGTATTTGAAAAGCCACGCCCCAAAGTCCGAAACCAAATCAATTGGGAACAAACGTGCCAGTCCGGTGATCATATCATAGCCAAACGCTTCCAATCGCCAGGCGAAGTCTTGAACCAGGGAGGGCTTGGCGAGCGTCATGGCCCTGTCCTAACGCTAGGAGATACCCCGATGCAACGCGAACCACACTCGCTTGGCGCGCGACTTGCCGAATTCCACTCAGCCCGTCTCGCTTTGGGACGCTGGGTGGGAAACGACAAAGGAAACCACATGGAAACGGTGGACAACAAAATCGACGTGCATCTGGGTCGCCGCCTTCGTCGGCGTCGTCGCCTCCTGGGTCTGACCCAGCAACAACTGGCAGGTGCCTGCGGCGTGCGGTTCCAGCAGATTCAGAAATATGAGTGCGGGGCCAATCGTATTTCGGCGGCCCGCCTATGGCAGCTCTCCGAAGCCCTGGAAGTTCCGGTCGGCTATTTCTATGACGGGCTTTCGGAAATCGCCCCCTGCGAGTCGGTCACCGAGACCGAGAGCAACGGCGAAATGTTTGCCCGCAAGGAAACCCTCGACCTCATTCGCGCCTATTACCAGTTGGGTGAACGCCCACGTCGTCGCCTCCTCGATCTCGCAAAGTCTCTGAACGGCGACCACGAAACGGCGTAATCTGCGTCAAAGCCCTCCGGTAGACGCTGGAGGGATTTGCCGCAGGCTGGGCTCGGGCTAAAGCAAGCCATGCTGAGTTCCGATCTCCTTGCCGCCCTCGACCCCTTCTTAGTCGAGCTCAACCGCGCATCCGCGCAGGCCATTGCCCCGCTGTTCCGCGCCGACCACGGCTTGGAAGACAAGGGTCACCCCGGCTGGTTCGATCCGGTCACCGCTGCCGACAAGGGCGCGGAGGCCGCTATCCGCAAGCTCATCACCCAGCATTACCCTGACCATGGGGTTATCGGTGAGGAATACGGCGAAGACCGCCCAGGAGCCGAGTTTGTCTGGGTTCTCGATCCGATCGACGGCACTCGAGCCTTCATCGCAGGCCTTCCGGTCTGGACCACCCTGATTGCTCTTCGCCATCAGGGGCGGCCCGTTCTGGGGTCCATCGGTCAACCCTATATTGGCGAACTATTCCTCGGCCATGCAGGCGGGTCACGCCTAATGAGCCGCGGGACCAGTCGGCCGCTCAAGGTCCGCGCGTGTCCAGACTTGTCAAACGCCATCATCGCGACGACCGACCCCGAGAGCTGCTTCCAGCCGGGCGAGTTGATCGCTTGGCGAAACCTGCGCGCCGCCTCGCGTTTGGCCCGTCTCGGCTGTGATGCCTACGCCTATGCCATGGTCGCTGCTGGAACCCTGGACCTGGTGGTCGAGGCAGGCCTCAAGTCCTGGGACATCGACTGCGCCATCCCACTGATCGAAGGGGCAGGGGGCGTCGTCACTGACTGGCACGGCGCACCTTTGGGCCAACACGGCGGTCAAGTGATTATCGCCGGGGACCAAGCCGCCCTGGCCCAAGCCCTGCCGCTTCTTCAGCCCGCCGCTACCGGCTAACTGCGAAATCATTGGCCTCTAGACATCCTGGCGCTCTAGAGCGCGTTCCCTTTAGACGGAATCGCCCAAAGGGAAAAACTGCGCTCTAATTCAAAAGTTTAGAGCCTGTTCGTCTCCGATAACCGGTTCCCACTTATCGGAACAGGCTCTAGAAGGGCCCTTCATTCCATCCCGGCTTCGAACATGACCCTTTCCCTTGATGATATCCGTGCGGCAGCTGACCGGCTGAAGGGGCATATTGAACGCACGCCCCTGCGTCATTCTAAGACCCTGTCGGAGATTACCGGGGCCGAGATCTGGGTGAAGTTCGAGAACCTGCAGTTCACCGCCGCCTATAAAGAACGGGGCGCGCTCAACACCTTGCTGCAACTGTCTGACAACGAGGCCAAGCGCGGGGTCATCGCCGCGTCAGCCGGCAATCACAGCCAGGGCCTTGCCTATCATGCCGCGCGTTTAGGCGTGCCGGTAACCATCGTCATGCCCCGCTCCACCCCATTCGTGAAGATCCAGCAGACCCGGGCTTTCGGGGCCGAGGTGGTGCAGGATGGCGACTCCTACGACGAATCCGCCGCCATCGCCCAACGGCTCTGCGATGAGCGTGGACTGACCTTCATCCACCCCTTCAATGACCTCAAGGTCATGGCCGGGCAGGGCACCGTGGCCTTGGAAATGTTCGAAGAACAGCCCGACATCGAGATCATGCCGATCCCGGTCGGGGGCGGCGGTCTGATTGCCGGCTGCGCCACCGCAGCCAAGTCGCTCAATCCCCGGGTCAAGATCATCGGCGTCGAGCCGGCCATGTATCCCTCCTTCACGGCCAAGATGCGGGGCGTCAGCGGAACAACCGGCACGGGGGGTGCCACTATTGCCGAGGGAATCGCGGTCAAACAGGTCGGCGACCTGACCTATGAAATCGTGCGCCCGTTGATCGACGAAATGCTGCTGATCGAGGAACCCTATTTCGAGCGGGCGGTCGCCCTCTATTGCAATGTGGAGAAGACGGTTGCTGAGGGTGCCGGTGCAGCATCTCTCGCCGCCTTGCTGGCCTATCCTGAGAAGTTCCGCGGCAAAAAGGTCGGCGTCATCATCACCGGCGGCAATATCGATACCCGCCTGTTGGCCTCGGTCCTGACTCGCGAACTGGTCCGCGAGCAACGGCTGGTGTCCTTGCGCATCGTCGGCGACGACCGCCCTGGTCTTCTCGGCACAGTCTCGGCCGTGATCGGCAATTTGGGAGCCAATATTGTCGAGGTGGCGCACAATCGCCTGGCTCTGGACGTCCCAGCCAAGGGCGCGGAGTTCGACATCATGATCGAGACCCGTGATGCCCAACACACCGAGGAAATCCGCGACGCCCTGCGCGCCCACGGCTATCCTCCCAGAACCGTTTGAGGGACACGATGATGCAACGCCGAAGCCTACTGACCCTCGGCATGGCCGGTCTGCTCAGCGCTTGCCGGCCTAACAGCAAGAACGCGGACGCCGGCAAGGCCTTCATGGCCGTCAACGCCAAGGCCGAAGGGGTCAAGACACTGAAGTCGGGCCTGCAATACAAGGTGGTGCGCACCGGCCCAACCGATGGCCTGCGGCCTCAGGCCACCGATGAGGTGAAGGTCAACTACGAGGGCAAGCTGCTCGACGGCACCATCTTCGATTCCTCGTATCAGCGCGGTGTGCCCGCTGCGCTTCCGCTTAGGGCCCTGATTCCCGGCTGGATCGAAGCCTTGCAACTGATGCATCCAGGCGACGAATGGATTCTCTATGTCCCGCCGGAGCTTGGCTACGGCAATGACGGGGCCGGCCAGATTCCCCCGGGCAGCACCTTGATTTTCCGGATCGAACTGATCGCCGTCCTGCCCGGCGTCGGCCGGATCGGCCAGGGCTAGTGACCCAGGCCTTCGCCCTCTTCCCGACGGAGATCGGCCTCTGCGGTGTGATCTGGGATGAGGTCGGATTGACCGGCGTGCTCCTGCCGGAAATCAGTGAAGCCGCCAGCCGCGCCCGGATCGCCAAACGCCACCCGGTTGCCGTCGAAACGGTGCCCACCGGCATGGCCGCCGTCGCAGTTGAAAGGATCCGGACCTTGATGGTTGAGGGCAACACAACCCTCATAGATCTTACACTGAACATGCAGGGTTTGAGCCCCCTTCTGAAGCGCATCTATGCCGTAACCCGCGCCATCAAACCGGGCGCCACTCGCACCTATGGCCAGATCGCCAAGGAGGTCGGGGCCGACCCGCGCAGCGTCGGCCAGGCCATGGGCCGCAATCCCTGGCCCATCGTCGTACCCTGTCACCGAGTCATGGGGTCCGACGGAAAATTAGTGGGGTTCTCCGCCCACGGCGGCCTGGCGACCAAGCTCAAACTGCTGGCCATCGAAAAGGCGCTCATCAGCGAAGCACCCGGATTATTTGATGAAATTGGCGGCCTTCCGATCGGTATTCGCGACTAAGCGGCCCAGGCTCCGTCAATCAACAGCGCTGCGCCGCTGGTAAAGCGCGATTCGTCGCTGGCCAGATAGACCGCCAGATGGGCGATTTCCTCAGCTGTGCCCAGACGCCCCATGGGCTGGCGCGCGATGAAGTCCCGGCGTGCCGCATCCGGATCAGCCGCCGCCGCCATCCGACCCGCCAGCGAGGGCGTATCCACTGTGCCCGGACAGATGGCGTTGCACCTCACCCCGGAGGTCGCAAAGTCCACCGCCACGGACTTCGTCAGCCCGATGAGCGCGGCCTTGGTCGCGCTATAGACGGCCCTGTTCGGCACGCCTTTAATACTGGAAGCCGCCGATGCCACATTGATAATGCTGCCGGATTTCCGCTCCAGCATGCCCGGCAACACCGCCCGGATCATCCGGTAGGCCGACCCCACATTGAGGTTGAAGGAGGCATTCCAGCTTTCCTGATCGCAGTCCAAGATCGTCCCGTGATGCACAAAACCCGCCGCATTGAACAACACATCGATCGTTGGGTGTAAGCTCACCACCGCCTCAATCGCCTGCGCATCAAGTACATTGAGCTTGGCCGTGGTCAGGCCCTCGGCAATCAGTGTCGCCAAGCCCGCCTCATCAATATCAGTGGCAAGGACCTGTGCGCCCTCCCGCGCAAAGGCCAGCGCCGTGGCGCGGCCAATTCCCGCCGCCGCTGCGGTGACCAGGGCTACCTTCCCACTCAATCGTCCGCTCATAGAGATCTAAGCTCCAAGCCGTAAAACTGCGTCGCGGTGCCGCCAAAAACTGCCGCCTGCTCGTTAGCCGAAAGTTCAGCCAACAGACGCCGCGCCTGACTATACCAACCGGTATAGGACCCCGCGAGGTTCAACACCGGCCAATCGCTGCCCCACATCAAGCGGTTCGGGCCGAAGCTGTCCAGCAGATGATCCACATAAGGCCGTAGATCCAGGTCACTTGTCCTCGACCCAGCCTCCGTCAGCAATCCCGATAGCTTGCACATCACCTGCGGGTGTTCTGCCAGGGCGGCCACGTCCCTCACCCAGCCGATAAGCTCATCACCAGCGATGTCGGGCTTGC
>JANLPK010000153.1:0-7009 GCA_031367205.1 Alphaproteobacteria bacterium
CGTGGCCACATAGCCGTCCGCAAACCCGCGAAAATCCAGCTTCACGCCCGGCCGCTGACACCAATCCAGCGGCAGCTCATCAATCGTCATGGCCGGCCGCGCCTTGCCCAGCGCCGCATCCTGCGTCGAATGGAAATGCCACGGCGCGTCCATATGCGTGCCGTTATGGGTCGAGAGCCTAATCGTCTCCACCGCCCAACCCTCCCCATCGGGCAGGTCTTGCGGCGTCAGGCTCGGAAACGAGGCGATCAGCTGCTGAGCCCCCGCCGCATGGTCGGTATAGCTCACCTTGGGCGAGAACCCGGGCGGATCGGAATGCTCGTTGTTTTCGATGGCGATTGAGAGGTCGACGAAACGCATGGTGATGTGCTCCCCTACAAATGGCGGTGCCGTTGCATTGAATTATCGGCGCTGACTTCGGCAGATCAACGACCACTTGATTATATTAGCGCTCTGTCGCCGCTATCATGGACTTGGAGGATTATCACCAATGCCCACCATCATGCACCCTTCGCTGGCGATCCATCCAGGCGACTGGCTGAAGAATGAGATCGTCGATCCCCAAGGTGTGAGCATCAACCGACTTGCAGCCAGCTTTCATGTGACCCGCCAAACCCTCAGCAACCTGTTCAACGGCCACACCGCCCTCTCGGCCGACATGGCCCAGGCTCGTGCCCGCGCTGACCAGATTGTCATCGATAAGGTCTTTGTCGCGGCCTGAGTAAAGGACACCCCGCCATTTCTTCCCGCCACGAAGTGGGGGAAGTGGGCCGACAGCGTCTTCGCTGGGGGGTCGATGGGGGTGCGGATCTGAAGCGCACTACCGTTCAGTCTCGCACCCCCATTGTCACGCGTCGCCTTTGGCGTCTTGTGACGTTTCCCCCATAGATGGGGGAAACTAGGGGCGCGGCAAAACCTCGACGTATCAGCCCAGAGCGTTCGCGCGATCATGCTCCTGCGCCAAATGCACGCCTCAGCCAAAACCGAGAATGGAACAATATGACCGTTTGATCATCACGGATACTCTAGTCGCCGCAATTCGGTGACACCAAAATTCCCAATCGAGACCCGATGCCGACACAGGATGCGTGAACGACGAGGATCAATTAGAGTCCGGGGGCAAAAGAGTTCTTGCTAGGCGGAAGCCGACATTTACGCCCCGGTAGCGAAGAAAGCTTCGGAAGCGCATCGCCGAGCGGCAGTGTTGCGGGGAATAGTACCAGGAACCACCCCGGAGAACCCGCATAGACGCGTCGCCAGTCCGCCAGGGCGATCCATCCACCGGCGCGCCCTCGTAAGTCGGATTCCAGACATCTTCGCACCAGTCCCAGGTGTCGCCGTGCATATCGTAGAGACCGAAGGCATTGGCGCCAAACCGGCCCACGGGCGTCGTCGCCTTGTGCCAGACCATCGAGGGCCGGCGGTCGCCATACCCAATCATTCCGTTGAAGTTGGCCTGATCTGTGGTGATCGTGGCACCAAAGCTGAAAGGCTTCTGCGTTCCGGCTCGGCAGGCGTATTCCCACTCCGCCTCTGATGGCAGCCGATAGGCATCGGGCTGGTCTGTCAGCGTCAGGCGCGCGTTCAGCCAACCAATGAAGGCTTGGGCGTCTGGCCATCTGATGCAGGTCACCGGATGATCGCCGTCTTGCGTGAAGCCCGGATCGTGCCAGCCGCGACCCGGCGTGTCCTGCCACTTGTCGCCGATCAACACAAAGGCGCTCTGGCCCATGTCATGGTTGGTGTCAGCGATGAAGGCTGCGAAGGCGTCGCGTGTGACGGCACCACGACCCAGCGCGAAAACATGCTCTATCTGGACCTCGTGCTGCGGTTCTTCCTCACCCTCGTATAGTTCTGCACGTTCTTCTGTGTCTGGCGAACCCATTTTGAAGCGTCCGGCCGGGATCGCCACCATCACGGGCCGCGGCCAGTTGGAGACACCGGGCAGATCGATGCCGAAACTCCTGGCGATCACCGGGCGCTTCGCCACAGCTGCGGCGCGCGCCTCGCTTGGCAGCGCCACTGCCGGAAGCGAGAGTACCCGGGAGCGCTCTGCCGCCCCAGCGAGCTTGTCCGCCGTCGCCTGCACGAGCGTCTGCAGAGCGGCGAATGCGCCAGACCGTAGGAACGCCGTCACCGCCGCCGGGTCCGTCTGATCGGTCCCGGCCCAGTCCTCAAGCTTGCGCTTGCGCCGCCGCGCCTCAAACGCCGGCTCGGACTGAGGATAGACCTCTAAGAAGTCGGCATAGTCGCGAGGATCAAAGCTCGCCTCGATCGCCGCCCAGCCCGTCTGTGGTCCGCTGACCGATCGTGGGGCTGTTCGCGGGCTTGCCTGGGGTGCTGCCCTAGAATTGTCCGCCAAGGCCGACCGGCCCACAAGATCGCCAATTCGGTCCAGGATCTTCAGCCAGGCGGGGAGATCGTCGGCGAACTCTTCCTCGTGAATGTCTTCGACGTGCGTCGTTCCAAAGCCGAACGGCAAGTCACAAGGGGCGATCCGTATCGCCGCTAGCACGCCGCGCGCCTTGCCAACGCCTGCCTCCTCGCGGACCCAGTCGCTCTCCACCGACGCGGGCGACCACAGCACCACCACTGCCTTTGCGCTCTTTACCGCCGCCTCGATCTCGCGGTCGAACCTCTTGCCCGCGGTCAGCCGCACGTCGAACCACACGTCCAGGCCCAGCGCTGTCAGCTTCTCGTGGATACGCTCGCACCGCGCGCGCTCTTCGCGCTTATAGGAGATGAAGACATCGACCACCTGCGCCGCCCCTGATCCTATCGGCCCGCCGATTGATAGCGACACGGCTCACACACAGACAAGTGAAATGTCGGTGTAGTGCAGTAGAAGTTAGTTACGGTGACGCTGTATGAAATAGAACCCATCTCAGGCTCGATAGTCTAACCTTGAGACACTGTGTCATTCAGCGTCGCCGTAAATCCTTATTTCCCACAAAGTCGTGAAGGTGCCTGCGCCGCGTCTGCGGCGCTGGGAGAGGATTTATGGGTAGGTTGACAGTGGACGTAATTGGTCAAGTGGATCGCTGATCGCTCCAAGGCCGTGGCGATAATTGAGTGCTCTATCACCGGAATTCCCAACGCCCGTGACGCTGCTTTGGACCTGTCTCGCGCGTTTCAAGCCGGGTGATAAGCAGTGACGAGCGGGTCTGCGGCCCGGCGACCAAGCGACCCCGCCCCTGGTTTCTCTGCCGAATTGATCGAATGACTTTGAGGAACAGTCTGAACTGCAACGTCTCTTGGATATCCTGGGAGGTCTGGCCTGCCGGGACACCGACAATGGCAAGCAGGGACACCTCCAAAATGAATTTGAACTCTACCCGAATGACCACAGCCCTCTTGGGGTTGGTGACCGCACTGGTGTCATCACCGGCCTTTGCTGATCAGCCCCTCGAAACTGAAACCGCCCGGCTCCCGGAAAAGGGCCACGGCAGCGCCCATATGGGGTTCGAGTATGCAACATCTAGCGCGGGGCATGCCACCGTCGTCCCGCTCATCTTGAAGTACGGGATAACCGACAACCTACAGCTGACGATCGAGCCTGTAGTTTACACCTCGGTCAATCCAAAAGGTGGCTCTTCAACCAAGGGCTTTGGCAATACCGAAGTGCTTCTGACTTATCTTGTCGCGCATGAAAGCGAAAGTATGCCGGCTCTGGCGCTGGGGGGTGAAGTCAAATTCCCGACCACAAAAAAGCCAGACCTGGGCAGCGGCGTAGCTGATTATCGAGGATTTGCGATTGCGACCAAGAGGTTCGGCAACCTCGATGTCACCGGCGTTGTAGGGTATACCTTTGTCGGCAGTCCCCGCGGCTCAAAACTGAGCAACACGGTCGACTACGCAATCGCCGCTGAGTATACTGCCAGTCCCAAAACCACGATTGTCGCTGAACTCTATGGCGAGAGTGCCGTCGGTAAGTCGCGGGTCGGCGGGATCAATCAGGAATCAGCAACTGTTGTCACAACGATGGTCGGTGTGAGCTACAAACCATCTGATGCGGTTAGCCTGTCATTCGGGGTCAACTATAACAGCGACAAGGAATTCATCTTCAAGCCTGGAATCACGTTCCGATTTTAGCAGACGAGCGGCGTGGTGTTCCGGCACTGCGCCCAGGCGCGCCTGCGGCGTCTTGTGCCACTTCTCCCACTTCGTGACGGGAAGACAACGGCGCGCGACCGGCAATGGATCAAACCAAGAACAACACCCCCTGACTCTCCGCGCAAACTCCGCTAGACCCCAGGCGTGAACACCACGCCCGCCCTCTTGGCTCCTGCCCCTGCGCTGATTGTCCTGCCCGGCCCTCGCGCCGCCGTGGCCGATGCAGACCGGGCGACACCCCTCCGCGCGCCCGATGCCCGTGAACTGTTCACTGGGGGCCCGGTGCTGGTTGCCCATGCCGCCATGACGGCTAAGCGCCTAGGCCTCAATGCACCGCCCCGCTCACCGGGTATGCTCGACGCTCTGGAGCTCTTCGCCTTCGTCCGCCCCGCGCGGTTCTGCGCCCCGTCTGCGGTGGGTCTCGCCCTAGCGCTGGGTCTGCCCGAGCCCAAGGGGGCGGAGGCTCAAGCCCAGTCGCTCCGCACCGCCGTCGAGGTCTTACTGGCCGAACTGGCCGCAACGCCTGAGCCCTCCCGCGAAGAGGCGCTGGCCGTGGCCGAGACCTTGGCCCGCGCCGGTTGGGCCTGGGGCACCGCCACCATTGCCGCCCTGCGATCCGCCCCGGTCGGCAACCAGTTTCGCACCTCCGGTCTCGATGCTTGGTCGCGCATCACCGAGTGGGAAGACCAGGCCCCGCCGGGAGAGGCGGGCTCAAAGCCCTTCGCGCCCGAGCAATCGGCGGCGCGCCTCGCTCAACTGCTGGCCACTGCCGGACTGGACGAGGCTCGCCCGGCCCAGGCCGAGTTCGCCGCCGAAGCCGCCTTCGCCTTCCAACCGCGCGAGCGAGAGGGCGAGCCGCGCATGATGCTGGCCGAGGCCGGCACCGGCATCGGCAAGACCCTGGGCTATCTCGCCCCGGCCTCGCTCTGGGCGGAAGCCAACGGCCCCGCCGTCTGGATATCCACCTATACCCGCGCCCTCCAGCGCCAGATCGAGCGGGAAAGCCACGCGCTCTATCCCGACCCCAAGGTGCGCGCCAAAAAGGCCGTGGTCCGCAAGGGTCGCGAGAACTATCTGTGCCTGCTGAATTTTCAGGACCAGACCAATACCGCCCAGTTGGGGGCCGCCGACCTGATCGGTATGGGCCTGACCGCGCGGTGGGTGCGCGCCACCCGCGACGGTGACATGACCGGCGGCGACTTCCCGGCCTGGCTGCCGACCCTGTTTGCGGTGCCGCCGGTCGCCCAGGCCAGTGCCGCTAATCTGGTGGATCGGCGGGGCGAGTGCATCCATGCCGGTTGTCCCCACTACCGCACCTGCTTTGTGGAGAAGGCGATCCGTGGGTCGCGCCGGGCCGACATCGTTATCGCCAACCACGCCCTGGTCTTGACCCAAGCCGCCTTTGACGGGGCCAGAGCGGCGCGGGGTTCCAAGGCCGACGGCGAGACCACCCAACTCAAGCGCATCGTCTTCGACGAGGGTCACCACCTGTTCGACGCTGCCGATGCGGCCTTCTCTGCGGCGCTCTCCGGAGCCGAGGCCGCCGAACTGCGCCGCTGGATCCGGGGGCCGGAGGGCAGGGGCCGTCGCGGTCGCGGCCTTGAGGCCCGGCTGATGGAGGTGCTGGGTGATCGCGACGAGTCCAAGCGCGCCCTGCTCGACGCCACCCGTGCTGCCGCCGCCCTGCCCGGCGAAGGCTGGTCTGGCCGGATTGCCCCGCCCAACGGCGAGGTGAACCCGCTGGGGCCCATCGAGCATTTCTTGGTGGCGGTGATCGAGCAATTGCGTGCGCGCTCTGCGCCGTCCGAGGTGGGCATGGAATGCGCCGCCCGCCCGGCGCTCGATTTGGTCCGCGAGACGGCCCGCACCGCCGCCTCAGCCCTGGCCGGGGTCGAGGCCCCGCTACTGGCCCTGGCCCGCCACTTGGAGGACGTGCTCGACCAAGAGGCCGCGACCCTCACCGTCACCGAACGCGCCCGCATCGAGGGGGCCTTGCGTGGCCTCGATCGTCGCGCCCGCATGACCCTGCCGGCCTGGCGTTCCATGCTCAAGGCCATCGACGAAGACGCTGAGGATGACCCGGACTTCGTCGATTGGTTCGACGCCACCTTCCTCTATGGCCGGGTGGTGGACGCCGCCTCGCGCCGTCACTGGGTCGACCCGACCGAGCCCCTCACAAACGCTGTCATTGCCCCGGCTCACGGCGTGCTGGTCACCAGCGCCACCCTCACCGATGCCAGCCTCACCGACCCCTTTGCGCTCGCTGAAATGCGCACGGGAGCCGCGCGTCTGCCCGACCGGCCCAAGACGCTGAAACTGGCCTCGCCCTTCGACTATGCCGCCAATAGCCGCGCCTTCGTGGTCACCGATGTGGGCCGTGATGATCCGCGCCAGGTGGCCGCCGCCATGCGCGAACTGTTCCTCGCCGCCGGGGGTGGGGGCGTCGGCCTGTTCACCGCCATCCGCCGCCTGCGCGCCGTGCATGAGCGGATTGCCGCTCCGCTGTCGGACAAAGGCTTGGCCCTCTATGCCCAGCATGTGGACCCCCTAGAAGTCGGAGCTCTGGTCGATATTTTCCGCGCTGAGGAAGACGCCTGCCTGCTCGGCACCGACGCCGTGCGCGACGGGATGGATGTGCCGGGCAAATCCCTGCGGCTACTAGTCTTTGACCGCATCCCCTGGCCTCGTCCAGACATCCTGCACAAGGCCCGCCGGGTCCGCTTCGGCGGCAAGACCTATGACGACAGTGTGGCCCGCAACCGCATCAGTCAGGCCTTTGGTCGCCTGATCCGCCGGGCCGACGACAAGGGGGTGTTTGTGATGCTGGACGCCCAGGCCCCAACGCGTCTGTTCAGTGGCCTACCCGAAGGGGTCGTCGTCGAACGCATGGGCTTGG
>JANLPK010000178.1:0-29362 GCA_031367205.1 Alphaproteobacteria bacterium
CGCTTAGTCGGAAATCGACCGCCCCCGCGTCTCCGGCAGGAACAACATCCCGATCACCACTCCGAACGCCGCGAACCCCACCGGGTACCAGAGGCCCGAATAGATATCGCCTTGCGTGGTCACGATAGCAAACGCCGTGGCCGGCAACAGGCCGCCGATCCAGCCTGAGCCCAGGTGATAAGGGAAGGAGAGCGCCGTATAGCGTATCCGAGCCGGGAACAGCTCCACCAGAAAGGCCGCACCGGGCGCATAACCCATGGCCGCCAGGACCACCAGATAGACGATGATCGCCACCACCATGGGGCCGTTGACCTTGGCCGGGTCCGCCGAGGCAGGATAGCCCACCTTGCCCAGCGCGGCACTAGCCTCAGTCTTGAAGGCGGTAATCGCGGCTTCGCGAGCTGGGGCGTCGAGACCTCTAGGGTCTGGCGCGCTGAGGACGCTCGACCCCAGATGGATCTGAGCCACCGCTCCCGCCGGCAGGAGAGCATTGCGATAGCTGATGCCCGAACGCGACAGATAGGCCTTGGCAATGTCGCAGCTGGAGCGGTCGAAATGGTTGGCTCCCACCGGATCAAACTGAACCGAACATGCCGCCGGGTCGGCATAGACCACCACCGGCGTCGCCCGCTGCGCCGCCGCCAGGGCGGGATTGGCGGCTTCCGTTAGAGCATGGAAGGCCGGAAAGATGGTCAGCGCTGCCAGGATCGTGCCGGACATGATAATCGCCTTGCGACCGATCCGGTCACTCAGCCAACCCAAGAACAGAAAGGACGGCACCGCGATGAGCAGAGCCGTGACCAACAGCAGATTGGCCTGCAGATCGTCGACCTTCAGCAGCCGTTGCAGGAAGAAGAGCGTGTAAAACTGGGCCGAGTACCAAACCACTGTCGTGCAGCCGATGGCCCCGAACAACACGGCCAGAACCAGCCGCAGGTTCTTCCCATTGAGGAAGGTTTCCGCCAAGGGTGCCTTGGATAGTGTGCCGCCCGCCTTCATGGCCTGAAACACCGGACTCTCGGCCAGCTTCATGCGGATCCAGAGAGATACCCCGAGCAGTCCCACCGAGATCAGGAATGGGATCCGCCAGCCCCAGTCCTTGAACGCCGCCTCGCTCAGCATCAGACGACAGGCGATGATCACCAACAGCGAGGTGATCAGCCCGCAGGTGGCCATAGCGTTGATGAAGCTGGTGTTGAAGGCGCGACGGTCGGCCGGTGCATGCTCGGCCACATAGATCGCCGCCCCGCCATACTCGCCGCCGATGGCCAAGCCCTGGATCAGCCGCAGGGCCACCAACAGGATGGGCGCCGCGACGCCGATCGTCGCATAGCCCGGCAATAGGCCGACGATGAAGGTCGACAGCCCCATGATCGTCATGGTCACCAGGAAGGTGTTCTTGCGCCCCACCCGGTCGCCGATGCGCCCGAACACCAGGGCTCCGAACGGCCTGGCAATGAAGCCCGCCGCGAAGGCCCCGAGGGCAAAGCTAAAGGCCGTGCGCTCATCGACCCCGGCAAAGAAATGCTTGGCGATATGGGTGGCCAGCGAGCCGTAGAGGAAGAAGTCGTACCACTCGAACAGGGTGCCGACCGAGGCCCCGGCGATGATCAGGGTTGGGTTTTCCGGCCGCCGCGCACCGTCGCTACTGTTCTCAATCATCCCGACGCCCCAAGCTCATTTTCTGCCTTATGGCGCGGCGAGGAGGTGATGGCGAGCCGGTATTATTCCGGCCTCCCCGGTGCCACGCCGGAGCCGACCCTCGCGGCGACCTCGGTGGGATTACCCGGCACCTCGGTCGCTTGCGGGCGATCCAGCAGATCAATGGTCTCGCGGATAAAGGTGGCGTGGGTGACGATGCCGATGCCCAGGCGTTCGTTGTTCAGCTGCACCTCTTGGGTCAGCAAGCCGGCAATGATCTGAGCCGATTTGGCTTGTCGCCTGCCGTTGTGCTGCTCTGAGATGTCGGAAAGGAACACCGGTCCACCGGAATTGCCGGGGAACACCGAGAAATCCAACAGGAAGGTCCCGTAGATCCTGGCTGGAGACACCGGATAGGACGCGACCCGCCCGGCCCTAAGGATCGGAAACCCTGCGGCATTGGCCGACAGCCCGCGCGGAAAGCCGAGCGCCATCATTTCATCGCCGGGACCGATGGCCAGTTTGTCGAAACTATCGTCCTGGGCCAGCCAAACCTTGGGAATGGCGGCACGCGCAAAGCTGTCGGGCACCGTTAATGTGATGGCAGCGATATCGCGGTCGGGATGGTGGGTCCACAGCTCGTGCCCCTCACTGTCACGGATCGCCACATTGGTCGGCGCATAGGTCCATGAGCCGTCAGGATTGGCGAAACGATAGCCGATCCGAGCCTCCACGCCCGGCATCCGCTCAAAGACGTGGTTGGCGGTGATCAGCACAATGCGCGGCTGGCCGTCGGGTCCAGGTGCGTCAATCAGGAACCCGGCTCCCACTGTGCGGGTGCCGTCACCTTGCGGCTGTTCCAGCTGAACCGTGGCGTGGATCAACGCCATCTGCAGGTCAAAGGCCATGGCTTCCCCGAGGCTGCTCCCAACCCTTGAATGATGTGATGCGTGGTCCGAGGCAAGCATCTTGAGGCCGCCACACTCTGGGCGCAGAACGGGACATGCCTGACTCACGTCCACTTGCTCTCATCACCGGCGCGTCCTCCGGTCTCGGCACCGCTTTCGCCCGGGCCTATGCCGCACGGGGCTACGACCTAGCCCTCACCGCCCGACGTCTGGACCGGCTGGAGGCGCTGGCCGCAGAACTGAGCGCGGCCCATGACATCACCGCCTTTGCTATCCCCGCCGACTTGAGCCTCAATGACGGCGAGGCACCTATCCTGGACGGGCTTTCTGCGCAGCGCAGACATGTCGATGTACTGGTCAATAATGCCGGGTTTTCGATCCCCCAGAGCTTCGCCGCCGTGCCCTGGGCCAAGCAGAGAGACTTCCTGATGACCTTGGTGGTGGCACCTTGCGCCCTGGCTCACGCTGTGATCCCAGGCATGGTGGAGCGCGGCAAAGGCGCAATCATCAATGTGGCCTCGCTCACCGGCTTCGCGCCGGGTGCTGCGGGCCACAGTCTCTATCCGGGGGCCAAAACCCTGATGATCAAGTTCAGCCAAGCCCTGGATGCCGAATACCGCGCCAAGGGGATCAAGGTCACCGCTATCTGCCCCGGCTTCACCAAGACCGAGTTCGCCGCCGCCAACGCCACCGCACATTTGATGGACGAGGCACCACGCTTCTTCTGGCAATCTGCCGAGACGGTGGTTGAGAGCGCCATCACCGCCAACGAAAAGGGCCGTGTTGTGGTCATACCGGGCGGGCACAACCGATTGGCTGCGCTGGCTCTACGACTTTTGCCGCAGCGTCTGGTCAGCTGGGCCGTGCGACGCGGCTCCGCCAAATACCACCTGGAGGGCTGACATGGCCTCGCATTTCGACGTCATCATCATCGGCTCCGGGGCCGGTGGCGGAACCCTAGCCCAGCGCCTTGCCTCAACCGGCAAGTCGATCCTGATCCTAGAGCGCGGCGAGCACATCCCCCGTGAGGCCCAGAACTGGGACGCCAAGGCCGTGTTCGTCGAACACCGCTATCGCACCCACGAGCAATGGCTCGACAAGGACGACAAACCCTTCACCCCCAACACCCATTATTGGGTCGGCGGCAATACCAGCTTCTACGGCGCGGCCCTGATGCGTATGCGCGGCACCGACTTCGGCGAGGTGCGCCATGCGGGCGGCGTTTCCCCAGCCTGGCCCGTCAGCCTCACCGACATGGCCCCTTACTACGCCGAGGCCGAGACGCTCTGGCAGGTTCACGGATCTCGGGGCGATGACCCAACCGAAGAGGGACATGAACCCCCCTATGTCCACGCCGCCATCGTCAATGACCCCGATATCGAACGCCTGAAGGGCCACTGGCAATCTCAGGGTTGGAAGCCCTTCTCGCTGCCGCTCGGGGTCAAGCTCAATCCGGACAATCCGGTCACCTCCAAGTGCATCAAGTGCAGGACCTGCGGCGGATTTCCCTGCCTGCTGAAGGCCAAGTGCGACGCACGCTCCATCGCCATTGAACCCCTGCTCAGCTTGCCCAATGTCACGCTCCTCACAGGCCACAAGGTGGTGAAGCTGGAGACCGACGCCTCAGGCAAGACCGTCACCGAAGTGGTCTGCCAAACCGAGCATGGTGAGGAACGTTGGCGCGGTGACATCATCGTGGTTGCCGCAGGCGCGGCCAATACTGCGGCCCTGCTCCTGGCATCGGCCAATGCCGCCCATCCGACCGGCCTCGCCAACGGCTCCGACCAAGTGGGCCGCAACTATATGTTCCATACCCTGACCGCCATGGTCTCGATCAGCCCCTCGCCGGTGGATGTCCAGTTCCCCAAGACCCTGGCGGTCAATGATTTCTACCACAAGGATCCGCGCGGCGGCTTCGACTGGCCGATGGGCCATATCCAGCTGTTGGAATATATGTCCGGCCAAACCCTGGAGGGCGAACTCTCCGACTGGCTGCCCCCGTCCCTGGTGCCCGACGCCCTGACCAACACGATCGCCGCGCGGTTGATCTCGATGCTGGTGATCTCCGAAGATCTGCCCGACCCGGCCAATCGCATCACGCTGACGCCGGAGGGCCGCATCAAGCTCAACTACACCCACAACAATATGGACGGGCATGAGCGGCTGGTGGAGGTCTTGAAAACCTCCCTCGACGGCTTCTCCGACAGCGCTCACCCGCTCTCGCAGCACCATTTCCAGTTCGACAGCCTGCTGCCCCTCTACGGCACGGCACACCAGTGCGGCACGGTCCGCTTCGGTACCGACCCCCAGAGCTCCGTCCTCGACCCCTGGTGCAAGGCCCACCAGCTCGACAACCTCTATGTCACCGACACCAGCTTCTTCGTGTCGTCGTCAGCGGTAAACCCGACGCTCACCACCGTGGCCAATGCCATGCGAGTGGGGGATCACTTGCGGGAGCGGTTGGGGTGAGTAGTCTACATTGCCATCAACGCAATCATTGCCTATAATGCTGATATTCATTGCCTGAGGTCCACCGTCTATGGCCAGCATCACAATTCGCAATCTCGACGAACCGCTGAAAACCCAGCTGCGGGTCCGCGCCGCGCACAATGGTCACTCCATGGAGCAGGAGGCGCGGGTCATACTGCGTGACGCCCTTACTCATACCAAGACGGGGGTCGTCACCAATCTCGCGGATGCAATTACGCGTCGGTTTGCGCCCTTGGGTGGGGTCAATCTACCTGACCCGGAGCGGGCAGAGCCTCGTGACCCGCCTGACTTCATCGGGTGATAATTCTCGACACAAACGTCCTGTCCGAACTCATGCGACCCGAGCCCTCTCAAAGGGTTCTTGACTGGGTCGCTGACCAAATTCGCACACAAATATTCACGACCACGATTTCTCAAGCTGAAATTCTTAATGGCTTGGCTCTGTTACCGGAAGGGCGAAGGCGGACCGGTCTCACTGATGCCGCTGATCAGATGTTCGCCGAGGATTTTGCGGGACAGATCCTTTCCTTCGATGGGGTGGCGGCAGAGGCCTTCGCAGCAATCGCCGCGTCACGCCGTCGAATGGGATCGCCGATCCAGCCGCTCGACGGTCAAATCGCTGCGATTGCTGTGGCTCAAGGCGCTTCCATCGCAACCCGCGACGTGACCGACTTCCAGCGCTGTGGCGTCGAGCTCATCAATCCCTGGGGCCAGAGCGCGGTCCCTTTAGACGGAAACGTCTGAAGGGAGAAACTGCGCTCTAATTCAAAAACTTAGAGCCTGTTCATCTCCGATAACCGGTTCCCCCTTATCGGAACAGGCTCTAGTCGGATAGAGCGAGAATCTCACCGACTCAGCACCTTGGGGATAAGTCTTGTGGAGCACAGCCTTGGTTGATCTCGCCGAGCCCGCCACACGAAAGGTCTTCTTTGACCTTCACTCCGATCTCCCACGCGAAGGTCCCGGCAACCGCGCCTGCACCTTAAGAGCCCTGGCCGCCGTGGGCCCTTTGCCCGAAGCGCCGCGCATTCTCGACATGGCCAGCGGTCCCGGTATGCAAACCCTTGACTTGGCGCGGGCTCTGCCAGGCGCGCACATCACCGCACTGGATGCCCACGCGCCGTTCCTCGCCGAGCTGAATCGTCGCGCGATCGCCGCTGACTGTCAGGACCGCATTCGGACATTGCGCGGGAACATGGCAACTCCGCCCACCGACCTAGGGCCTTTTGATCTCATCTGGTGCGAAGGCGCGGTCTATATGTTGGGCATTGCTGAGGCCCTGAGGCTATGGCGGCCCCTGCTGAAGCCGGGCGGGTTCATTGCCTTCACCGAGCCGGTTTGGCTACGCCCCGACCCGCCCGAGCGCGCCCTGCGTAACTGGATCGACTGCCCGGCCATGACCGACATCACTGGCATCAACGCCCAAGTGCGAGACGCCGGCTACGAGGTCTTGGACACTTTCACCCTGCCACCCGAGGCCTGGTGGGACGACTATTATGGCCCTCTAGAAGCGCGGGTCCCACTTCTCCGAGCCAAGTACGGGAACGACCCGATTGCCAAAGAGGTTCTCGACGCCGCCGATAATGAGGTCGAGGCCTATCGCCGCCATGCCGATGTGTTCGGCTATGAGTTTGTCATTGCTCGGTCACTTTAGCTTTGCCGCCTGCGCCACTTGATCAAGATCGAGACCAAGACGGCGAAAGACGCGAGGCACTATGCCGTGGTGCAGGCTGGCAAGAGCGATCAAAATATCAGCGCTTCTAAGCGGCCTACGCCCCACTCGCGGTAGTTTCGATAGCGCCTGTATTACGGCTTTGCCGGAGGCTGCCGCCTCATAGAGACCACGCGCCTCCGGCATGGAGTCATCAATTGTGCCGTCATTCAGACTAGAGTCGGGGCTAACGTCGGCGTGGCCCAGAGCATCGGCATATTGGCCCTCGATCGCGGAAACGAGCATCGACCTATCAACTCCGAAGTCCCGCAAGACCGACGCCGCGGAGCCATCAGGAAGATCGAAGGCGGCGAGCAGAAAATGCTCAGCTGCCGGTTCCCGCTGGCCACCACGCAAGCCCTGCTGCTCTGCTTCAAGACAGAGTTTGGCAATCGTCCGCACATCCGCTGCCTGGGTCTTAATCTTTTGAAACATTGAAACTATTCTCCACTCTTGTTGCGCATGAAGGGTGCTAGCCGCTTGTGCGCGGCCTGGCGGGTGACGCCTAACGCCTCGGCGATGTCCGCCCAGGTCCATCCCTGCCCTAGGGCTTCACCCACTGCCGCTCTCTCTAGCCTGTCAGCAAGACGGCGTAGCGCAACGACGCTGGCGAGCGCTTGCTCAGGATTGTCAGACTTGGGGAGGGTGTTGAGATCCATATTTGTCAACCTATGTTGACGAATTGATGCTGTCAACACTTGTTGACGGCTGCTGGGGCTTCGATGTGTTCGGCTATGCGTTCGTGATCGCCCGATCATAGGGAACTGACGAACCGGGAGTCAGGGTCGCTTCAGAGATCACGCCTCAAGCATCGGCATGATTCGACGCATGAATTGATCGAACAGCGGCACTGTGAATGCCGTGTCGCCATGGGCAGGGCTATAAATCATACCCTTGCCGATCAAGCCGTTTCGCACCGGCGCCAACTGGGTAACCTTGCGCGACATTACCTCAGCGACGTCACCGGACCTATGCGGCCCAGAGCCAAGCTCGGCCATAGCTCGAAGGTATCGCTTTTCCGCGGGGGTCAAACGATCAAACCTCACGCGGAAAAAACTGGCGTCCAACTCTGCCAGAGCCGTGCTTGACGCCGCCTCGACATCCTCAAGCGAGATTGGCGATTTCGAAGCGGCATCCCAGCTGTGCTTGCCCCATTCCTGCAAGAAGTACGGATAGCCTTCTGTTGCACGTGTGATTTCCGCAACGGCACTTTCCGATATTGATGCCCCCTCTCGCTCGATGGGCAACACCAAGGCGGCGCGAGCGGAAACCGGGTCGAGCTGCTCGATTGAGGTGAACTCAAATAGGCGTTCGGCATAGGACTTGGCACGGCCCATCTGACCCAAAAGCTGGGGCAAGCCCGCGCCGATCATCGTGATGGGCAACTGCGCCTGGGACGTTGCATGCAAGGCGCTGATCAGCGATGCCAATTGCGCTTCGGGCACATATTGCAGTTCGTCGATGAACAGCACCACAGCGGTCTGGCGTTCTCTTGCCGCCTCACCGATTGTGGTCAACAGATCAGCAAGATCGAGGTCGAGGTCACCGCTGTCCGCAAGGCCGCGCTCAGCGTCCATATCCAAAGATACATCGATGTCTTGATAAGTAACCTGGAGCTTTACGAACCCTGCAAGCGCGCGCAAAGCGCGTTTCACCCCGACTTTTGCGCTTTCCAGTCGATCCAATCGCAGCAATGCACTGCGCAGTGCGGGTGCCAGCAAGGCTGGAAGGGATCGGTCCTCCGGGGCCTCGATTCGGACGGTCGATATTCCCCGCTGTTCTGCTGCAATTCGCAGTTCACGCAGCAAGACCGTCTTACCTACCCCGCGAAGGCCGTAGAATATGGCGCTCCGGGCAACGCGGCCGGCGCGAATGCGGTCCAACGCCACGGCGACCCGCTCAAGCAAGACGGCGCGACCTGCAAGCTCCGGGGGCGGCGCTCCGGCACTCGGTGCGAATGGGTTGCTTCGCGGATCCATAGGTAACTTATCTCAGTTTATCCCATTTTTGTAAACTCTGGTAAGATCGCTATAAGATCGTGTCAGATGATTCAAGATTGACGATAACTCAAACGGCCTTGCCACGGCCCCGACACCGCCGCATCTAAACCTCATGACACCCACACCCCCCACCGCTCGCCGCGATCCCAAAACCATCACCCAGCTCGGCCGCTCGCGGGTCGATGACTATGCCTGGATGAAGGACGACAACTGGAAAGACGTGCTGCGCGACCCTAAGGTCCTGCGCGCCGACATCCGTGAGCATCTGACCGCCGAGAACGCCTACACCACCGCCATGCTGGCAGGCACAGAAGCTTTGCAAGCGAAGCTGTTCGCCGAGATGAAGGGGCGCATCAAGGAGGATGACAGCTCCGTGCCGGCCGCCGACGGCGCCTGGGATTACTATGTCCGCTATGAGATCGGCGCGGAGCATCCGGTGCATGGCCGCCGGCCGCGCGGACGCAGTGACGGCGAGGTGGTGTTGCTCGACGAAGAGGCGCTGGCTAAGGGCAAGGCCTTCTTCCAGGTGGGCGCGGCCCATCATAGCCCTGACCACGCGCTCTATGCCTGGGCTGCCGACGCGCAGGGCTCGGAGTACTACACAATCTACGTCAAGGACTTGGCGACGGGAGACACCCTCCCATTCCAGATCGACAGCGCCTATGGCGACTTCACCTTCTCGCCCGACAGCGCTTGGCTGTTCTGGATCTGGCGCGACGAGAACGCTAGGCCCTCCAAGGTGTTCCGCCGCCCGGCTCGGGGGGGTGAGGACATTCTGGTCTATGAGGAAACCGACGAGGGCATGTTCCTTGGCATCGGCACCACCAGCGACGACAGCCACATCATCATCCATGTGGGCAATCAGGAAACCACCGAGATCCGGCTGATCGATGCGGCCGAGCCGACCACCGCACCCCAGGTGGCCGAGCCGCGTCGAGAGGGGGTCAAGTATGATCTAGACCACTGGACCGACCGCTGGGTGATCCGCACCAATGCCGACGGCGCGGTAGATTTCAAACTGGCGCAATCCACAGCCGCAATTCCCAGTAAGGCCAGTTGGGTGGATTTCGTGCCTCACCAACCGGGCCACTACATCACCGGCTTCGCGGCCTTCTCACAGCACCTGGTTCGCATGGAGCGGGTGAATGCCAATGACCGGATCATCGTCATGCCCCGCGACGGCGCTGAGCATATCGTGGCCTTCGACGAAGAGGCTCACGCGCTGTCGCTAGAGGGTGGCTACGAGTACGACACCCCCCTGACCCGCTTCGTCTATCAGTCCCCCACCACCCCGCGTCAGACCTTCGACTATGACATGGCGACCCGCGCTCGGACACTGCGCAAGACTCAGGAAATCCCCTCCGGCCACGACCCGGCCCGCTATGTCGCCCGCCGCCTTATGGCCCCCGCTCCGGACGGCGAGTTGGTGCCGGTCACGGTCCTGATGCTCAAAGATACCCCTCTCGACGGCACCGCCCCCCTGCTGCTCTACGGTTACGGCTCCTACGGCCACGCCATGGAGCCCAGCTTCTCGATCCGAAACTTAAGCCTGGTAGACTGCGGCTGGATCTGGGCTGTCGCCCATGTGCGCGGCGGTTCCGACAAGGGTTGGGGCTGGTTCCTTGATGGCCGCAAAGCCAAGAAAACCAATACCTTCACCGACTTCATCGCCTGTGCGGAGTATTTGGCAACACAGGGGTATGGCGCGCGCGGCCGGATGGTTGCCTATGGGGGCTCGGCCGGCGGCATGCTGATGGGCGCCATCGCCAATATGCGCCCTGACCTCTGGTCCGGAATCATCGCTGCCGTGCCCTTCGTTGATGTGCTCAACACCATGAGCGACACCAGCTTACCGCTTACCCCGCCGGAGTGGCCCGAATGGGGCAACCCCCTGGAGGACCCCGAGGCCTATGATCAGATTGCGGCGTATAGCCCCTATGATAATGTCTCGGCCAAGCCTTATCCGGCGATCTTGGCCACCGGCGGGCTGTCGGACCCCCGCGTGACCTATTGGGAACCGCAGAAGTGGGTGGCTAAACTTCGGGCATCAACGACGGGCGACGCTCCGATCTTGCTGAAGATCAATATGGAGGCCGGGCACGGCGGCGCCTCGGGGCGGTTCGACTTCCTCAAGGAGATCGCACTGGACTACGCTTTCGCTATCTGGGCGCTCGGTCAGAAGGGAGCCAACATTGATTATACGGACTTCGACTGAGGCCGACGCGCAAGCTCTGGCCGACATCTATGGTCACCACGTTCTGCACGGCTTCGGGACCTTCGAGGAAGTGCCGCCCTCCCCGGCCGAGATGCTGGAGCGGCGCAATGCGGTCCGAGCCTGGGGCCTTGCGCATCTGGTTGCCGAAGTCGATGGGCGGGTGCTGGGCTTTGCCTATGCCAGCCCGTTTCGTCCCCGCGCAGCGTATCGCCACACCGCCGAGGACAGCGTCTATGTCGCACCAGAAGCCATCGGAAAGGGCGTGGGCAAGGCCGTATTGAGCGCGGTCGTCGCCGCCTGCGAGGCACGTGGCCTGCGCCAAGTGATGGCGGTGATCGGCGACAGCGGCAATGCCGCCTCCATCGGCCTGCATCGATCCCTAGGCTTCGAGCATTCGGGGATAGGCCGCAGCGTCGGCTTCAAGCATGGCCGCTGGGTCGATGTCGTCTGGATGCAGAAGGCGTTGAACGGTGGCGACACCTTGGCACCAGACGCCCTTGGCCTGCCGCTAGCGGGGGATTGATTCTGATCAAGGCGGGCGGCCAACAACGGTGAGCAACTGAGCGTCAGGTTATTCCGCAAAGGATGCACGACCATGACCTCCACCAATCCAGTTCCCCACGACAAATCCGCCCTGGACCCCACCCGATGCGCCGCCACTGGCGCGGTGGTGTTCGGCGTCACCTTCTTGCTGTGTTGGGTCGGGGCAGCACTCGGCATCGCTGCGGCCTCCCACATGTTCATTTCCCTCTTTACCGGCTCGGCCACGGACTCCCCCGGAGCCTTGTTCGCGGGCGGAGTCTGCTCGGTGGTGGTGGGTGCCGTGCTCGGGCTGCTCTTTGCCGTCACCTACAACGCCTTCGGCTTCCTCGCACGCCGTTGAACCTGCACCACAGATCAACCCGAAAGGTTACCCATGATCCATCCTCTCAAGCTCGCCGCCGTGCTGGGGCTATTGGCCGCCACACCCGCCCTGGCAGCCGAACCCGACCCGCATGCTGGGCACCACCCGCCGACCGCCGCTGCGCAGATACCCGCTCCCGCACCAGAACCCCAGAAATGCCCGATGATGTCCGGCATGGCCATGGACGCCGCAAAGCCTGGGACGATGATGCCGATCCCAAATCCCCCAACCGCCAAACCGGGCAAGCGTAAGATGAAGATGATGCCGATGTCGATGTCGATGTCGATGTCGATGAAGGACATGCACTGCATGCCTGCCATGGCCGAGCCTTCCGCACCAATGCCAATGCCAATGCCAATGCCCAAGAGAGAGTAGCCAAGGTTTCGGGAGGCCAGGATGAGTGTGAGGCTATTCGGATTCCTACGCATGACGGCGGTGGCTATCGCTGCCGCCGTTCTGTTCTGGGTCCTGCGTGAACACTGGAACCATGCTCGAGGCTTCCTGGGCTATCTGCCCTACCTGCTGTTCCTGGCCTGTCCCGTGATGCATCTGTTCATGCACCACGGGCACCGCGGCCATGGACCAGACTGAGTCTCAATTCCCTGAAGGCATCACAGCTTGATCGATCTCAGCCGCAGGGCATTGCCGATCACGCTGACCGACGAGAGCGCCATGGCGAGTGCGGCAATGGCCGGTGAGAGAAGCAAACCAAAAGCGGGATATAGGATGCCAGCCGCTATCGGGATCCCAGCCACGTTATAGGCGAAGGCGAAGACCAGATTCTGGCGGATGTTGCGCATCACAGCCCGCGACAGACGGCGCGCACGGACGAGTCCCTGCAGGTCGCCTTTCAGCAAGGTTACACCAGCGCTCTCAATGGCGACGTCAGAGCCTGCCCCCATCGCCACGCCCACCTCTGCGGCCGCGAGTGCCGGCGCATCATTGACCCCGTCACCCGCCATGGCCACAACCCGGCCCTCCGCGCGGAGCTTCTGGACCACCTTGGCTTTGTCTTCCGGCAGGACCTCTGACTCGACCTCATCGATGCCCAACTGAGCCGCGACCGCCATAGCCGTCGTGCGATTGTCGCCGGTCATCATGACTAGCCGTATGCCCTCAGCCTTAAGCGCGGCCACCGCCGCCGCCGACGTCGGCTTGATAGGATCAGCGATCCCGAACAGCCCGGCAAGCTTGCCGTCGACAGTGGCGAATATCGTCGTCGTGCCAAGTTGGCGAAGCGCGTCAGCCTCAGAGGTCAAAGCCGTCAAGTTGATCCCATTCTCGGCCATCAACCGCGCACCGCCCAGGACGATAGCTTTGCCGTCCACCACCCCCAAGACCCCCTTGCCGACGGGAGAGTCGAATTCAGCGGCCTCCGAAAGGATCAACGACCTCTCCTTGGCGGCCCGCAGGATAGCATCCGCCAGAGGGTGCTCGCTGCCACGCTCCAAGCTCGCCGCGAGACGCAATAGCTCGGCTTCGTCGAAACCGGCCGTGACCTTGATCGCGGTGACAGAGGGCCGCCCCTCCGTCAGCGTGCCCGTCTTATCGATGACCAGGGTGTCGACCTTCTCAAACCGCTCCAACGCTTCAGCGCTTTTGATCAGCACACCTAATTGAGCACCGCGCCCCACGCCGACCATGATCGACATCGGGGTGGCTAAACCTAAAGCGCAGGGACAGGCGATGATCAACACCGATACGGCCGCGACCAGAGCATAGGTGAAACGCGGCTCAGGCCCAACGAGCGACCAAACCGCTGCCGCCAGCAAGGCCGCGGTAATAACGGCCGGCACGAACCAGCCGGATACCAAATCGGCCATTCGCTGGATCGGAGCGCGGCTCCGCTGAGCCTCCGCCACCATCTGAACAATCCGCGCCAAGAGCGTCTCAGCTCCGACCTTTTCGGCCCGCATGATGAACGAGCCTGTCCTATTGATCGAGCCTGCGATCACCTTGGCACCCGCCTCCTTGGTGACCGGCATCGACTCCCCTGTGACCAGAGATTCGTCGATAGAGACTCTGCCTTCGATCAACTCGCCATCGACCGGGACCTTCTCGCCTGGCCTAACCCTCAGACGGTCTCCGACCACAATCAGGTCCAGGGTCACCTCTTCGTCGGTGCCGTCGGCCGTGATGCGACGCGCAGTTTTGGGAGCTAGGTCGAGCAAGGCCTTGATCGCGCCGGAGGTTTGATCCCGGGCACGGAGTTCCAGAACCTGACCCAGAAGCACCAGCACGGTGATCACGGCGGCAGCCTCGAAATACACCGGCACTGCGCCCATCGCGTCGCGCAGACCCGGGGGAAATAGCTGCGGTGCGAATATGCCAAAGAGGCTGTAGGCGTAGGCCACACCCACCCCCATGGCGATCAGAGTGAACATATTGAGGTGCCGGGTCAACAGCGAGGCCCAGCCGCGTTCGAAGAACGGCAGTCCTGCCCAAACCACCACCGGCGTCGCCAGAGCAAACTGAATCCAGTGGGAGGCTTGCGGGGACATGAGCTTCATCAGCCCGCCGAAATGTCCGCCCATCTCCAGGATGAAGACCGGCGCGGTGAGCACCAGGGCGATCCAGAACCGCCGGGTCATATCCGCCAACTCCGGATTGGGTCCACTGTCAGCGGTGACCAGCTCCGGCTCCAAGGCCATGCCGCAGATCGGGCAAGCGCCGGGCCCGACCTGACGAATCTCTGGGTGCATCGGGCAGGTATAGATTGCGCCGGGTAAGGCGACAGCTTCGACTCGCGGAGCATCAGAGAGATATTTGGCTGGTTCGGCCGTGAACTTCGCCAGACATCCGGCACCGCAAAAATGAGAATGAGTGCCGCCGTGGATGGCGTGATGCGGCGTCTTTGCAGGATCGACCGTCATCCCGCAGACGGGATCAATCGCGGTTACCAGATCATCATCATCACCCGCAGCTTTACAGCACCCGCCCTGGTGATTTGCGTGCGCTCCGCCTTGTGGTTCGTTCACGATCATTCTCCCTTGGGGCGCATCACATCGACATCGGCGGTTCGAGCGTGCCGACCCTTGCGACTAGGCCAAGGATTAATAGAGCGGCGCTCGCCTCGAAGATCAGGCTACGGCGTAACAAGGCTATGGCCTTGATTGTTCCGTTCTCCTTGATCGCTTGATCGAACGCGGGCGTCAGGCGGAACCGGTTGGCCGCCGCCAATCCAAGCATGACGCCGAACAGGGCCAGCTTCGACAGCAGTAATTGGCCGTAGAGCGTCGATGGCAACGACAGCACATGCGCGGGGCCGACGAGCATATAGCTGTTCACCAGACCCGACGCGACGATCAGGGCGACAATCATCGTCCCGACCAGCGAAAACCCGTCCAGCGCGCGGTGGGTTAGCCTTAGATAATCGTTGGTCATCGTTGCTGAGGGGCGGAATAACATGACTCCGAGCGCCGCAAGTGCGCCGATCCAGGCTCCCGATGCCAGAAGATGCACGACGTCCGCGATCAGGTGGTATGTGCCGAAGGTGCCTGCGCTGGCCGCGCCGTGTCCCGTCCAAGCCAGCGATGCCAGCGCGCCCGCCGCCCCAACCGACACCAGCACCAGCCATGTTGGCCTCCTGCGTCCGCCGAATGCGATAGCCAGACAAAGCGTCCCGAGGAGTGCCGCTATGCGCGTAGCCCAGGCATTCCCCATAGGCGTTTCCGAGACCATCATGATCACAGAGCCGTGGTCAATCTCAAGCAGAGGAACCCCCGCCATTGACGCGGTCATGGCTATGATGCTCAGCACAGACAGGCCTATTGCCAGCAATGCCAGCCAGATTGTGAGCGCACGGAGTGGCAATATATTGCGTTGCAGCCGCTCCGCGCCCTTCAAGGCATAAAGCCCGAACAGCGGCAGTCCGAACAACAGCATCAGATTCACATAGAGCGCGAACCGGATGCCGATTGTCAGTTCGCCGATCACCCTATTTCACAGTGAACGTGTAGGTGCCTTCCATGCGGTGGGTGTCATCGCCAACCGCATGCCATTTCACCTGATAGGTGCCTGCCGCAAGCGCCCGTCGCAACAAAAGCGTCAGGGTTTTGCCGTCGGCACTCATTGCCGAGGTGAAGCCCAAGATTGGCATCGGCCGATGGTCAGCCATCCCAGGCATGGTCGTCATTATGAGGTCCACACCAGTGAATCTGGCGACGACCCGCTCATTGAAAGTCAGAACCACCTTGCCAAGCTTGGCGACTGTCGCATTGGCCGCAGGCGAGGACGACACCAGTTTGGTATGGGCTTGAGCACTCCCAGCAAGCGCAAGAGCGGCTAGCAGGGGCATGGTGAAAGCGAGGCGAAGTTTGGACATGGGTGGATTCCTAAAAAGTGGCGTCAAACCAGATACGCATCCGCCAAGCGTGCCCCTCGAATTATTCGAATTATCGCATTGCACGGGCAAAATGAGGGATAGGCAACCCGTTTGCGTATAAACATCGCAACAGGAGACTCTTCGGCGATGGTGAACCTAGACGAGATGCTGACACAGCTTGGCAACGCGCCGCTCGACCCGCGTCTGGCAATGATCGACGAGGCGGTGTTGGCTGAGTTAGCGGCGCGTGACCCATCAAGCGCATTCGGGTCGCTTGGCCTCGCCGCTCTTGCAGCGCTTGCGATAGGCTTTGCTAGCTCCGGGCTTCCCGGAACCCCCGCTGCTGCTGCACCCTCAGCTACACCTATTGGTGCGCCGCCCGCGCTTGCGCCTTCCTCACTGTTGCTGGCCGCTCAATGACAGGCCTTCGCCGCACCTTGCTAGTCGCTCTGGTCGCCTTTGTTGCCGCGATTGCAGGTGCCTGGCTTGGGCGAGCGGTGCTTGCGCCCAAGGCGGTTGCCGACAGTGACCTTCATGCGCTGTTACATGACCAACTCAATCTTGATCCCGCCCAGCACGCCAAGCTGGATTCGCTTGAGGCGCAATTTGCCATTCGCCGCAAGGCACTCGAACTTGAAATGCGCGCCGACAACGCAAAACTCGCAGCCGCGATCGGGGCCGAGCATGGCTATGGGCCGCAAGTCTCCAGCGCCATCGACCAATCGCATATGGCGATGGGCGAACTGCAAAAGGAAACGCTGGAGCACACCTTTGCGATGCGCGCGCTGCTCAGGCCCGATCAGGCGGCAAAATTTGATGAAGCCGTGGTCAAGGCACTGACTGCCGATCAGAAATGACGCTGGCGATGGGCGAGTGTTCTGACAGTGAACTGGCAGCTCTCGCCCTTACGGGACGACAAACCGCTTACCGCGAACTGCTTGGGCGCCACCGCGAGGCCGTCTTCCGTTTGGTGCGCGGTTCAATCAGCGACAGCGATGCCGCGCTTGACGTCACTCAGGAGGCCTTCATTGCGGCCTTTGCTGCGCTGAAGAGCTATGATGGCACGCGACCCTTCAAGGCGTGGGTATCGCGGATCGCAATCAACAAGTGCCGTGATTGGGCGCGGCGGCGCGCGGTGCGGCGGTTCTTTTCGTTTGCCTTGCCGCTTGAGGCGGCGGCTGCGATTGCTATTGAGACGATCCCCGCTGATCAACAGCTTGCCGACCATGTTGAGCTGGCCCGCGTCCGAGATGCGATAACCAAATTGCCCGTCGCAATCCGCGAGCCGCTGGTCCTGCGCACCATCGAAGGGCTGACACAGGCCGAAACTGCGCAAGTACTCGGCATTAGCGAAAAGGCCGTTGAAACGCGGCTTTACCGTGCGCGCAACAAGTTGACCGATATTTTGAGGGATTGAGCGACGCGGGGCGTATCACCATTAGACCCTTTGATGGACGCCCCAATATGATCGTAGCCCCTTTCAATCGTCGGAACTTATTGCGCGGTGCGGTTCTGACCAGCAGCGGGATCGCGCTTTCCTCACTGTTCCCTGCATGGGCGCGTAGCGGCACTATGGGGAGCATGAGCGGCCCTAACCCAGCCTCCGAAGTGCTGAGCGGTGAACACATCGCCCTAACGGTCGGCGAGGCGCACTTTAGCGTCGGTGACAACGCAGGCCATGCCTGCACGGTCAACGGCACCGTGCCGGGTCCGATCATCCGCTTGAAGGAGGGCCAAAAGGTTCGCCTGTCGGTTACAAATACGCTGAAAGAGGATAGTTCGATTCACTGGCACGGCATTCTCCTGCCGTTCCAGATGGATGGTGTTCCCGGCGTCAGCTTTCCAGGCATCAAGCCTAGCCAGACCTTCGACTATGAGTTCGAGGTCAAACAGTCAGGCACCTATTGGTATCACAGTCATTCGGGGATGCAGGAAGCTATGGGCCAATATGGAGCCATCGTCATCGACCCCGCTGGTCCCGATCCGGTCGCCTACGACCGCGAACACATCATCGTCCTGTCCGACTGGAGTTTCATGGATCCGATGGAGCAACTTCGGAAATTGAAGGCGATGGGTGGCTATTTCAATCACAACAAGCAGACGTTGGACGGAATGCTCAAGAGCAAGGATCAATCGCAGGCCGACCGCAAAATGTGGGGCCAGATGCGGATGGACCCGACCGACATCGCCGATGTCAACGGATCGACCTATAGCTATTTGATCAACGGGCATGGCACTGGCGAGAACTGGACGGGGATATTCACCCCCGGCGAGCGCGTCAGGCTGCGCGTCATCAATGCGTCTGCCATGACCAATTTCAATGTGCGCTTACCGGGCCTATCGATGACCGTCGTTGCCGCCGATGGTCAGCACGTCCAGCACGTTGAGACCGACGAGTTTCAGATTGCGATTGCCGAGACCTACGATGTCATCGTCCAGCCCAAGGGCGATATGTCATACGCCCTGATTGCGGAATCGATCGACCGTTCGGGCCAGTGCCGCGCAACGCTTGCCCCGCGCATGGGGATGGTCGCTGCCATTCCGGCTATTCGTGATCGTCCGCTGCTCACCATGAAGGACATGGGGATGGGCGATATGGATATGTCTGGTGGGGGTGAAATGAAGGGCATGGATATGTCCGGCGGCAGCACGGCCGATATGGATCATTCCGCGATGGGCCACGATATGAGTTCAATGAAAATGCTCGATCCGTCGGTCGCGCCACAAGTCAAAATGGGGCCGGGCGTGGCGACGCTTGCTCCCATGCCGACGGATCGTACCGGCGAGCGCCCAACCGGACTTGAGAAGGTGGATCACCGGGTGCTGACCTATAAAGACCTCAAATCACTCGATCTCAATACCGATGCCCGCAATCCTTCGCGCGAGCTCGACTTGCATCTAACGGCCAACATGGAACGCTATATGTGGTCGTTCGATGGGGTGAAGTTCAGCGAAGGCGCTGAGCCCATTGCCTTCCGTCACAACGAGCGGGTGCGGCTGAACCTGATTAACGACACGATGATGCCCCATCCGATCCATTTGCACGGCCATTTCTTCGAGGTTGTGACCGGCAATCCTGGCCATCATCCTGTCAAGCACACGGTGAACGTCCTGCCCGGGGGCAAGGTCTCGGTCGACTTGACCGCCGATGCCCTCGGGGATTGGGCATTCCATTGCCACATGATGCTGCACATGATGACCGGGATGTTCCGTGTCGTGACTGTGCGACACGAAGAGGACGCGGCATGAAGTTGCTCCTGCTCACATCCGTTGCCGTAATCGCGATCTCATCGCCTGCTGCTGCGCAGACGGATAAGAATATGCCGGGCAAGGAGATGGCGAAGCCGGATGCACCTCTCACCGCTGATCCTCACGCGGGCCATGATTTGGCGGGCATGGCAGAGATGCCGATTATGGAGTCGCCCGACAGCGAGATCGGCAATACACCGGCTCCGGCTCCGCCCACCGATCACGCCGCCGATGCGGTATTTGGTGCGGATCAAATGGCAGCATCGCGCAGGATGCTGAGGCATGAGAATGGCGGGATGGCCGCCTATAGCTTCGTAACTAGTCTGGCCGAATATCGCGTCCAGAAGGGCGCAGACGGCTATCGCTGGAACGGCGAGGGCTGGTTCGGGGACGACATCAACCGCTTAGTCGTGAAGACCGAAGGCGACGGAACGGTTAGCAGAGGCCTAGAGAGCGGTGAGGTTCAGGCGCTATATTCGCGCGCCATTGGCCCATGGTTTGATCTCCAGGCCGGCGTCCGCCATGACTTCAAACCGGGGCCAGGCCGCACCTATGCGACCATCGGTTTTGAAGGAATCGCGCCCTATTGGTTCGAGGTGGAAGGCGCGCTGTTCCTCTCGGATAAGGGCGATTTGTTTGGGCGGCTGGAAGGCTACTACGACCAACGGATCACGCAGAAATTGATCTTGCAGCCACGCGTCGAACTCAATTTTGCTGCGCAGAACACACCTGCCAATGACATTGGTTCGGGGCTAAGCAACGCCGAGCTTGGTCTTCGCCTCCGCTACGAGATTAAACGTGAGTTTGCGCCCTATGTCGGCATATCGTGGGAAAGCAAAGTAGGTAACACGGCCCGGTTTGCCAGGATTGCGGGTGACCGGGTGCAGCCGACCAGTCTCGTCATTGGCATAAGGGCCTGGTTCTGAGTTCTCACCGCCACCGGCTCTACCTGATTGCCCCCCGCTTAGACGGTGGCAAGATTGGCTGGGGAACTAGGACTCGAACCTAGAACGACGGTACCAAAAACCGCTGTGTTACCATTACACCATTCCCCATTAGGAATCCCGCTGAGCCGAGGCCTGCGAGGGCGTCGAGATAGCGTAACCCTTAGCATCATGCAACGCCCTGCAGTCGCTTGCGGCGCTAGGGAGCCTCCTCTATATAGCGCCTCCCAAGTCGGAGTGTGGCTCAGTCTGGTAGAGCACCGCGTTCGGGACGCGGGGGTCGCAGGTTCGAATCCTGCCACTCCGACCATATTCTCCCGGTTCCAGATCAGAACGAGCGTCATTTGAGCGCGATGGAAACACTCACATCCGCCGAACCGCTGGGCTATAGCTTGGCGAAACGCCTCGAAACTGCGGAACCCCTATGAAGCAATTCTTTCTCACCATGGCCGGCGTGTTCGCGGGCTTGATCCTATTCCTGGTGGGCGTGCCCTTCCTGCTGTTGGTGATGGCGGCCAATTCGGCGCGACCGGAGGCGGTGCCGACCCACGCCGTGCTCAGCCTAGACCTGCGTGAACCGCTGAAGGACCAAGAGCCAAGCAACCCCTTAGCAGCGTTCGGTCGACCATCGCTTTCGGTGATGAACATCATCTCCACCCTGCGCAAGGCCGAGACCGATGCCCGTGTGGCCTCCCTTCTGATCCGCTTGCCCGAAGGCGGGATTGAGCCGGCAGCGGCCGACGAGCTTCGCTTGGCGATCAAGCATTTCCAAGCCTCCGGCAAGACCGTTCTGGCTCACAGTCAGGGGCTCTATCCATCGGGCATGATCACTTCGACCTATATGCTGGGGGCCAGCGCCAACAGTTTTTGGATGCAGCCGGGGGCCTCGTTCCAGGTCACCGGCCTGGCCAATGAGGACATCTTCTTCAAGCGGTTCTTCGACAAATACGGCGTCACCGCCGCCTATGAGCAGCGCTATGAATACAAGAATGCCGTCAACGGTTACCTGTTCAGCGACTACACGGCTGCGCACAAAGAGGCCGAACTCTCCTGGTTGGGCTCGGTCTATCAAGGGGCCATCGGCCAAGCCGCCACCGACCGCAAGCAGGTTGCCGCAGCGCTGACGGAGATCCTCGAGGCCGGTCCCTATATGGCTGAGGACGCCCTGCGCCTGCACCTCGTGGACAAGATCGGCCAGGTCCGGGAGGCCCAGACTTTTGCCCTGAAGGCCGCCGGAGCCGATGCCAAACTGATTGATTTCCAGGACTACGCGCAAACCGCACCCAGCAATGAGCCGACGACCGGCCCGATCATCGCCGTGGTGGAGGCCGAGGGGGCCATCGTCACCGGCCAGGACGGCGGTGACAACCTGTTCTCCGGCGGATCAACCATCTACTCCGACACCATCTCCAAGGCGATCTACGACGCGGCGGAGAAGAACGAGGTCAAGGCCATCGTGCTGCGGGTCAATTCGCCCGGCGGGTCCGACACCGCCTCGGAGCAGATTCTGGCTGCCGTACGCGCCGCCAAGGCGGCCAAAAAGCCGGTGGTGGTCTCCATGGGCACCTATGCCGCCTCAGGGGGCTACTGGATATCCTCGGAGGCCTCGGCCATCGTCGCCCAGCCCAGCACGCTGACCGGCTCCATCGGGGTGTTCGGCGGCAAGTTTGCCATCGGCGAGGCCTTGGCCAAGTTCGGCGTGGACATCCGCCAGCTTGGGGTCGGCGGGGCCTATGCCGGTTCGTTCGGGTCCGGCCGCGATTTCACGCCCGCAGACCGCGCGGCCTTTGCCAACTGGATGGACCAGATCTACGGCAACTTCATCACCCGCGTCGCGACCGGTCGCCACCTCCCCGAGGCGCGCGTGCGCGAGATCGCCAAGGGCCGGGTCTGGACCGGAGTCCAAGCCAAGGACCTTGGACTGGTCGATGAACTCGGTGGCTTCTATCAGGCGGTGGACAAGGCCAAGGCTCTGGCCGGCATAACCGGCGATGTCCGGCTAAAGACCATGCACACCCAGATCTCGGCGTTCGAGGCGATCCAGCGCGCCATGGGTGTCTCGGCCAGCTCAGCGCGCACCTTGGCGGCGGCGGCCTGGGTGCTGGGCGACCCCCGGGCACAAGGCGTGATCGACCAGATGGCGCAGGGCCGTTTGCGGGCCGAAGGGGCCAAGGTGTTGGCACCAAGGATGGTGGACTAAACAAAATCCTCCACCAGCGCGTAGCGCGATTTGGGGGAGGTGCCCTGCAGGGGCGGAGGGGGTTGCAGCCCATGAGCTTGCGCACTTCAACCCCCTCAGTCGCTTCGCGCCAGCTCCCCCAGAGGGGGCGCACTTAGCCTCCGTAATACCCCCGTGTGGCATCTGTCATGGCCTTGACCACCTCTCGCTCCTCCAGAGACAGCAGCGGGTTCCAGACATCGAAGATCAGGACCACACGCAGTTCATCGCTGTCATTGCGCGCAGTATGCTCCAGGGTGTCGTCAAAGATCAGAACCTCGCCGACATTCCAGCCGCGCTCCTCGAACCCCACGCGGTAGGTGCACTTCTCCGGCACCACCAGCGGCAGATGCACCACCAACCGCGCATTGGTCTCCCCGTGGTGCGGCGGGATCTCGGTGTGCGGAGCCAGGGCGGAGAACATCACATTGGGGCAAAGCCCGCCGATCTGCGCCATCTCCACCTGCCCTAGGACCTTTGCAGTCTGCGGGCAGCGGGCAAGGTGTTCGGCCACCGGCGCGCCACTGCGCCACAACACATAGGTGCTCCAGCGGGTGGAGTGGTTCAGCTCCATCCATTGATTAACCGGCTCGCCGGGCTTGTAGGTAATATAGGGCACAAACTCGGCCTGTTGTTCGGCCAGCACGGCCAGGAGTTCATCGCGAATGACCTCGGTCTTAGCCTCCAGCGCCGCAACCCAGGGGAAGTCGGCTCGGTCATAGAACGGGATGGCCGGAAGACGCGGCACCAGCAGCTGGTTGGAATTGGAGAGGTAGGGCTTGGTAACCCCGGCCATGACCGAGACAGCTTCGGTCCAGCGATTGCGGGCCTGGGGAGACAGGGTTTCGCGGGCCGTCTGCGTCGCGCTCGCCAGATGCGCGGCGAAGGCGTGCACATGGCGCTGCGACACCTCTTGGGCATGTTGCAGCTGCGGGGCCAGGGACGGTGGCCAATGGGCCTGGGGGGGCGCAACCTTGAGCGCATTGGCGAAGGTCAGGGCCGCGGTCTTGGCTTGGCCCTCCAGCTCTTGGAACGCACCCATCGCCAACAGGCCCGGCAGGAAATAGGCGTCGATGGCCAGGGCAGCTTGGATCGCGGCCCACTCAGCGGCGGGCTGGCCCAGTTCGCGGTGGATGACGGCAAGGGTCAGCGGCAACATCGGGTCGCTCGGTGACGCCGCCTGGGCCCTACGGACCAGCTCAGCGGCCTTGGTGAAATCGCGCCGCTGAAAGGCGTGGACGCCTAGACTGTAGAGCGCCTGTGGATGGGCGGGGTCTAGCTGAACCACACGGTTCCAGGCGACTTCGGCCTCGGCCATCCGCCCGCTACCGGCGGCGGCGGTGGCTTGCTGAACCAAGTTTGCCAGTTGTGCGCTCATAGCGCTCAGTTAGCGGTCAGTAGGACGTCGCGACAACAAAAAAGCGGCGGGCCGGGGCCCGCCGCTTTCAAGTTCTAGGCTGCGCTTAAGTCTTAGAAGCGCAGGTTGATACCGACCGTGTAGATCCGGCCCAGAGCATCGTAGTTCCGCGGCAGGGTGTTGCCGTTGTTCGCAGACGTCGTGGCGGTGGTCGCACCGATGATCGGCGGGTTCTTGTCGAACACGTTGGTCGCGGTCACGGTGAGCTTGGTCTTGTCGTTCAGGTTATAGCTGCCCGCCAGGTCGAGATAGTCATAGGACGGGATGTGCTGGAACTTGGCGAAGGTCTTGGCGATTTGCGACTTTTCAACATTCGACTCGCTCTGGTGACGCCAGAGATACGACAGTTGGAAGTCAGAGACCGACCAGGTCGTGCGCTGCTGCCAGCTGTACTCATAGGTCGGGCCACCGCAGGACTTGCCGAAGAACCCGACGCACTCCGTGACCTTACCGACGCTCGAAGATTGGAACTCGTTCTTCAGATAGTAGTTGGCGGTCAGGCCGAGATCCAACTTGCCCCACTTGTCGTCAATGCCGAAGGTGGACATGTCGAGGCCGAAGTTCACACCAAGCTCGATACCTTCCGCCAACTGATACTTCAGGTTGCTGGTGAACTGCTTCAGGCCCGCACCGGCAGGCTTCAAGCTACCGCTGGGCGCGCGAACGACCAGGGCGCAGGAGGCGAGGTTGCCGGTCTTATAGCAGCTGTCCAAGATTTCCTGGGCAGGGGTCACACCGATCACGTCCTTGATGTTGATCTTGTAGTAGTCGAGCGTGATGCTCGGCGACTTCAAGGCCGACAGGAAGCTGGGCTCCCAGACGAAACCAACTGTGGTGGTGTCGGCAGTTTCCGGTGAAGGCAGCGCGGTCGGCAAGGTACCGTTGAACACGCCGATCTGTTGGGCCGAGATATTGGCCACAGTCCCGACCTGAGCATTTGTCATGCCGGTGCCGATGCAGAGCGCCCGAAGGGTAGGCGTGATATTGGCGGCATTGGTGATCGAGCAGGGATCCTGATCGGCATTGTCCAGGCCGGTAGTGGCGGGTTGTGCCAGTTCCTGGACGTTAGGAACCCGCACAGCGCGGTTTTGCATGACGCGAACGCGGAAGCCATCAACGATGGTCCAGTTCAAGCCGGCCTTCCAGCTGCTGTTGGTGCCGCCTGGATTATAGTCGGCGAAGCGATAGCCGAGTTCCAGGCCAACGGCCTTAGCGAAGGGCTGATCGGTGATCAACGGGATCACCGCCTCGCCGAACAGTTCGCGAACCGTATAGCCGCCGGAGACCGGAAGGGTGGTGCCGCCCGCGCCGCCGAGGCAGCTGGTGGGAGGCGTCTTCAAGCATTCGTCAGGCGTGGTCGAGCCTTGTTCATCGCGATATTCGGTGCCGAGGGCGACCGCAACCGGGCTATCCGCCAGCGGGCTTTGCAGACCCGGCAGGATCCCGTTCACCGAGAAGTTAACGATATCCTGAGTGTAGTTCGAGGAAATGATCGCCGTGGCACTGGAATAACGCGCTTGGGCCGGGGTGATCGAGCCGACCGGACCGAACAGGTTCAGCGGCACGCAGGACGCAACGCCGTTGGCGCAGGTCGTTGTGTTGGTTGCATTCAGAGCGTTCTGAACATTGGTCACGTTCGTATAGCCGGCACGCACTTCGTCGCGCTTGCTTTGACCGTGCTGGACCGAGGCGTCCCACTTCCAGTTTTCGCCGAGATCGCCCCGCAGGCCAAATGTCAGCTGGAAAGTGTCATTGGAAAAGGTCGATGACCGCTCGCCGAATTCCACCGTCCGACGGCCGATGTCGAGCAACACGCTGTCGGCAGAGTCAACAACCCCGTTGCCGTTTACGTCAACGACGCCGGCCCCGGCCATGGTCAAGGTCGGGTCAGCCGCACGATTGGCGTTCAACTGATTGATGATCGTGGTCCGAGCCTGGGTCCCGAGATAGGGGTTCAGCAAGGGCACCGTGAAGGTGTTGAAGAACACGCCGGACGGCGCGATCTGCTGGCGCACGTTCGTCGAAGCGAAGAGAACCTGCGAATAGGCCTCCACGTGATCGGTGATCTGATAGTGCGCGATGCCCAGAGCGTTGTAACGCTCGTTGGGGGTCTGGAAGTAGTTGTAGGGGTTGAAGTTGAAGCCCGCGCAAAGCGAGTTCACGCCGCCCAGATTGCCGTTGTCACGGAACTGGTACTCTTCACCGGTTTGCAGGTCGATGGTCGCCGGGATGGCGGTGCCCGAACCGTTGCCGGGAGCGACAAGGTTTGGACCGCTACAACCCGCCAGAGGTGGGATCGGCGAACCGCCCAAGCCAGCGCCGGAAGCCGAGTTGGCACCGAGGATCGAGAACGGACGCGCGCCCAAAGTGATCGGGTAGCGCTTGGAATAGCCCAGCGCCAGGGTCGCATTGCCGCGACCATCGGCGGAATTGACGCCCATGACCGAGGAAAGCGAATAGGTCTTACCGTCGCTATCGCCGGTCTGAGAATATTGGCCGTTGAGCTCAAGACCCTCAAAATTCTTCTTCATGATGAAGTTGACCGCGCCGGCAATGGCGTCGGAGCCGTACACTGCCGAAGCACCACCGGTGACGATGTCCACGCGCTCAAGCATGGCGACTGGAACCGTCGAAATGTCGACAATGCCGCGGACGCTGTTCGGGATCATCCGCTTGCCGTCCATCAGCACTAGGGTGCGCTGGGGGCCAAGGGCACGCAGGTCAACCGAGGCGATGCCGCCGGTGCCGTTATTGGTGGTGCCGCCGTCGCCGGGGACGGTGGAAGGCAGGTTGCGGAGCAACACTTCAACTTCCGGGGCCTGACGCAGCAGCAGTTCGGTTGGGCCGATGGTCGTGACAGGGCTGGCCGACTCAAGGCCGGGCACCTGGATGCGCGAACCGGTGACGACGAGTTCTTCGACCTGGGTGCTGTCGGCAGCCGCAGCTGCGGCTTGAGCGCCGGTCGCCGAAAGGGCCAGGAAGGCCGCTCCGCAGATCATCGAAGACGCCAGCAGGCGTTCGCGTGTGGATATGATTTTCAAGGTTTAGGTCCTCCGGCGGTCGATCGCCTAGGCGACGCCGCTCCCCAAAATAAAAGTCAGTCCCGAATCCGGAATCCAAATTCGGTTACCTAGGAGTTACGGGAGTTACGGTGCAGGGGTCAACGTCGATTACCGGTCTGCAATGCTTTGGACGCCGACCTGTCGCATTCTGGTCACATATCGGCCTTGGGCTGGAAGACGGTGCGGGCGGTGTCAAAAACGACCGATCGGGCATCATTGATGGTTGCCCCAGCCGCCACGCCCCTTATCAATGGCAAGCGGCTAAGAAGGAGCGTGACATGATCGCCGGGTTCAAACCTCTGGCACTGGGGATCCTTGTGGCCGTGATTGCCGGCCCCGCAATGGCTGGACCCCCTCCTGTCGGCATGGCCAAGAGTGACCGGGCGTCGGTGCTGAAGGATCTCCTGGATTGCCGGGGTCTGTCTGATCCGACTCTGCGCCTAGCCTGCTATGACAAGGCCGCGACCGTGATGGATCAGGCAGAGGCCAAGGGCGACATTGTCGTCGTGGACCGCGAGCAGGCCCGCGAGGTGCGCAAACAGGCCTTTGGTTTCACCCTGCCCTCCATGAGCCTGTTCGAGCGCGGAGAGAAACCGGAACAGCTGAGCAAAGTGTCCGGTGTCGTGGCCTCTGCGCACGCCATGCGCAACGGCAAATGGGTGGTAACCCTGGAGGGCGGCGCGGTCTGGACCCAGATCGACACCGAAGTCCTAGCCCGCGACCCCAAGCCCGGCATGAAGGTGGAAATCCAGTCCGCAGCCCTCGGCAGCTACCTGCTCAGCGTCGGCGGCCAACGATCCTTCCGCGCCCACCGCGACCAGTAACCGTTTCCTTCCCGCCACGTCGTGGCGGGAAGGCCCTTACCGATCTTTCGGATCCAACGCGTCCCGCAACCCGTCGCCGATAAAGTTGAAGCTCATCAGGGTCACCACCATGGTCAGCGCCGGGAATAGCAGCAGCCACCAAGCCAATTCCATGTCCTGAGCGCCCCCGGCGATCAGCGCGCCTAGCGACGCCATCGGCGGCTGCACACCCATGCCCAGGAACGACAGGAAACTCTCAGCCAGGATCACCGCCGGAATGGTCAAGGTCACATAGACCACCACGGGACCCAGCAGGTTGGGGATGATGTGGCGTCCGATGATCGCGCCTTGGGTCAGCCCCGCCGCCCGCGCCGCCTCAATGAATTCCTTCTGCTTAAGCGACATCGTCTGGCCGCGCACGATTCGGCTCATGGTCAACCACTCCACCGCCCCAATGGCCACGAAGATCAGGATGATGTTCGATCCGAACGTCACCATCAGCAGGATCACGAAGAAAATGAACGGCAGCGAATAGAGCACATCGACGATGCGCATCATCAGCTCGTCAACCGGCCCGCCGACATAGCCCGCGACGGCACCCCAGACGACACCGATCACCAGAGATACCAACGTCGCCACAAAGCCGATGGCCAACGAAACCCGCAGGCCCATCAACAGACGGGCAAGCTGGTCGCGACCTAAGGCGTCGGTGCCCAACAGATGCCCGTTGGTCAAAGGCCCCACCCAGACATCGGCCTTGTTCACCGCGTCGAAGGCAAAGGGCAACAGGCTAGGCCCAATCAGCGCCGCCAGGGTCAGGATCGCCAGAACGATCATCCCGCCCAGGGCCGCGCGATTGCGCAGCAGGCGACGCCGCGCATCATCCCAGAGGCTGCGGCCCTTGATCGGCGCGGTCAGCGGCATGACGAGGTCACTCATGCCAACCGCACCCTTGGGTCCAGCAGCGCATAGACCAAGTCGGCAATCAGGTTCAGCAGCACGATCAAGGCTGCATAGAAGATCACCATACCCATGACGACGGTATAGTCCCGCTGCAGGGCGCTGATCACGAAGAACTTGCCCAGCCCCGGCAGGTTGAAAATCTTCTCCACCACCAAGGAGCCGGTCAACAGGCCGGCACAGGCCGGCCCCAGATAACTGACCAACGGCAGAACGGCGGCGCGCAGGGCGTGGCGGCGCACGATCAGACCCATGGGTAAGCCCTTGGCCTTGGCGGTGCGCACATAGTTAGATTGCAGCACCTCAACCATGCCCGAACGGGTCAGGCGCGAAATGATCGCAATCTGCGGCAAGGCGAGCACGGTGATCGGCAGGATCAGGTTTTGCAGTGCCCCGCCGTTCCAGCCGCCATTGGGCAGCCATTCCAGGGTCGAGCCGAACAACAACACCAGCAGGGGCGCGGTGACAAAGGTGGGAATACAAACCCCCAGGATCGCTACCCCGGTAACACCGTAA
>JANLPK010000189.1:0-34423 GCA_031367205.1 Alphaproteobacteria bacterium
TACAGACCGGCGGATCAGCATTGGGCACGATCTCGACCAAGTCCAGGCCCGCCTCCATGGCGGCCTCCATCGCCGAGGAGGTCGGCACGACGCCTTGCTTCTCGCCGTGCTGATCGATCAGCAGAACCTTGGGAACACGAAAGTCTTCGTTGATGCGCGGCCCGTCCTTGACGGGGGGCGCCTGCATGGGGCGGCGAATAGGCTTTTGCTCCGTGAGCTGTTGAGACAGATTGCATCAACCCGCGCAGCAGGTGCGAGAGTCATCACAGCGCTTATATGAAGGTCCAGGCGTTAAGGATCAAGCCAGCTATGGGCTTTGGGTCAAAGCATTCACCGCCTGTGCGACGTCGGCCACAGTCAATTCCTCCAGATTTGAGGCCTGCAACACCGTGACGTGGCCGCGTGGTGCCGAGAGTTTGGGATCAGAAGCTTGGGAAAACAGCACAATGGTCGGCGCTCCGGCAGCGGCGGCCAGATGCAGCGGTCCTGTATCATTGCCAATAACCAAGGCCGCCCTGGCCCCCATGGCCGCGACCTTGGCGAAGTCCGTCCGACCGGTCAGGTCGCGGGCGGTGCCCACATAACGTTGGATCTGGCGCGCGAGGGCGCTCTCTTGCAGGCCCCCGATGATCACGATGTCGAAGCCTCGGGCTGACAGAAGCTCGGCCAACTCACCGAACCGCTCGGCAGGCCACCGCTTGTCCATCCGATGAGCAGAGCCGCCGGGGATTAACATCACATAGGGTTTGGTGCGCGGGCCAGCGTTGCCCTTGGCAAGCACCCAGGATAGGTCGGGCGGCGGAGCCGCGCCCGGGGTGGTCGGTGCGTCGGGCCAGATGCCGGCATGTTTCAGCTGATCGGCCTGACGCTCCAGGCTGTGCATATCATTTCGCCCGCGATTGCGGTGCGGCAGGCTGCACCCCAGCGCGATCCCCGACCAAGCCGGCGGGAAAGGCATCAAGAGATAGAAAATCCGCCCCGAAGCCGACGATGTCTGAAGGTCATAGACCCGATCATAGCCCGCAGCCCTCAGGCGTGAACGCAGCGCTAGCCATGCCCCCAAACCCTCCGGCTTGCCGTCAGTTTCCACGTGATCGAAATAGGGACAGGCCTTGGCAAGACTCTCAAAAGCCGGGGTGGTCAGCAGAGTGATTTCGGCCGTTGGATGGGCCTGACGGATCTTCTTCATGGCAGCCAGCGCCAAGACAAAGTCGCCCAAAGCCGAGAGCTTGATCACCAGAATGCGGTTCGAAGCGCTGCTCATCGGCGCACCTGAGCCACCGCATGCGATGCCAGCACTTGCTCATAGGCGTTCAGAGTGGCCGCGCACATGGCATCATTCGCATAGAGCTGCCGCGCCCGACCGGCAGCCAGTTGACCCATCTTCGCCAGTCCCTCGCAGCCCATATCCAGCGCCAAAGCCAGGGCCCCCGTCCAAGCCTGGGCATCGCCTGGCGGCACCAGCCAGCCTGTCTTGCCGTGCAACACAGTCTCAGTCGTGCCCCCATGGGCCGAAGCGATCACCGGGCGCCCCATCACTTGAGGTTCCACTGCCGCGCGCCCAAAGGACTCAGGCACTGTGGTCGGCAAGATCGCCACGTCACACAGCAAGAACGCCGCCGGCATATCGTCGCAATGGCCCACCAGTTTCACGGTGTCGCCCAGATCGTTTCGGACAATGGCGGCTTCCAATTCCTGGCGATAGTCCGTGCGGCCCTGATCATCCCCGGCGAACAGGATGACAAAATCCTTCCGACCTTGGGCGCGCAGGCGAGTGGCGGCCTCGATGATGGTCAGGTGTCCCTTGATCCGCGTCAGTCGCCCACCGAGCAGGATTCTAACTCGACCATCATCGATGACACCCCACTGCGCCTGCAGGGTCTCGATCCGCGCCTCCGAAACGTCTGTCGGATTAAACCGTTCCAGGTCGACCCCGCGCGGAATAGTCACGATCTTGGCGGGGTCCAGGCCATGTTCGGCCAATACGTGGTCGCGGGTGAAATTGGAGTTGGCGATCACCAGATCCCCCCGCGTCATCACCGCGTTGTACCACCGCTTCAGCCCTGATTTGGCGCGATAGACCCCATGATAGGTGGCGACGAAGGGCGTGTTGGTCGCGTGCGCCGCCCATAGTGCCGAAAACGCCGGAGCCCGTGAGCGAACATGCAACAAAGATACAGCCTCGTTTCGGATCAAATCTGCCAAACGCGCCGCATTGCCCAGCATCACCAGCGGGTTCTTGGACTGCACCGGCATGGGCACAAGTTGGCCACCATCGGCCTCTAGTCGCGAGGTCATCCGCCCGCCTCGAGTGGCAATCAACGCCTTGCCCCCGGCCTGCACGACAGCGCGTGCCACGTCGATGGCGGTCTGCTCGGCCCCGCCGGTTTCCAGCTCGGGCACGACCTGCAACAGGGTGAAGTTGGGCGGTAGGGTCACGGCACCCTGCATAGCGCACACCTGTGACAGGTAAAGCCCGCGATCCGGCTGACGTCCGGCTCATTGGCGGCTAGGTTAGCCTGATGAGCGAAGAAAACGGATATCTAGAGCGTGCCGATGGCGAGCGGCTCGCTTGGCGGCGGGTTGAGGGGACGGGCCCGACCGTCGTTTGGCTGGGCGGCTTCAAGTCCGACATGGTTGGCGCTAAGGCTCAAGCCCTAGCAGACTGGGCCGTCGCCAAGGGCCGCAGCTATGTGCGGTTCGACTATCTCGGGCACGGCGAGTCGAGCGGTGAATTCACGGCCGGAACCATCTCCGGCTGGCGCGAGGATGCCCTAGCGGTGGTGGACAAACTGACCACCGGACGGTTGGTCTTGGTCGGCTCCTCCATGGGCGGGTGGCTCTCTTGTCTCGTGGCTACGGCGCGGGGTTTAAGGGTGCGGTCGATGGTGTTGATCGCGCCCGCGGCAGACTTCACAAGCAAGCTGATGGCCCCGGAAATGACCGAGGTGGATCGCGCGGTCTTGGCGGAAACTGGGGTCTGGATGCGCCCTTCCGAATACGGCGCGCCTTATCCCATCACGCGCGCCCTGTTGGAAGACGGAGAGATATGGTCAATCCTGCCCGGACCCGTGGCCATTGACCTGCCTATCCGCATTCTCCAGGGCGGGGCAGACCTCGATGTCCCGTGGCGGCACGCCTTGGCGTTGGCTGAGGCAATCAAAGGTCAGGATGTGGTTTTCACCCTCATCAAGGATGGGGACCACCGGCTCTCTCGACCCCAGGACATCGCGCGAATGATCGGGGCCGTGGAGGAACTCTCCTAGAGCCTGTTCCGATAAGTGGTTCCCACCTAGCGAAACATACTCTAGCCCCCCGCCACCAAGATGGACGCCAACCCTTCACGGTAGGTCGGATAGGCGGGCCGCCATCCGAGCTCGGCCTTGGCGCGGGCATTGGAGACCCGCTTGCTCTCGCCGTAAAACCGGCGGGCCTGGGGACTGAGGGTTTCCAGGTCCAGCAATTCTTCGGGCGGTGAGGGTATCCCCAAGAGACCCGCCGCATAGGCCACCACCTCGCCATTGGCCGCCGGTTCGTCGTCGCAGAGATTGTATATTCCGCCCGCCCGTGGCTGTGCGATGCTGGCGGCAAGCCCGGCCGCCAGATCTTCCACATGAATGCGACTGAACACCTGACCTGGCGCGACGAGACGCCGCGCCTTGCCCTCACGCAATCGATCAAAACTGGAGCGTCCCGGCCCATAGATACCCGGCAGGCGGTGGACGGTAACCGTCAGGCCCATGCCGCGGCCCACTTCCAACCAGTCGCGTTCAGCCCCGACCCGGCGCGCGCCTTCCAAGGATTGCGCGGCCAGTCGACTATCTTCGAACACCCACCCACCGGCGCGGTCGCCGTAGACTCCTGTGGTCGAGAGATAGCCGACCCAGTCCGGAAAGGCCGCGCTCTTGGCTAAGGCCGGAACAAGAACCGGCAACCCGGGGCATCCCTCGGCACTTGGTGGAGCCGTGATCAGTACCGCCCGCGCCCTCGCAAGTTCCTCGCCCAATCTGGTGGTGTCGCCTAGGTGAATGGGCTCCACACCTTGCGAAATTAAGAGTTCGGCCCTGGCCACATCCCGACAACTTGCCGCCACGGTCCAGCCCTGGGGCACAAGTAAGCGCTTCAGTGCCTGCGCAGAAAATCCATAGCCGAAGACGAATAGGCGCAACTTCAAACCTCAGAGGTTAGAGCAACCCCATGATGGCTGCCCGCGCTGCATCGGCCAAATCCGGTCGTCGCAGCGCAAAGGCGACATTGGCGCGAAGCAGGCCGATCTTGTCGCCGCAGTCGTAGGTCGTGCCCTCATACTCCAGGGCATGAAAAGTCTGGAGCTTCATGAGTTCAGCCATGGCATCGGTGAGCTGGATCTCGCCACCCGCGCCCTTGCCCTGGCGTTCCAACAGATCAAAGATTTCCGGCTGCAACACATAGCGCCCTGAGATGAACAGGTTCGATGGCTCCGTCCCCAGGGGCGGCTTCTCGACCATGCCGATCATACGGTTCAGACGTCCGCTCTGACCCTCCAAAGCGACTATGCCGTATTTCTGGGTCTCACCCTCGGGGGCCGGCTCCACAGCGATGATATTACCACCGACTTGGCCGTGAGCCGCGACCACCTGGGCCATGGCCGGAACATCGGCCGCCATCAGCATGTCGGGCAGCATCACCGCAAACGGCTCGTCACCGATGAGATGGCGGGCACACCAGACGGCATGACCCAAGCCCAAGGGTGCCATCTGACGCACGAAGCTCATGCCGCCCGGGGTGGGCAAATCCCGACGCACGTCCGCCAATATCTCGATGCGCCCCTTGGCTTGCAGCGCGTCCTCGATCTCCGGATTGGCATCGAAGTAGTCTTCGATGGCCCCCTGGCCTCGGCCGGTGATGAACACAAAATGCTCGATCCCAGCGGCGCGACCTTCTTCAACCACATAGGAAAGGATCGGCCGATCCACGACGTTCAGCATGTTCTTTGGCGTGGTCTTTGCCCCGGGCAGCACACGGGTTCCAAGTCCGGCCACCGGCAACACAGCCTTGCGAACGGTTTTGCTCATCGCGCTATTCCACCGTCACAGATTTGGCTAAGTTGCGCGGCTGATCCACATCCGCGCCCTTCTGCACCGCCACATGATAGGCCAGGAGTTGGATCGGCACAGACATAACCAATGCCGAGATCAGGGGGTCAGATGAGGGGGCTGTCACGACCACCTTGGCACCGGCCGGGGCATGCTTGGCTCCCTCGGGATCGGTGATGAAGATGACTTGGCCGCCGCGAGCCATGACCTCGCTCATGTTCGAGGCCGATTTCTCGAACCACTTGTCATAGGGGGCTAGGACTATGATCGGCGTTTTGTCGTCGACCAAGGCGATGGGGCCATGTTTGAGCTCGCCTGCAGCGTAGCCTTCAGCATGAATATAGCTGATTTCCTTGAGTTTTAGCGCACCTTCGAGCGCCAGCGCGGACATGGGCCCCCGACCGAGATAGAGCACATCGCGCGCCTTAGCGACCTCAGTAGCGATGTCCCGCAGCCCGTCTTCCAAGCCGATGGCCTCGGCGATCAGACGCGGTGCACCCAGCAATACCCGGACCAGTCGCTTTTCCTCGGCGGTGTCGATGCGGCCGCGACTCTTGGCAGCGGCGATGGCCAGGGCGATCATGACACTCACCTGGGCGGTGAAAGCCTTGGTCGAGGCGACACCAATCTCCGGCCCGCAATGGATAGGCCATACCAAGTCTACCTCGCGTGCGATCGTCGACTCGACCGCATTGACTATGGCGGCGCTCTTCATGCCCCGCTCTTGGCAGTAGCGAAGCGCTGCCAGCGTGTCGGCGGTCTCGCCCGACTGAGACATCGCGATCACCAGGGAGCCGGCTCGGATGGAGGGCGCGCGATATCGGAATTCCGAGGCGATTTCGACGTCCACCGGCAGATCAGCTAATTGTTCAATCAGATAGCGACCAATGATGCCGGCGATGTAGGAGGTGCCGCAGGCCACGATTTGGATCCTGTCGATCGATGCGAAATCAAGGCCACCGGGCACGGCGACCAGGGCTTCAATCGGGTCGACATAGGCTGCGATGGTCCGTTGGCAGCCCTCCGGTTGATCATGGATCTCTTTTTCCATGAAATGCCGATAATTGCCCTTTTCCACCAGGGCGGCGGAGGCTGAAACGACCCGCACGGCACGCTCGACCGGGTGGCCACTGCTGTCGAAGATGCGCGCCGTGTCATGGTCGATGGCGACGAAGTCACCTTCCTCCAGATAGGCGATCTTGTTGGTAAAGGGGCCAACTGCCAGAGCGTCAGAGCCCAGGAACATCTCGCCGTCACCATAGCCGACCACCAGCGGGCTGCCGCGCCGAGCACCCAGGATCAAATTGTCCTCACCCTCAATCAGGACAGCTAGAGCAAAGGCGCCGGTCAACTGATCAAGGGTCGCCTTCAGCGCGTCTATCGGTGCAAGGCCCTTCACCAGCTCGGTATCCAAAACTTGAGCAATGACCTCGCTGTCTGTTTCGCTCTCGAAGATCCGACCCTGGGCCATCAAGCCCCGCTTCAACTCCGCAAAGTTCTCGATAATTCCATTGTGCACCAGGGTGACCCGGCCGGCCTTCTGCGGGTGGGCATTGGCCTCATTGGGTGCCCCATGCGTCGCCCAGCGGGTATGGCCAATCCCCACGGTCGCCTCCAGCGGAGCCTCAGCGAGCGCATCCTCTAATGCCCGGATCTTGCCCTTGGCGCGGCACCGCACAACCCGACCATCCGCAACACCGGCAATCCCAGCTGAGTCATAGCCGCGATATTCCAGCCGCTTCAGGCTTTCCAGCAAGCGCCCCTGCACGGGAAGCTTGCCGACGATACCGATGATGCCGCACATAGGCGTCAATCCTTCTAGAGAATCCCGAGGGCGGATGACTGAAAGCAGGCTCGCCTTTAGCATTCGCAAACGAAACGTCGATTAAATCTGGGTTTCGGATCATTTCGACCCGAGCCGACACCAAGGCGGAGCGCTTAGATTACCCCATGACCAATCGCGCCTATTTTGGCACTGACGGTATCCGCGGCGAAGCCAACAAGCACCCCATGACCGCCGAAGTCGCACTGCGTGTGGGTCTTGCGGCTGGAAAGCTGTTCATGTCTCAGGATGACCGCCGTCATATGGTGGTGATCGGCAAGGATACGCGGTTGTCGGGCTATATGGTCGAGCCGGCCCTGGTTGCAGGGTTTGCCAGCGTGGGCATGGATGTGCGCCTTTTGGGGCCGATGCCGACCCCTGGCGTGGCCATGATGACCCGGTCCCTGCGTGCTGATCTCGGCGTGATGATCTCGGCATCCCACAACCCCTATACGGACAACGGAATCAAGCTCTTCGGTCCCGACGGCTACAAGCTTTCAGACGCAAGGGAATTGGAGATCGAGGCCCTATTGGATGCCGGACTGAGCGAAGGCCTCGCGCCGCCGACTGCCCTGGGACGGGTCGCGCGGATTGACGACGCGCAGGCGCGTTATGTGGAAATCGCCAAGGCGACCTTCCCGCGCAGGCTCAGCTTGGCGGGCCTGCGGATCGTCATCGATTGTGCAAATGGCGCGGCTTATAAGGTCGCCCCCGTCGCCCTCTACGAGTTGGGGGCTGAAGTCATACCGGTCGGGGTTTCCCCCGATGGACGCAATATCAATGAAGAATGCGGCTCAACCCACCCCGACGCCATGGTCCGCGCGGTGAAAGAGTATCGTGCGGATATAGGCATTGCCTTGGACGGGGATGCCGACCGCGTGGTGATATGTGATGAGAAGGGTCATGTGGTCGATGGCGATCAAATCATGGCCCTAATCGCCGGCCATTGGGCCCAGCGCGATCGCCTGACCGGCGGCGGCATTGTGGCCACCGTATTGTCCAACCTTGGGCTTGAACGGTTCATGGCCGCGCGACACCTGACCCTTGAGCGCACGGCAGTAGGGGACCGCTCGGTTATGCGGCGCATGCGGGAGGGCGGCTTCAATCTTGGCGGCGAACAGTCGGGTCACATTATCTTGTCCGACTATTCCACGACCGGCGACGGTCTCCTTGCAGCCCTCCAGGTCCTGGCTGTTCTCAAGGAGAGCGACCAGCCCATGAGCGCCCTGGCCCGCCAATTTGAGCCCGTGCCCCAGAAGACCGAAAATATCCGCTTCACCACCGGAAAGCCCTTGGAGTCGGCACCCGTGAAGGCCGCCATCGCCGAAGGAGAAGGTCGCCTCACCGGATCGGGACGCATCGTGGTGCGCGCCTCCGGCACGGAACCCTTGATCCGGATCATGGCCGAGGGCGATGACGAAAAGCTGATCGGCCAGGTGGTTCGAGAAATTGCCAGCGCGGTGCGCAAAGCTGCCGCCTAGTCAGAGTCACCTTTCCAAATTGTAATAATCGTGTCAGGCTCCCGATACTGGCCTGCTCGACCGGGTCAGAGTGATAATCGCCTGGGAGCGAGTAATGACGCGAAACGCCGTTTTGGCGGGTGATGAGCAGGGACCTGCAAAGGCTCACAGCTCTATTGCCTGCCTCGCCTTCGTAACCGTCTTGGGTGCCGCCGTCTGGGCAGGTGCCGTATGGCTTGGGACCCTGTTGATGCAGATGCTCGCCGGGAGCTAGACCCGGCCGATTGAAGCATATTTGAAACCGCGTCGGCGCATGTCGGCAGGATTGTAGATGTTGCGCAGGTCCACCATCACCGGCGACGACATCAAGAGTTTGATGCGGTCCAAGTCTAGGGCTCGGAACTGGTCCCATTCCGTGATGATCACCAAGACGTCAGCCCCTGCTGCGGCCTGATAGGCGTCATCTTTGAACACCACCCCATCCAGCAACTGTTGCGCCTCATTTGTCCCTTCAGGATCATAGGCCTGCACCTTGGCCCCCATGGCTTGGAGCGCCGGGATGATGTCCAGAGACGGCGCGTCGCGCATGTCGTCCGTATTCGGCTTGAAGGTGAGGCCCAGAATGCCGACGGTCCTGCCCCTTAGGTCATCTGAAAATTCGCTGGAAACCTTAGAAGCCATCGCCTTCTTGCGCGCATTGTTCACGGCAACGGTTGTCTCAATCAAGTGCATTGGCGATCCGGCGTCGATAGCCGTACGCACTAAGGCGATAGTGTCTTTTGGAAAACAGGAACCGCCATAGCCTGGGCCGACATTTAGAAACTTGCCGCCAATTCGCTTGTCCAACCCGATGCCGCGCGCCACCTGCTGCACGTCGGCACCGACAGCTTCACACAGATCAGCCATTTCATTGATGAACGTGATCTTCATGGCCAGGAAGGCGTTGCCCGCATACTTGGTCAATTCCGAGGTGCGCCTATCGGTAAACAAGATTGGCGTCTCATTCAGGAATAGTGGGCGATAGAGTTCACCCATTACCGGTCGTGCGCGCTCGTCATTTAGTCCCACAACAACCCTATCGGGATGCTTAAAGTCCTCGATCGCGGCACCCTCACGCAAGAACTCAGGGTTTGAAACCACGGCGAACTGCGCGTCGGGTCGCTTTGCCCGGATGATTCGTTCGATCTCGTCACCGGTGCCGACGGGTACTGTCGACTTGGTGACCACCACTGTGAAGCCGTCCAGCATCGTGGCAATCTCGTCGGCCGCCGCATACACGTATGAGAGATCTGCATAGCCGTCCCCGCGCCGTGAAGGCGTTCCCACAGCAATGAACACGGCATCGGCGTTATGCACGGCCTCCGTCGGGTCGGTGGCGAAGTCCAAACGCTCGGCTTTGACGTTCTGTGCGACCAACGCCCCAAGACCCGGCTCAAATATCGGTATGCCGCCGGCCTGGAGCTGCGCGATCTTCGCAGCGTCCTTGTCGATGCACGTGACTCTGTGCCCAAAGTCGGCAAAGCAAGCTCCGCTCACCAAACCGACATAGCCGGTGCCGATCATCGCAACGCGCATGGCTTACTCCGAAACTATGAGACTCAAGATGCATCGCCTGGCCCAGCGAGACACCCTAGATTTCCTGATTATAGGCCCCGACCTGTGGTCGTTTGGCCAAACGCGGTTTCACTTCCTGGCGGAATAGGGCCCGCATATCGTCCTGCGACCGCGTGCTTTCAACCACCACTACGATCTCGGGCTTGTTGGAGGAGGCTCGGACCAGCACCCAGGATCCATCTTCCAACGCGACACGCACGCCATTGACCGTGATCACCTCGGCGATCTTGCGGCCAAGTATCGTGCCGCCCGCCTTGGCAAGAGCTTCGTATTCAGCGACCACACTCTCCACCACGCCGTATTTCTCTTCATCCGCGCAGTGCGGCGACATGGTCAGAGACGTATAGGCCACGGGGAGGGCGGCTTTGAGATCGGACAGCTTCTTGTCGGGATTGCGGTCCAGCATCGCCAGGATCGCTGCGGCAGCCGTCAGCGCACAGTCATAGCCTCGGCCCAGCGGCTTGTTGAAGAAGAAATGTCCCGACTTCTCAAACCCAGCCAGCGCACCCAATTCCGCAGTCTTGCGCTTGATGTAGCTGTGGCCGGTTTTCCAATAGACGGTCTTTGCCCCGTTTGATTTCAACACCTCATCGGTAGCGAACAAGCCCGTGGATTTCACGTCCACAATGAATGTGGCATCCTTGTGTAAGGCCGAAAGGTCCCGGGCAAGCATCAAGCCGATCTTGTCAGCAAATATCTCTTCACCGGTGTCATCCACCACGCCGCAACGGTCACCGTCGCCGTCAAAACCGAGCGCGATGTCAGCGCCATAGTCACGCACCGCCTTGCTCATTTCTGAGAGCATGTGATGGTCTTCCGGATTGGGATTGTAGCGCGGGAAGGTCCAATCCAGGTCGCAGTCCATTTCATAGACCACCGCGACGCCCATTTTCCGCAGTGCGTCCGGCGCGAACGCCCCAGCCGTGCCGTTGCCGCAGGCGCAGATCACTTTGAGCGGACGCTGCAGCTGAATCTTGGAGGCAACATCGGCGATATAGCGTTCTGCGACACCGTCCACATGGGTCAGGCTGCCGCCTGGCCTCGCGACCCATGTTCCACTGAGCACGATCTCCTTCAGGCGACCCATTTCGTCGGGCCCAAAGGTCAATGGCCGCTGGGCTCCCATCTTGACGCCGGTCCAGCCGTTCTCATTGTGACTGGCGGTGACCATCGCCACACAGGGCGCGTCCAAGTCGAATTGCGCGAAATAGGCCACCGGCGATAGCGCCAAGCCAATGTCCAACACTTCGCAACCCGCCGCCATGAGACCCAGCGTCAGGGCTTGTTTGATCGACTGAGAATAGGACCGAAAGTCATGGCCCACCACAATGCGCTTTTGGCCCAGTTCATGGATGTAGGTACCAAGACCTAAGCCAAGGGCTTCGATGCCCAGCAAATTGATCTCGGGACCAAACAACCATCGAGCGTCATACTCTCGGAACCCAGTGGCCTTCACCAGCGGAAAATTCTCAAAGTCTGTGGTTTGGATGGCGATTTCGGCGCGTGGGACAGACAGCATGGCGACTCCTATTGACGCAAGTTCTTAAGGGCCCCGACCCGTTAAGACCAACCCAACGCTGAGCAGATGATTGGGTTCAAACTCCGGCGCGTATCAGGTCGTGAATACGCAATATACCGATCGGTCGCCCCCCCTTAACGACAAACAATACCGTAACCATCGGCAAAGGATCACTCATCAGGACCAGCGCCTCAGCCGCCAGCATACCCGGCGGGGCGGTCTTCTTCGGTCCCGGCGTCATCACTTCACCGGCTGTGTGCGTCATCAATCCGTCCAGATGTCGCCGCAGATCGCCGTCCGTGATCACGCCGCGCAGGTCGCCATCCGGCCCGACTACGCCCACAATACCAAAACTCTTGCCGGTCATGGCCAGCAGCGCCTCAGACATGGGCGCATTCAGGTCGACAAGCGGAAGCTCGTCGGCCCCGTGCATCAGATCTGCGACGGTCCGCAACATGGCCCCCAGCTTGCCGCCGGGATGGAAGGTCTTGAAGTCCTTGGCCGTAAAGCCGCGTCGTTCCAACAATGCCACCGCCAAGGCGTCGCCGAGCGCGATCTGTAGAGTCGTTGAGGTGGTCGGCGCGCGAACTTCGGCAGTGGCCTCCGCAGCATCGGCCAGCAACAACACAATATCAGCTGCCTTGCCGAGCGCGCTCTGAGGAGCTGCCGTCAGGGCGATCAACGGAACCCCAAAGCGTTTGGCGTGGATCAGCACATCAGACAGCTCTTGGTTCTCGCCTGACTTGGACAGGCACAACACAACATCGCCCTCGACGATCATCCCCAGATCGCCGTGGCTGGCTTCATTGGCATGGACGAAGAAGGCCGGTGCACCGGTCGACGCAAAGGTGGCCGCGATCTTGCGTCCCACGTGCCCTGACTTGCCGATCCCAGTGCAGATGATCCGTCCCTTAGCGGCGTGCAAGACATCGACTGCGCGCGAGAACCCGTCATCGAGCGACCGTGCTTGAAGCGCAAGCGCCTCAGACTCTGCCATCAAGACCCGCCGCCCAACGGCTATGGCGTCAAACTCGGTCACTGGGTCGGCGCAATCGATTGAGTCTGCAAATCGGTGATCGCCTGCCGTGCTTGGCTGATGCGCTTGTTGGAGGCCTCTGCCTCCCGCTTCATGGCTGCTTGCATTTGGGGTGTCTGTTGCACGGGCAATGAGCCGAATCCGCCCGGCGACCGCGCACCAAGCCCCTGCGGCCAGATCATAGCCAAGCCGATCATGGCAATGGCAAATAGCGCTAAGACGGGAAGGAAGAGTCGATCAAGCATGTCCTGAGGCATATAGCGGTTGCAATCCTCTGGGGCCAGAGTCACGTCGGGCAAGCCTTGACGATATCGGTTGAGCGCCCTAGCCCGCTCAGCGATATACCGGAGATCTGCCCCTATGCCGACCCTGATCCTGCTGCGTCACGGCCAGAGCCGCTGGAACCTGGATGACCGCTTCACCGGCTGGGTGGATGTCGACCTCACGCCGGAGGGCGAAGCGCAGGCGCGCAAGGGTGGTGAATTGATCAAGGCCGCCAATATCCAGATCGACCGCGCCTTTACCTCCGTCCTGACCCGAGCCATCCGCACTTTGTGGCTGGCCTTGACCAGCGCCGATCAGGTCTATGTTCCGGAGATCAAAGACTGGCGGTTGAATGAGCGCCACTACGGCGGCCTAACAGGACTCAACAAGGCCGATACTGCGGCCAAGCATGGTGCTGACCAGGTCAAAATTTGGCGACGCTCCTACGATATTCCCCCGCCACCTTTGGCTGCGGACAGCGAGTACGATTTCAGCAAGGATCGCCGCTATGCGGGCGCGGTCTTGCCCGACACCGAGAGCTTGAAAACCACACTTGAACGGGTAGCACCCTACTGGAATGATCAGATCGCGCCGCAACTGCGCAAAGGTGAAACGGTTCTGGTCGCGGCTCACGGCAATTCCCTGCGCGCCATCGTCAAGCTGCTCTATACCATCGCCGACCACGCAATTGTCGATCTTGAGATTCCCACGGGAAATCCTCTGGTGATTGACCTTGATGCCGACCTGAAACCAACCTCGGCGAGATACCTTGATGCCGATCGCGCCCAACAGCTGCCGAGCGCTTGAGTTTGGATATTCCTCCCCAGGATCAGGCTATGATGCGGCGGGCGATCGCCCTAGCCGAACGCCATCTGGGCCAAACGGGCGACAACCCCAGTGTGGGGTGCGTCATTGTCTGCGATGGTCAAGTCGTCGGCGAGGGTGTCACCGGACTCGGTGGACATCCTCATGCCGAGGAACTCGCGCTCGCTCAAGCGGGCCCCAAGGCCCGAGGCGCCACGGCATTCGTTACCCTGGAACCTTGTGCACGTCGGTCGAGGGGCGGCGTTTCCTGCTCTGAACAACTACGAGACGCGGGCGTCGCCACCGTGGAGGTGGCCTGTTCGGATCCGTCGCAATTCGCGGCAGGCAAGGGTGAGGCCTGCCTAGTCCGCGCCGGAATAAGTGTCCGAAAGGCGGTCTTGGCGCAGGAGGCCGCCTACCTCTATGCCGATTATCGGCCCGCGACTTGAGCGAAAGTCTAAACGCCGGGTTCACCACTCCGGCACACCGCATTTTAAGTCGGACCGGCTAATCCTGCGTCCAACGAGCAACAGGAATGGTCGGCGGACCATGAGCAATCTCCTACGGGCTTGTTCTCTGTAACCCACTCCGGGCGGCTTGGGAGTTAGACCATATCCCGCTAATGCCTCCCGAACCCTTCACCTCGAGCGACCTGGAGCGGCTTGATCAAGCCCAGGCTGACGCGATCTGCGACCGCCACGAACGTTTGATACTGGGTAAACCCGGCGGCATCCGAGCCCACTTCGCCTTGAAGGATCTCTCCGCTGTGGATTTGCGCGGCCGCAATCTCGTGGATGCCGATTTCACCGGAGCCAAACTCGCGACCTGTTTGCTGCGCGGAGCAAAGCTCGACAACGCTAACTTCCACCGAAGCGACCTGCGGGGCGCCGACTTAAGCGGCGCGTCCCTACGACGGGCCGACCTACGCGGCGCTTGTCTCAGCGATGCCGATCTCACCGAGGTCGATCTATTCGAGGCCGATCTACGAGAAGGCTTAGCGTTTGCCGAAATCGACTTTCGTGGAATTCGAAGGTCGCAGGTTAGACCAACCGGCGGTGCGGGTCTTCCCGCCGTTTTCGCCGGCGCGAGCTTGGAGCGATCCCGCTTGGCCGGAATCTTGGCTATCCGAGCGGACTTCACCAACGCCTTGCTGCGAGGTGCCAATCTTGCGCGAGCTAATCTGAGTGGCTCGGCGATGACTGGGGCCGATCTAGCCGCCGCGAACCTAACCGGCACCGACCTCCAGGGCGCTGATATGCGCGAAGTCGTCCTGATGGGCGCGGTGACAAGGGGTTGGAATATTCATGGGGCTGACATGGCCGGGGTGCTCAGCGATGAGCTCCAAAGCCAAGCACCGCCGGGTCAAACCTACCTCAGCCTGTTGCAAGATCACGCGACTTGGTGCCGATCAAACGGGCGAGAAGGCTCGACTTACGCCTTCGACGGCGCAGACCTTCGCGGGCTGACCCAATTGGCCGGTCTAACCCTGACGGCACTCTCGGCGCGAAATGCGATTTTCTATGCATTGGACCTAGAGGGGGTGCAAATGCAGGGCGCGAACCTACAAGGGGCCGACCTTCGGGCCTGCAATCTGCGCAATGCCGACTTGCGCGGCGCGCAATTGACCAACTGCAAACTCGACGGGTCTGATCTGACCGGGGCCAATCTCGGTCCGCTGCAACTGAGGCAGGGGCGACGGCTGTCCGTTGATCTCGCAGGCGCAAGTCTAAGAGGCGCCCGTCTCCCGGGCACAAACATGGCTCAAAACATCGCCGCGTGACCCAAAGTCACGTTAACGGTTCCGTCGTTTCTATTAGTCTAAACAAAGCCTTGATCCTGGCCAGACTTGAAACGGACTTGGAACTGACATGACTAGTGTTGCACTAACCGGTCGGCGAAGGTTGTCGGCCGGCGAGGTCGAGATGATCCTCGGCGCGCACGAAAAATTCGCTACGGGACGCCCCGGCGGACGGCGCGCGGTGCTGAAATTCGTGGACCTTTCGGGGTTCAACCTGGTCGGGCGTAATTTGACGGAAGCTGATTTTTCGGGGTCCATCTTAGACGGAACCCGCTTGGCCGGTGCCAATCTGGAGCGGGCAAATCTGTTTGGGGCCGACCTACGCAACGCTGACCTGCGCGGGGCCAGATTGGTTCGCGCCGACCTACGTGGAGCCTGTCTGCGGGGTGCCAACCTCACCCAGGCTGACTTAACTCAAGCTGATTTCCGCGTCGGTCAGATCGCCATTCCCCACCCCAGCAAAGGCCTGTCTTCCTTGACCCACGCCTCCCGGGAAGGTCAGCTCGATAGCGCTGTCTTGATGGGGGCAACGCTTGACGGCGTCCAGATGAACGACGCCACCGCCTTCGCAGCTGATTTCAGCGACTGTTCGCTCAAAGGGGCGACCCTTACCGGGGCAAATCTCAAAGACGCCAATATGACCGGGGCGATCCTAGACGGCGCAAATGTCGCCGGGGCGAATTTGGAGGGCACGAACCTGTCCTACGCTGCCATGGGCGGCGTCGATGTTCGCAGTGCCAGAACCTCCAGCGCCACCAACATGACCGGCGTTGTCCAGGCCCCTTCGGAAGACGCTGAGGCCCGCATGCCGGAGCTCTGGGCGCGGGCCCAGTCGAACCACGCGTGGGTCACCACCGGGGGCAAGCAAGGCCAACCCGCCAATTTCGACCGGGAGGATATGCGCCCGCTCGGCGACAAACTCGCTGGCCTGAAGCTCACGGCCATGAGTGCCAAGGATGCCAATATGATGGGCATGGATCTATCGAGTTGCCACCTGCAAGGGGCCAATCTTGAAGGGGCCGATCTTCGGGGTGCCCGGCTTTGCCAAGCCGACTTGCGCGGCGCACGACTGGTCGGTGCAAACATGACCAAGACCAATTTGGCAAAGGCCGATCTATCGCCGCTCCCTTTGGGCGCTCGCAGCACCAAGGCCTCAATGGAACGCTCCTGCTTGCGTTATGCCTCAGCACTCAGCACCGACATGACCTCAGCCACCCTTGATGGCGCCGATCTGCGGGGCTGTGACCTCCGCGGAGCTAAACTCACGGACGCCGGACTGCGCGATGTCGATGGTTCGTCTGCGCTTGGCTTTGACGACGCGGTCGCGGCCCTTGCGTCCTAAACGAACAGGCGACGCACAACACGCCGCCTGCTGTTGGAAATGTGTCTAGGCGGCGGCCTCACCTTCGATCAGAGTGCCGACAGTCGGCGCGGTTGTAATCTCGATCCGCCGCGGCTTTAGCGCCTCGGGCAACTCGCGCTGCAGGGTGATCGACAACAGCCCGTCAGCCAGCTTGGCGTCTCGCACCAGCACGTAGTCGGCCAATTGGAATCGACGCTCAAAGTCCCGTTCCGCCAATCCGCGATGCAGGAAACGACGTTGGTCTTCATTGGCGGCTTTGCGGCCTTGGACAGTCAGCAGGTTTTCTTTTACCTCGATGGACAATTCCTCGGGCCGGAAACCGGCGACAGCGATTTCAACGCGATAGGCGTCATCGGCTGTGCGTTCAATGTTGTAAGGTGGATATCCGGCTGCGGCGTCAGCCGACGCAGTTTCCAACAATTTCGCCAGACGGTCGAAACCCACGGCGGAGCGATAGAGGGGGGTAAAGTCGATGGTACGCATGAGTGTCCTTCTTTGCATAAGCAAGGTTGCGTTCTGAGGTTCGTTCCACACGCGCCGAAGCCGCGAGCGTCCCGGAAGGCCCGAAAATCCAGCACCTTCGAAACCTAGATGGGCACGCCATTTGCGCGTTCAAGGGGCTTGCAAAATCCCATCGTCATCTTGCCAGCCTGGCCTGTGGCTATAGGCTCAGCCCATGACGTGTTCCGCCGCCGGCCCCACCGACATCTCGCGACGCGGCCTCCTCCTAGCTGCCGCGTCGCTCAGTGCCTGCGGGCAAAGTCCTAAGCCTGATCGGCCCAAAAGCATCAGCCAAGCTGTTGCGGGAACCTGGCGCGAAGCGGCTGATCGAACCCGGGACCGTTTTCGCCATCCCCTTGAGAGTCTCTCCTTCTGGGGCCTAACGCCCCGGCAAGCGGTTTTGGAGGTCTGGCCGGGCTCAGGTTGGTACACCGACATACTCGCCCCCCTTCTAGCGTCATCAGGAGGACACCTCATTATGGCTGACGTCCCCACTGCCGATGACGCCTCGCGGACTGTTGTTGCCGCGCTTCACCGACGTCTGCACGACCGCCGTAAGCTCTATGGCGAAGTGCAGGCCACCACTTTTGGCCCAAGCAGCGGTCCGCTGGCTCCCCCCGCCAGCCTTGATTTGGTGCTCTTCCTGCGGAACATGCACAATTGGATGGCTGCAGGGATTGCGGAAAAGGCCTTCCATGATGCATTGGCAGCCCTAAGGCCCGGTGGCGTCCTGGGCGTCGAGGAGCATCGCGCTGAGCCGGGCGAGATCCAGGACGTCTTGGCCACCAACGGCTACGTGCAACAGGCCTACGCCATCAAGCTGGCCGAAGAAGCCGGCTTTAAGTTGCTGGCGAGCAGCGAGATCAATGCCAATCCCGCCGACACCAAGGACCACCCATTCGGAGTCTGGACCTTGCCGCCGACCCTTCGGTCCTCACCCAGGGGCCAGCCCGACGATCCGACCTTTGACCACACCAAGTATGTAGCCATAGGCGAGAGCGACCGCATGACTTTGAAGTTCCAGAAGCCGCTCTAAGCTGGGTCGTTTACATCGGCCCGTCCACGGGCGAATGTCGATTGCGATTTCGACGTGGAGGCTTCGTGACACCCCTTGAGCAACTGACAGACAAGGTTCGCCAGGCCCTGGTCGGGGTGCCCGGACTTGCACAATCCATCAAGCTCGACCTCAAGGGCGAGGGGTTCGTCCATGTCGCGGGCAATGTGATCAGCAATGATGACAAGCCAGCTGACCTCACCGTGCGAGTCTCTCGGCGTGACCTCGAGGCGCTCGGCAAGGGCAAGCTAAACCCGATGACGGCGGCCATCACCGGGCGACTACATCTCTCGGATATGTCGCTTGCCATGTCTCTAATGCCCCAGATCCAGGCGCTGTTTTCCCGTTTTGCCTAAGGACTCCCCCATGCCTGAACTTGCCCCGTGGACCATCACCCCCGCCGCGCCCAAACCCCTTGGCGGTGACGCTTATTGGTTCAAAGGCAAGGACGGCGCGCAGCTGCGCGCGGGTCTGTTTACCCCGCTGGGATCACCACGCGGAACCGTGGTGCTGTCCTCGGGTCACACCGAGCCCATCGAGAAATACTTTGAGGTGATCAATGATCTCATGGCGCGCGGCTTCGTGGTGCTGGTCAATGAGTGGCGCGGCCAGGGGCTTTCCCATCGCAACTTGCCAAATCGCCTGAAGAGCCACGCCATCGACGCCCAGACCTATGTGGATGACTATCACGCCATGCTGGGCACTTTCGAGGCGCAGATGCCCAAACCGTGGATCGCGGTGGGCCACTCCATGGGCGGTTGCCTGACCCTGCTTTCGCTGGCCAAGGGTGAGGCGGTGCGCTTCGCTGGCAGCGTGCTCTGTGCGCCGATGCTGGGGCTGAACCTGCCGCCCTTCGCCGCTCAAATCTTGAAATTCAACCTCCTGATTGGGCGGCGGGAGGAATATGCAGTCCCGCCGGTTGGCGACCCTTACAAAGCGGCATTTGAGGCTAATGTCCTGACCCATGACCGCGCACGCTTCGACATCTATCGCGGCCAAATCGATGCCAACCATGACCTAGTGATTGCCGCCCCGACTTGGGGTTGGATGGATTTTGCGCTTACGGCCACGCGCGACTTGGCCCACCCGGAGAACCTCGCCGGGGTGACCTGTCCCCTGGTGATTGTCTCCGCAGGTGACGACAAACTGGTGACCCCCGGCGCTCAGCTTGCAGCCGCGAAGAACCTACCCGATGGTCGCGTCGTTAAGGTTGAGGGAGCCGAGCACGAAATCCTGATGGAGACGGACGACCGGCGAAATCAGTTTTGGGCGGCGTTCGACACTATGGTTGACCGCGTTGCGCCGAGCCCAGCCTGACAATGACTGAGCCCCAGGAGAGTAGCCCATCACACTCTCGAAAGCTCGAGGCTCTGGGGCGACTGGCGGGCGGCGTGGCGCACGATTTCAACAATCTGCTCACCGTCATTATCGGCGGTTTGGATATGATCCTAAAGGACCCCACGGACACCGAGCGGGTCGCACGGTTGGCCACGGCAGCTTTGACCGCTGGGCGCCGAGGCGAGACCCTCACGCGGCAAATCCTGGCCTTCGCGCGCCGCCAAGATCAACAGTCGGCACCCTACGATGTCGGCGTCCTGGTCGCGCAAGTCGAACCCTTGCTCCGGATATTTCTCGGCGAAAGCATTGACCTCAATGTCACCCGAGAACCCGACTTGGAACCCTGTTTGCTCGACCCGGCGCAATTTGAATCTGCCCTGATAAACCTTGTGGTCAATGCCAAGGATGCGGTGGGGGGACCCGGCGAGATCAATATCTCAGTCTGCCATCGTGTCCTTGCGGACAACGAAATCTCGGACCTGGCGGGGGGAACCTATGCCGCTGTGGACGTCTCCGACTCCGGGCCGGGTATGTCTACTGAGGTTCTTGCCCGAGCCTTCACGCCCTTCTTCACCACAAAGGAAAACGGCAAGGGGACCGGCTTTGGTCTGGCTCAAGTCTACGATTTCGCGCGTCAGGCCGGTGGCTGTGCTCATCTCGCCAACACTCCGGGAGGGGGTCTAACCGCGACCCTGCTGCTACCGTTCCGCCCAGGCGCGACAGCTGCCCCCGTTGTTACCGACGCCGCTTCAATCCCCCCAACATCCCCCGGATGATCTCCCGTCCTGCTGTCGCCGCGACGGTGCGAATGAGCTGCTTAGCGAAGGTCTCCAGCATAGACTGGCGGCCGGAGGGTCGCGTGACACGCGTGACCACTGCAGGGGTCTGCGCCTCTTCACCGTGGGCCTGCGCCACCGCAGCCTGAGCCCTGGCCTGCAAGACCTCATAGGCAGACTCTCGATCATGTGTCGTGTCGTAGATGCCGTGGACCGGACTTCCTGCGATGACGGCCAGACGCTCTTGCGATGTTAGAGGACCAATCCGTGAATTGGGCGGGCGGATCATGGTCTTTTGCACCATGGTCGGGGCCCCGCGTTCATCGAGAACCGACACCAAGGCCTCCCCAACCCCCAGTGCTTGAATAGCCTGTGCGGTATCGAAGGCCGGATTGGCCCGGAAACTGTCAGCGGCGGCGCGCAGGCCGCGCTGTTCTACCGGCGTATAGGCGCGCAAGGCGTGTTCGACCCGGTTGCCCAATTGCCCAAGGACGGTCTCGGGAATATCCGCCGGATTCTGGGTCACGAAATAGACGCCGACGCCCTTGGAGCGGATCAAGCGCACCACCTGCTCGACCTTCTCTAGCAGCGGCTTAGGTGCATCGCGAAACAACAGGTGGGCTTCGTCAAAGAAGAAGACCAGCTTGGGCTTCTCCGGATCACCTACCTCAGGCAATTCTTCAAAGAGCTCGCTCATCAGCCAGAGCAAAAAGGTCGCATAGAGCCGGGGATTGGCGATCAGCTTGTCCGCCGCCAGGATGTTGACATAGCCTAGGCCGGTGCGGTCGGTGCGCATCAGGTCGCTGAGGGCTAAGGCGGGCTCGCCGAAGAGTTTGGCTCCTCCCTGATCTTCCAGCACCAACAGTTTGCGCTGAATAGTCGCTACTGTCGCCGGAGCAACATTGCCGTATTTGGCCCCAAGCTCGGCCGCATGTTCGGAGGTGTAGGTGAGCGCGGCCTGCAAATCCTTCAGATCGAGCAGCAACAGACCTTCTTCATCGGCGGCATGGAAGACGACGGTGAGAACACCCTCCTGCACATCGTTGAGCTCCAACATGCGAGAGATCAGCAGCGGCCCCATCTCAGACACCGTGGCGCGCACCGGATGACCTGCCTCGCCGAACAGGTCCCAAAACACCACGGGGGCCGCACGGGGGTGCAGTTCCAGGTTCATGGCCTTCGCGCGAGCCAGCAACTTCTCATTGGGCACACCGGCTGCGGCAATACCGCAGAGATCTCCCTTCACATCGGCTGCGAACACCGGAACCCCGGCGTCGGAAAACCCTTGGGCTAGGCTCTGTAAGGTCACGGTCTTGCCCGTCCCCGTGGCCCCGGCGACCAAGCCGTGACGATTGGCACGGTCCAGCCTTAGCAATTCCAGGTGATCGGAGAAGCCGATCATGACGCCATCATCGGCCATCAGGATATCCTTGTATGTTCAACTATCTCACCTTGAGGTTAGCGGCACCGAGGGCGGACCGCCAGCGTCCGCGAAGATTGCAAAGTCTTAACAATCTTCAGCCGACACTGAACGAGTGAGTCGCGCCTTTTCGGCTCACGGTCGAATCGGGACCTTGCCGCCATGACCGCATCGTCAGAAAACTCCGACAGCGCGCGAGTCTGCCTGGTGATTTTGGCGACCATTGCTGTCGGCGCGACCCTGATCTGGTCGGCGGATATTCTGACCCCACCTGCCATGGCCCTCTTTCTTGCCATCGTCATCGACGGCTTCGCCAGGGTCTTGAAGCGTCGGCTACCTTGGGTCAATGCGCGGATCGCTCAGTTGATCGCCGTGTTGCTGCCGATCCTTTTGTTCGGCGGCGCGCTCTTTGTCGTGGCCGACAACGCCACCACCATCGCATCGAAACTGATCAGCTACACCCCGCGGCTGGACGACTTGCTTGCCAAGATCGCCGCCGCCACACACTTGCAAACCGTCCCGACCATTGACCAGCTGCTTACCCGGCTAAATCCCAGTAAGTACTTGGGCGAGGTGGCCAAGGGATTCCAAGCTTTCGCCTCGAATGCCGTTCTCATTCTAATTTATCTTGGCTTTATCCTCGCCTCACGACGGGGTTTTGAGCGCAAGATGATCAATCTGTCCAAAACCCGGGCGGAGCGCCGCGAAGCTTTCGGAGCCTTTCAGAGCATTCGCAATGGGATCGAGCAATATCTGTGGGTCCAGACCATCACCGGTCTGATGATCGCCGCGGGATCATGGGTCGCCATGAGTCTGCTTGGTTTGGACAACGCTCTATTCTGGGCGTTCTTGATTTTCATCGCTGCCTATATCCCCATTGTCGGCGGTGCCGTCGGCATTCTGGCACCGTCGATTTTCGCCCTGGTTCAGTTCGCTGCCCTAGACCATGCGGTCATCCTGATCTCAATCCTGATGTCGCTGCATTTCATCACCGGCAATGTGATCTTGCCTCGAATGCAAGGCGACAGTTTGAACATCGATCCTGTGGTGGTGCTGTTAGGTCTGGCATTTTGGGGCGCAGTCTGGGGCGTGGCCGGGATGTTCCTCTCAACGCCGCTTACCGTGATCGTCATGGTAGTTAGTGCCCAATTCGAGGGTTCCCGATGGCTAGCTGTGCTCCTATCTGCGGATGGCTCCCCAGGAAAACTCTCCGCGTCCAAACCCCTGACACCTGACCTCACAAAAGCGTGAAGCCAAAGCTCGGAGAGGGTCTTAAACTTGGCGCTTCAGCACCTATCTAAGTCAGGCTCGCGCGAAATGAGCGACCGTCCCTCCAGCCCCTGGACGTCGCGCAACCCGAGCGGCTCGCCCCTCCCCGAAGGCGGGCTCAGGCGCCGCCGGACACTCTCCTCCGGCGGCGTTTTCGCAGCCGCCACCCTCAAGACATGCAGGATCGCCCTATGAGCAGTTCCTCCAAAGCGACGCCGTCGCTGAAGTCGGCCTTTGCCAAGCTGGTGGGTGATCCAGCGGCCAAGACCTTCATCGACCAGGCGGCCAAGGATGCCGTCACTGACGAGGTTCCGGAGCTCTCAACCGAGCAATTGGCCGCGACTCTCGCTGACTTCTGGTCATTTGGGGCCATTCGAAAAGGTAGAGCTCCAACCGTGCGATTGACCTCCGTTCCAGGGATGCCTGGGCTAGAGCGACTGGAAATCATCCAACCCGACGCCCCTTTCCTCGTCGATAGCGTCATGGGTGAAATTGCCGAACAAGGGCTCTCCGTCCGCGCCATGTTCCATCCGATTGTTTCGATCAGCCGCGACACGGCGGGGGTGCGCTCCGCCGGTGGCACCGCCACCACAGAATCGATGATCCAGGTCATACTGGACCGCGTCGGTGCTGACCGAGAGGCGGCTTTACTTAAGGGTATCAAGGCCGCCCTCACCGACGTTCGCGCCGCTGTCGATGACTTCCCTGCCATGCTCAAACTCATGGCTGCCACCGTGGCAGAGCTCGATGCCCGCCTCCTCACAGGCAAGGCTGAGCGGATGGCGCGTGATGAGGATGTCGCCTTCTTGGGTTGGCTGAAGGATGAGCACTTCGTTTATCTCGGCGCGCGGGTCTACCAATACCCTCGCAAACCCAACGGAGACTATGCCTCCGAGGAACCGTTGTTCCAGCCGCAAGGCGGGCTGGGGGTCCTGCGCGATCCTGAGCGGACAATCCTGAGACGCACCTCAGAGCCTGCGGTGCTCTCGGCTCAAATTCGCAAACGGCTGGCCGATCCCACGGTCATGGTTGCCAAGTCGAATGTCCGCAGTCTGGTTCATCGGCGCGGCTATATGGACTATGTGGGCATCAAGACCTACGGCCCTGACGGCAAGCCCTCGGGCGAGGTCCGGTTCGTGGGCCTGTTCACGGCGGAGGCCTATGACAAGCCCGCCAATGAGGTGCCGCTGATCCGCGCCAAGCTGGCCGCCGTATTGGCCAAGTCCGGCGCGCTGCCGGGCAGCCACAACGAGAAGCGCCTGAAAAATATCGTCGAAAACCATCCGCGCGACGAGCTTTTCCAGGCCTCAGAGGCCGACTTGCTGGCCATCTCCCAGGCGACCCTGCACCTCTATGATCGCCCCCGCGTCCGCCTCTTCGAACGGCGCGACACCTATGACCGGTTCGCCTCGGTGATGATGTATGTGCCGCGCGAGCGCTACGATTCCGAACTGCGCGCCAAGGCCGGGGATCTGTTGGCCAAGGCCTATGGAGGCCGGATTTCCGCCTATTATCCGCACTTCTCCGACGCGCCCTTGGCGCGGGTGCATTTCATCGTCGGCTTCACACCAGGCGAGCATGCCGATCCGGACCTCCGTGCCATCGAGGCCGACATCGCGACAGCCGCTCGGACCTGGGAGGACCGCTTCTCGCAGTCCGTCCGCGCCACAGGGCGTCCCACCGCCGAGGTGATGGATGTTCTTTCGCGCTATGGCGAGGCCTTCCCCGCCGGCTATCGCGAAACCTATAGTACCGATGAGTCCCTCGCCGACTTGGCGCAGATCGAGGCCATGGGTCCCGCCGATTCCGTCCGCGTCCGCGCCTATCGCAAGGACGGCGACCGTAAGACCCAGTTCCGCTTCAAGCTTTATCGGCCGGGCACTCCGGCCCCCTTGGCCGACGTCCTGCCGATCTTGGAAAACATGGGCCTCAAGGCCATGGTCGAGACCGGATCACCGATCCAGCGCAAAGACCAAACCGTTGTCTGGATCCATGACTTCGACCTGCTCGATGAGATGGGCGGCGATCTGGTGTTCGACGAGGTCAGGGCCGCCTTCGAAGACGCTTTCACCGCCGTCTGGACCGGCGCCACCGAGAATGACGGCTTCAACCGCTTGGTGCTCGAGCTTTCAATCTCCTGGCGCGATGCGGCTCTGATTCGAGCCCTGGCGCGGCATCGCCAGCAGTCAGGGCTCGACCCCAGCCAGCGCGTCCAGGAAACCGCCCTAGCGGCTAATCCCGAGGTGACCCGGCTGATCCTCGACCTTTTCCGCACCAAGTTCCAACCCGCCAAGGGCAACGACCTCGCCAAGCGTCGAGCTCAGGCCGCAGAGGTCATGGGCAAGATCACCCAAGCCCTGCAAGAGGTCGAGAGCCTTGACGACGACCGGGTCCTGCGCCGAATTGCTCTGTTGGTGGATGCCATCCAGCGGACCAACTATTTCCAACCCGGCGAAGACGGTCTGCCTAAGGCCTACATCAGTTTCAAGGTCGCCTCGCCCGAACTGGCGGACTTGCCCTTACCCAAGCCGTATCGCGAGATCTTTGTCTGGGCGACCCATGTGGAAGGTGTCCATCTACGGTTCGGCCCAGTTGCCCGTGGCGGCCTGCGCTGGAGCGACCGCCGCGATGACTTCCGCACCGAGGTGCTCGGTCTTGTGAAGGCGCAACAGGTCAAGAACGCGGTGATCGTGCCCGTCGGCTCCAAGGGTGGGTTCTATCCCAAGCAACTCCCCAAGGGCGGCAGCCAAGACGCGATCCGCACGGAGGGCATTCGCGCCTACACCACCTTCCTGCAGGGGCTGCTGGACATCACCGACAACCTCACCCCCGACGGCAAGGTGGTCCATCCCGCCAATGTGGTAGTCCACGATGGGGATGATCCTTACCTGGTGGTCGCCGCCGACAAGGGCACGGCCACCTTCTCTGACATCGCCAACGGCATCGCCGATAGCTACGGATTCTGGCTCTCCGATGCCTTCGCGTCGGGCGGGTCGGTGGGCTACGACCACAAGGTCATGGGCATAACTGCGCGCGGTGCCTGGGAGGCTGTCAAGCGTCACTTCCGCGAACTGGGCAAGGACATCCAGAGCGAGCCCTTCACCGTGGTCGGTGTCGGCGACATGTCGGGCGACGTGTTCGGCAACGGCATGTTGCTCTCCAAAAAGACCAAGCTGCTGGCCGCCTTCGACCACCGCCATATCTTCCTAGATCCCGATCCCGACACGGCCATCTCACACGCAGAACGAGCCCGGATGTTCGTGCTGCCCCGCTCCTCCTGGGACGACTATGACCGCAAGAAAATCTCCAAGGGTGGCGGCGTCTTTCCGCGCAGCCTGAAGTCTATCCCGCTGTCCAAAGAAGTGCGGGCCATGTTGGAGATCACAGCAGAGAGCGTCACCCCTGCTGAACTCCTCACTGCCATCCTGAAAGCCCCCGCCGAGCTGCTCTATCTCGGCGGCATCGGCACCTATGTGAAAGCCAAGTCGGAGAGCCACGCTCAAGCCGGCGACAAAACTAACGATGCTCAGCGCGTCAATGGTGCCGACCTGCGGGTCAAGGTGGTGGGCGAAGGGGCCAATCTGGGCCTCACCCAAGCCGGCCGCATTGAGTTTGCCCTGCGCGGCGGACGCATCAACACCGACGCCATCGACAATAGCGCCGGGGTCGACAGCTCCGATCACGAGGTCAACATCAAGATCGCCACCGGCATGCTTGAACGCACCGGCGTCTTGGACCGCCCAGGTCGCAACAAGCTCCTGAAATCCATGACCACTGACGTCGCCGGCCATGTCCTGGCTCACAACTATGATCAGACTCTGGCGCTCTCTCTGATGGATATGGATGCCAAGGGCGACCTCGATGCCCAGGCGCGGTTCATGTCCGGACTGGAAGCTGTGGGACGCCTGGATCGCACGGTGGAGGGGTTGCCCGACGCCGCGGTGATCGCTGAGCGCAAACAAGCCGGTCATGGCTTGGCGCGTCCGGAGGAGGCCGTGCTCCTGGCCTATGGCAAGCTTGAACTCTCCCACGACATGGTGTCTTCCACCGCGCCGGATGACCCCTATTTTGAGAAGGTCCTGGTGGACTATTTCCCCAAGAACCTGGCCAAACATGCCGAGGTCCTAAAACGCCACCGCCTGCGCCGCGAGATCATTGCCACGGTGGTCGCCAACGACGTGATCAACCGCTGCGGCCCGTCCTTCCCGTCTCGGCTGATGACCGCCGCCTCCTGCGACGCTAAGGCCTTTGTGGTCGGCTATGAGGCCGCCAAGGCGATCCTGGACCTGCCCAAGCTCTGGAACGCCGTCACGGCGCTGGACAGTCAAGTCACCCGCGAGGTTACCGCCCAAGGCCAGCTCGCGCTTTATAAGGGTCTCGTCTACACCCTGCGCGGCGAGACCTTCTGGCTAGCTCGGCGTGCCGCCCGCGAGGGCCTCAACGTCCAAGCCCTGATCGACCGCTACGGCCACGGCACCGCCACCCTTCGCAAGGTCGGCGCTGAGGTGCTCTCTCCTGTCGAGCAGAAACGCGTCGCCGCTCAGATCAATGCCTTGGTCGCCGCAGGCGCACCTAAGGCCCTGGCCAGCCAGGTGGCTCACATCGAGCCGCTGACCACCGCCATCGATCTGGTGGACCTAGCCGAGGGCTCAAGCTGGCAATTGCCCAATGTGGCGCGGCTCTATCACAAGATCGGTGAGGTCTTCGCCTTCGACCGCCTTCGGGAAGCGGCCGGCGACTACCGCGCCACCGACAATTTCGAACGCACGGCCATCCGCCGCTTGATGGAGGATCTGCTCTCAGAGCAAGCTGCCGTCACCCAAACCATCATGGCCTTCACCAAGAGCCAACAGGCCGGTCACGACACCGCCCAGGCCTTGGCCGCAGTTACCGCTTGGTCAGCCAAGCGTCGCGACCTGACCGATCAGGCTCGCAAAGCCGTGGCCGATATCGAAGCCGCCGGCGGCACCTGGACCTTTGCCAAACTCACCATCGCCAATGCGGCACTTAGGGAGTTGGCGGCCTGATGCTTTAAGCCCGCCGACACCAGCGCTCCAAATCCCGCTCCCGGCCCATCAGCGCTAGGCCTGAGGCGATGGATTCGAGCTCGCTGCCGGACTCGATCTTACCGGGGTCAAAGCGCCGGGTAAAAATCTCCCGCACGGCGGGAACGAGGGATGAGCCGCCGGTGAGGAAGATGCGGTCGATGCCCTCCCGGTCCAGACCGGCATCCGCCAAGGCCCCATCCACCGCGCCCTCAATACGTGTCAGTTCCGGGGCGATCCAACCCTCAAACTGCGAGCGACGCACCTCGGTCTCCAGATGGATAGAGCCAGCGGCAAATTGGAATGGCGCGACCTCCTGGACGGACAAGGACTCCTTCAAACGGCTTACCGACCGATAGAGCTGATAGCCGTAGTTCTCATCCAGGGTCTCCACCAGTCGCGCGATCTTTTCCGGCTCGTCGGCTTCGCGAACCAGTTTGCGGATCTGGCGCATGTCGCCGCCGGCCCGCATCAATGCCAACTGGTCCCAGCGGGCAAAGGCCGAATAGTAGCGATTGGGGATCGGCAACCGCTTGCCAAAGGTGGTGTAGGTCGACCCCTTGCCCAGGGCCGGCGACACCAGATTGTCGATGATCCGGTAGTCGAAGGCGTCACCCGCCACACCTACGCCCGAGCGTCCTAACGGCGTGGACTGGATCTCGCCGTTTCTGCGGGTGAAACGGATGATCGAGAAGTCGCTGGTGCCGCCGCCGAAATCGCCCACCAGGACGGTGGCATCCTCGGTGAGCTCCCGCGCGAAAAAGAACGCGGCCCCCACCGGCTCATAGGCATAGAGGATCTCGGTAAATCCCAGCCGTGCGAAGGCCGCCTCATAACGCTTCAGCGCCAGCTCCTCATCGGGCGCGGCCCCCGCAAAGGTCACCGGTCGCCCGACGATCACCCGCTTGGGCAACTCGGCCAAGGTCGCCCCGGCATGGTCCCGCAGCTTCAGCAGGAAGGCCGACAGCATGTCTTCGAACACATAGCGTCGCCCCAGAATCTGGGTCTCGGTGAAGCTGGCTGAAGCCGCAAAGCTCTTGAAGGACTGGATGAACCGCGTCTCCAGCGGATCTTCCACATAGGCCTCAATGGCCCAGGGCCCGGCCTCCACCGTGCGGTCGCGGGGACGATCGGGCGGGGTCTGGAACGAGAGCGCCGAGCGAAAGGCGAAGATGTCGCCCTCCGGTGCCGGGAAGTTCGCCAGCACAGCTGGACCCTCCGCTCCGGCCAAGGCCACAACGGTGTTGGTGGTACCGAAATCGATGCCGATGCTTAGGCCAGACATTGCGCGCCTTTTGAAGGTTCGAGACGACAGATCGCCTCACCCCATTGGTGCGCGACCCGTTAGTTTAGGGGGAAGCCCAGGATCAAAGCTGAGCCTCCGCCACGTCTTGTTCGTAGGCGGCCAGGGTGGCCATCTGCAGGATCTTGGAGACCGAGGCTGACAGCGGCGCGATCTGCACCGATTTCTGCAGGCCCAGCAGGATCGGGCCGATGACCGTCGCCGCGCCCAAGGCCTGGACCAGTTGGGTCGAGATCGCAGCCGAGTGAATGGCCGGCATGATCAGCACATTGGCCGGGCCGGTCAGGCGCATGAAGGGATAGTTGGCGCGCATGGCGGGGTCGAGCGCCACTTCAGGCGGCATTTCGCCTTCATATTCAAAGTCGATATCGTCCATGTCATCGAGCATCGCCACAGCCTCGCGCACCTTCTCCGAACGCAAGCCCATGGGGTTGCCGAAGGTCGAATAGGACATGAAGGCGACGCGCGGCGTGTAGCCCAAGATCCGCACAGACCGCGCCGCTTCGCAGGCAATTTCCACCAGCTCGTCAGCCTCGGGCATCTCGGTGATGTTGGTGTCGGCGATGAACAGAGTGTGGTTTTTCGAGAGCAGCACACTCATGCCCAAGATCCGGCCTTCCGGCTCCGGGTCGATGACCAGCAACACCTCTTCCAAAACCTGGTCATAGGATCGCGTCACACCCGTCACCATGCCGTCGGCATCGCCGAGCGCCAGCATTGAGGCGGCAAAGGCGTTGCGATCTTGATTGATCAGCCGCTGCACGTCACGCTTCAGGTAACCCTGCCGCGCCAGCCGGGCATAGAGGAATTCCACATACTCCGGATTGCGGTGGGAGAGCCGAGCATTGACCACCTCGAGCTTCGTATCGGCAGGATCGAGACCCGCCAGGATCATGTTCTCGCGCACCAACTCTTCGCGGCCCACCAAGATCGCATGGCCGAGACCGGCGCTCTCAAAGGCGTAGGCCGCCCGGATTACGCTGGCCTCTTCGCCCTCCGCAAAAACGATCCGCTTCTTCGGGGACTTCATAACAGCACCCTGCAGCTTTTGCAGGAAACCCGCTGTCGGATCGAGCCTCTGGGCGAGCGAGGCGCGGTAGGCGTCCATGTCAGCGATGGGCTTACGCGCCACCCCGGTGTCCATGGCTGCCTGGGCGACGAACGGCGGGATATAGGCCATCAGCCTGGGATCGAATGGGCTGGGGATAATATATTCCGGGCCGAACTTCAGCTGCACCCCATAGGCGGCGGCGACTTCGTCGGGCACGTCTTCCCGCGCCAGCAGGGCCAGCGCGTTGGCGCATGCAATCTTCATCTCCATGTTCACCCGCCGGGCGCGCACGTCGAGCGCGCCGCGGAAGATATAGGGGAAGCCCAGCACGTTATTGACTTGGTTGGGATAGTCCGACCGCCCGGTGCCGACGATGGCGTCGGGACGCACGGCGTGCACCTCCTCCGGCGTGATCTCGGGATCGGGATTGGCCATGGCGAAGATCAGTGGATTGGGGGCCATAGATTTCACCATGTCCTGGGTGAGCGCGCCCTTGACCGACAATCCCAGGAACACATCGGCCCCGACCATAGCCTCTGCCAAGGTGCGCTTATCAGTGTCCACCGCATGGGCCGACTTCCACTGGTTCATGCCCTCGGTGCGGCCGCGATAGATCACCCCAGTATTATCCACGGCGATACAGTTGCTGGGGGCCACACCCATGGCCTTCATCAATTCCAGCGATGCGATGCCTGCTGCACCTGCGCCGCAGAGCACGATCTTGACGTCCTTCAGCTCTCGCCCGGTGATGGCGCAGGCATTGATCAGGCCGGCCGACGAAATGATCGCTGTGCCGTGTTGGTCGTCATGGAACACCGGAATGTCGAGCAGCTCCTGCAGCTCGGTCTCGATGCGGAAGCACTCTGGGCTCTTGATGTCCTCCAGATTGATGCCTCCGAAGGTGACGCCGATATTCTTGATCACCGTGATGATCTCGTCGGGATCGGTGGCCGAGACCTCGATGTCGATGGAGTCCACATCGGCGAAACGTTTGAAGAGCACGCTCTTGCCCTCCATCACCGGCTTCGACGCCAGCGCACCCAAATTGCCGAGGCCCAAGATGGCAGTCCCGTTGGAGATCACCGCTACCAGATTGCCCTTGGAGGTGTAGTCGTAGGCCGCTTCCGGATCTTCAGCGATCTTCAAAACCGGCACGGCAACGCCAGGCGAATAGGCCAGACTCAGGTCACGCTGAGTCGCCATCGGCTTGGTCGCTGTAATCGCGATCTTCCCGGGCGTTGGGTAACGGTGGAAGTGGAGGGCCTCTTCATCGGTGAAGGTGCGTTTTTCGGCGTCGCTCATGGGGGCGGCGGGTCCTAGCCAATGGAAAGTGCGCCAACCTATAGGCGCCCGCGATGGGGGACAACCCGGTTCACTTGCGCAAAGACGGGGTCAGGATTGCCAGCTCGGTGCGGAGTCAGAGGCCTGAGATCGCTTGGCCGCCTGAAATCCGTCGCGAGCCTGCAACCGCGCCCAATAGGCGGCAATCGCCGGGCTAAACCCGCCGTCCAGATTAAGGGTCGTCGCCAGCAACAGGGAGTAACCCACAGAGATATCGGCTCCGGTGAAGCGCCCGGCGCAATACCAATCCGATGTCGCCAGCTTGGCTTCCAGGCCACGCAGCCGCGCGATGAACCACTTGCCGTAATCCTCGGCCACCTGCGGATTGCGCCGCTCCTTGGGCTCCAGCCGGGTATAGCGCAGCACCAGAGTCTGCGGGAAGGTGAGTGTCGCCTCGCCATAGTGCAGACCGTTCAACCATGCCCCATAGGCCGCGTCGCCGGGCTCTACGGACAACACTGAGGGTCCGTCGCGAGTGGCCAGATACTGCACAATGGCCGCCGACTCGGTCATCCGCGTCTCGCCGTCCACCAACAGCGGAATGGTACCCAGCGGGTTCTCCTTCAGATATTCCCGCGCCAGAACCCGCGGTGGGAACGGCAACAGCTTGAGCTCATAAGGCATACCCAGTTCTTCCAACGCCCAGAGCGCCCGAAACGAGCGGGCATCGGCACAGTGATAGAGCGTGATCATGATCAGTCGGCGTAGACCGCCGCTCGCTTCTGCATGTTGGACATCACCGCTTCCACCTGATTGGGCGACCCGATCAAAGCCACTTGCTCGCGGCTCTCTTCCTTCAGGATGGTTTCTTGATCGGCGTCCGGGGCCAGATCCAGCAACCGCTTGGCGGCGCGAACCGCGTGGGGGTTCTTAGCCGCTATATCGGCGGCCAGGGCCAGAGCTTCGGCGCGCGGGTCCTCGCAGACCCGCGTGGCGAACCCGATCCGCAAGGCCTCCTCGCCGTTGAACTGACGACCGGTATAGGTGAGCTCGCGCGCCACATCGTCGCGCACCAACCGCTTCATCAGCACCAGACCGGCCATGTCGGGCACCAGGCCCCACTTGATCTCCATCACCGACATCCGTGTGTCGGCGGTGACAAAACGAATATCGGCCCCGAGCGCCAGTTGGAACCCGCCGCCGAACGCTACGCCGTGGATGGCCGCAATCACCGGAACGGTCTGTTCGCGCCAGACCATTACCGCATGTTGCGCGCGGTTGGAGCCGCCCGGCGTGCGCGAGGCTGTCACCAAGTTCCCGCCGCTGGAAGATTGCCCGCCACTGCGCTCGCCCGAGGCCATCTTGCCGAAATTGCCCATGTCGAGCCCGGCGCAGAAGGCGCGCCCCTCGCCTGACAACACGATCACTCGCACCCCGGCTTCGGACTTCAACCGCTCGCCGGTATCGATCAGGGCTTGAAACATCGCGTCGTCGAGGGCGTTCATCTTGTCGGCACGCACCAAACGAACATCGGCGACGCCGCCTTCGATGGTGACCTGGATGCGGTCTTCCATGGGGTTCTCCTTAAGGTTCAGGCGCCGGCCACGACGATGAAGCCGGTGCGCGGGAAATGCAGGTTTAGACGTCCAAGGCCCTCGACATCGCGGGCTATAACCACGCGCTCGGCGTTGGCCGCCACCAAACTGCCAGCAATGGCGTCACGGCCATAATCGTCGGCCATCACAATCACAGCTGCGCCGGGATCCAGGCCCAGGGTATCATTGGCGTCGTGGGCGGGCGCGGGGCCGGGGTCGCTGTCGCGGGCTATATCCAGGGCCGCTTGACCGGTGATTTCGGTACGGGTGCCGTGGCCGATATCCTTCATCCGGGCGCGCCAGGCTGGCAGATGCACAAAGCCTTCGGTCAGCGCCGCATAGGTCTCCCGGAGAGCCCCGCTCAGCCACCAGATGTTCATAAAGGCGGCAATATCCACCAATCCCGGTGCCTTGCCCGTGAGATACGGCGAATTGGCTAGGCCCTGCTCGATCCAAGACGCATGGCCGCGCCACTGTCCCTTCATGGCCGGGGCCGCCTTGTTCATCGCGTCAATGTCGAAGGGCCGACCCGACATCTTCTCGCGATCCTCGAAGAAGGCCTTCGGCGTCATGTGACCGATCTCGGCAAAGATGATCGGCACTGTGGTCTGGAAGAAGAGTTTGTCGGCCCAGAGGTTCACCGCCCAGCCCAAGCCTTGCGCGGTCTGCGGTTGCGGAGCACGGCGTTCAATCTCGGCCATGATCAGTTGGCTGTCGCAGTAGATATCGGCCCCGACCTGCATCACCGGTGCCCGGCGATAGCCCCCGGTCAGCGGCACAAGATCAGGCTTGGGCATCATGTTGGGCGTCTGAACCGAGGACCAAGCCAAGTCCTTCAGACCCAACATCACCCGCACCTTCTCGGAGAAGGGTGAGGTGTCATAGTGGTGTAAGATGATGCCGCTCATGGTCGTCCCTATCGGTCGGACGCTTCAACCGGCCCGCTCCAGCCCTAGGCTGTCATGGATTGGCGCCCAAGAAAACCGTGACGCCGGGTCAGGCCCCCGCGACCGCCGCATCTTCGGCGGCGTCTCG